>DASQOL010000022.1:0-15864 GCA_035644475.1 Gammaproteobacteria bacterium | reverse complement strand
CGATGTGGCGGTAGGCCCTAAGGAGCTCGCTGTTCGCGCGCCGAAGCTCGGTCTCGTTAGCCTTTAGCGCTGCCTCGGCGAGCTTCCATTCCGTAATGTCTTGTGTAGCTCCGACGTAGACGAGTTGATGAGCGATTTCCGTCTGGCGCTGACTAAGCGAGCGCAGATGCTTCACCGTGCCATTCGGCATCACCATTCGATAGGTCATGTCGAAGTCTCTGCCAGCCGTTATAGCTGCGCTTTGTGTAGCTTCGAAGCTCGGCAGGTCCCCCGGATGGATTCGGTTGAGAACCATCTCGTGCGTGACTGGCTCTTGCGGATCGAACTCGCATATCCGGTACATCTCCTCGGACAGCGTCTGTTCGTCCGTCGCGACAACCCGAGCATAGCTGCCGGTTTGACTTAGTTGCTGCGCGAGCGTCAGGTACTTGTTCGCGCGTCTGAGCTCTGCTTCGCTCGCAGTGAGAGCGTCATTCGCCTGCCTCAGCTCCGTGTGCACCTGATTGGCCACCCGCGCTTCTTCGGCGAGTTTTCGATCCTCTACGTCGGTGTTAATCCCGCACCACCCGACAGTCTGGCCATCAGAGTCTTTGATCGGTGACGTCGTGACTATGAAGCGACGGTATTCTCCGTCAAAACGCCGAAGTCGGATCTCCAGCTCGCCCGATGCGCCAGCCGGATGGAAAGTCTTGCGATTGAAGTTCTGCGCTAACGGCATGTCATCCGGGTGGATGACTGTCGCCTCCCAATCGCGGTTCCACCGGACATCCTCGAGCGTTATGCCGGCGTATTCGCGCCAGCGCCGGCTCGTGAAATCGCAGGACCCGTCCGGCGTTGCCGTCCAAACCAATCCCGGCAGAGCGTCGATCACGCTTTCGAAGCTACGCTGATCGGTGGCGGACTTGCGTACCGAATCCTCCGCGAGGGCATGCATGACGCATATCCGGGAGACACTCCCAGTCGAATCAGAAACCGGGCAAAGGCGAAACAAGAGCGAACGATAGACACCGTCGTAGGAGCGCAGCCTAGCTTTGACTTCGGCGTGCGAGCCGGAAGCCGCACTCGCCTTCCAGACGTCGAACACCCGGGACGCGTCATCGGGGTGGACGGCAGCACGCCAGCCGTCGCCGATCGCCGCATCGTGATCGAGACCGGTAAAGTCGAGCCAACCACTTCCTATGTATTCGGCACGCCCGTCTGGAAAAGCTGTCCAGACCATTCTCGGCAGGACATGCAGGACACTGAGTTCGTGCTCCATCCTGACCCTTCGCCGCGGCGGCGCCGACAACTGAGGATGCGTCCGAAGGCAGGGGGTCGTCCATGGTACGTTGGTGTCCATTGACGAACCCATTTCCTACGTTCGTCTGTCACGGCACCCGCCCTCCCGAAATCACACCGACCGTCGCCGACACCAGCTCGCACGATGGCCGTGTATACGATGGTGTCCGAGACACTTTCGTTCACTAGAACGGTTTTTGAACTCTCCGCATCCTTGGTTCACGTTCCGAGTTCGTATCACCAATCGACGATAGGAGAGCATCGTGAACAGAAGCACATCAGAACAGACACCCGCCATCCGACCGTTTCAAGTCAAGATACCGGACGCCGCGCTCAGCGATCTGCGTCGCCGGCTGGCGGAGACGCGTTTGCCCGAAGCGGAGACGGTCTCCGATTTCTCGCAGGGCGTGCCGCTCAAGACCGTGCAGCAACTCCTGCAGTACTGGCAGACCCGCTACGACTGGCGCAAGGTCGAGAAGCGAATCAATGCCGTCCCCAACTTCATCACCGAAATCGACGGGCTAGACATCCATTTCATCCACGTGCGGTCCAAACATGAGGACGCACTGCCGCTGATCGTGACGCACGGGTGGCCGGGCTCGGTGGTCGAGCAACTGAAGAACATCGAGCCGCTGACCAACCCGACCGCGTATGGCGGCAGCGCGTCGGACGCTTTCCATGTCGTCATCCCGTCGATGCCAGGTTACGGCTTTTCCGGCAAGCCGACGGGTACGGGTTGGGGTCCTGAGCGCATCGCGCGAGCCTGGACGACGCTGATGCGCCGCTTAGGCTACAAGCGTTTCGTCGCTCAAGGCGGCGATTGGGGCGCGGTGATCACAGACGTGATCGGAGTGCAGGCGCCGCCGGAGCTCGTCGGCATTCACGTCAACATGCCGGGCGCGATTCCGACAGACATCAACCAGGCCGCTTTCTCCGGCGCACCGGCGCCAGCCGGTTTGTCGCCCGAAGAAAAAATCTCCTACGACCAGCTCGTGTTCTTCTACCAGCACGTGTATTACGCGTTCTGGATGGGGACGCGCCCGCAAAGCGGGATTGCGTTTGCAGACTCGCCGATCGGCCTTGCGACGTTCTTGATTGACCACGACGCGCGCAGTCTCGAGCTCATCGCACGCTCGTTCGATGGCCAGAACGAAGGCCTGAGCCCGGACGACGTGCTCGACAACGTGACGCTGTTCTGGCTGACGAACACCGCTGTTTCGGCGGCTCGCCTGTATTGGGAAAACAAACTGCCGTTCTTCACCCCCAAAGGAGTGACCGTTCCGGTGGGCGTGAGCGTTTTCCCTGACGAGCTCTATGGGACACCGCGGAACTGGGCTGAGCGCGCCTACCCGAACCTCGTCCACTACAACAAGGTAAACAAGGGCGGGCATTTCGCGGCCTGGGAGCAACCAGCACTCCTCACCTCGGAGCTGCGCAGCACGTTTCGGTCGCTTCGCCAAGCGTGACTAGCGGCGAGGGACGCATCGCGCGTAGCAACGAGCGATGCGTCCCGAGCCTTCTAAGACGACACCAGCACCGAAGCAAGCGCTCACAAATCGACCGTCCCCGTGCTCACGCCGAACGTGTCCTGCGCCACGTCGAACTTCTGCGCGAGCGCAAGCATCAAGTTCGCTGCCGGCGTCTTCGCCAGCATCTCGATGTGTCGATTGCCGCGCACCCGCCCTGCGCCGCCGCCGACGATCGCGGCCGGCAGCGGGCCGCCCGTGTGGCCGTTGCCGTCGCTCATCCCGGCGCCGTACACGATCAGCGAATGATCGAGCGATGTTTCCAGGTGTCGAGTTGCAGCTCCAAAAGCTGACGCAACGTGGGGGACGAGGGCCGCCGCGTTAGATCGCGAATCTGACTTAGGGTCAAACCAAGAACTTTGAGCAGACCGATTTCGTTGAGCTTGAGCAGCTCCTGGGCGCCGTAGCGGCGCCACCCAGCCGCGGAACGCCCCGGCTTGATCAGCCCGTAGTTCTCATAGACACGCAGTGCACGTACCGTGAGTGCGGCGCGCCTCGCGCACTCCGCCGCGGTCAGCCATTCCGTAGTCGTCTCGTTCATTGTTGATTTCGTTCATTGTTGATACTCCCAAAGCCACTCTACGGTGTGACCTTAGGTACGGTGCAAGAGGGTGGCGTTATGTCCGCCGGCATCGGGATTGGTGGAGCGCAAGTGCGCACCGAAGGCGAGAGCAGCTCCCAGCGTCACGAAATTTTCCCGTTACGTGGGCCGTAAAAAGTCCTTGCGGGGCCACAAACCCCGCGGTGTCAACGAACCCCCCATTGAAGCTGAGAAGTCCAGGGATGGCGAGCTTTCTCATCTGTGAACTCCCATTCGGTCGCCTACTCTTTGATCGCGCCTTCTAGCGCCTTCTTCAAACTATCTGCGCTTTTCTGCAGGCCATCATGTTCCTCGGGCGACAGGTCGGGTCTCAGCACTGCGCAAACACCATTACGTCCGACAATGCTTGGCAAAGACAGCGTCACGCCGAATTGCTCTTGAAAACTTCCGATCGGAATGACTCCCCGCTCGTCGTTGATGACCATTTCGGCGATACGTGCCGACACGATACCGATGCCGTACTGGCTCGCATCGTGCCCTTCGATGATCGTGATATTGGCGTAGCGCACCTCGTTCTCGATCTTCGTGCGCAGCTCGCCGAATTTGTCACCGCGCGCGTTCACCAACGAAAGAACCGGTATCCCGCCGACGCGCGCGGAGGACCACAAAAACACTTGCGACGTACCGTGATCCCCGATGACCTGCGCCTCGACGTGCGCCGGATCAACTCCGAAATGCTTGGCCAAATGAATGCGCAAGCGCTGGCTATCCAAATACGTGCCTGCGCTGAGCACGCGATCATGTCCCGCAGCGTTGCGTGCGATATCGGCAAGCGGATCGGGTGGGTCCGTCACGACCAAGAGCGTCGCTTCAGGCGCCGAACTAACGACCTTTGGAATGATGTCGCGATAGATTTCCGCGTTCTTGGCGAGGAGATTCAGACGGCCGTTAGGATCACGACGGTCGGTGGCGCCTCCCTTCCTTTCGTTCACGCCGGACGTGATGATCACTACACTTGCGCCGTGCAATGCGTCGTAATCGCCGTCGACGATATCCACCTTTGGACCGAGAGGAGTGCCGTAGCGGATATCGGTGGCGACCGCCTCGGCCGTCTTACGCGTACGGTTGACGAGGACGATTTCGCGGGCGCTCCCGCGCGTTACGGCAGCGAACGCACAAGCGGCCCCGACCGAGCCGGTCCCGATAATGCCCAGTTTCATTGCATGCTCCTATCTCACGCCCCAAAGCACAGTGGCCGTTTAGACCGACGACCTACCGAACCGCGCCAGCCAGGCCCGAGCGGCCCGCGGTCCACGGCTTAGCTCAGGCAGCAAGTTGGTCAGGCGGCGCCATAAATTCCGGTCCAACCGGGTTCGGGATCGCGCGCGCGAGAATCTCGTCGATCGCGGCCATCGCGGATGCGTCGATGCGCCATCCCATGACCTCATCGATGGGAGCGAGCTGGCCCGGATGGCGGGCGCCCCACAGGGCGATGTTGGTGTCGGCGCGATCGAGCACCCAACGCAACGCCAGATGGATTACACGCTTGCCATAGTGCTCATGCGCGAAAGCGTCGAGCGCGGTCACCGCGTCGAGATAGTGCTGGAATCGCGGCATCTGGAATTTCGGATCCTGCCGGCGTAGATCGTCGCCGCCGAATTGCGTGTCGACTGTCATCCGCCCAGTCAACAGGCCGCGGCAGAGTGAACCATAGGCCAGCGTGACGATCCGGCTCTCGACACAATACGGCAGCACGTCACGCTCGATATTGCGCTCGAACAGGTTGTACGGCGGCTGCGCCGTGTGCAGTGGCGCGACGGCGCGAAAGGCATCCATCTGGGCGGGCGTGAAGTTGCTGACGCCGATAGCGCGAACTTTGCCGCTGCGATAAAGCGCCGCGATGGCCCCGGCAGTCTCCTCGAGCGGAACGTTCGGGTCGGGCCAGTGCACCTGGTAAAGATCGATCGCGTCCGATTTGAGCCTCCGCAGCGAGTCTTCGACCTCCTTGACGATGCGCGCTTTGCTGCCATTACGGAACGGCTGGCCGTCCTTCCAGTCGAGCCCCACCTTGGTCGCTATTAGAACGCGCTGGCGCCGCCCGCCGTCGGCCAATGCCCTGCCGACGATTTCCTCGGAGCGGCCGAAGCCATAGACCGGTGCGGTATCAATGAGCGTAATGCCGCGATCGAGCGCCTCGTGGATCGTGCGGACGGCTTCGGCTTCATCCGTGCCGCCCCACATCCATCCGCCCATGGCCCAGGTGCCGAGGGCAATACGCGAACTCACAAGCGATGTGCCGGAAATCTCGAGGCGTTCCAGATCGATGCTGTCGGTTTGGTAACCCATTACGTTCTCCTTTCTTTGGGAGCCTGGCGGCGATGGCATGCCGCATTGCCGATGAACCTACTCATCATCATTATCGCGGTGGCCGTGTCGCCGCCGCTTCTCTCCAACACCCGTTGCCGTTGATGTACGTTTGCGTGCCAGAGTCGTCGTCACGAAGCCTCTCGCGTCGCTTGAGGTGTCCTGCCTGAAGTTTGCGTTGAAGACGACGGCCCACCTATCCCCCGACTGGGGGACAATGAGGTCGAGGCTCGCGGGGAACCTGGGCCGCGCCGGACGTGCCGTGCGCGGTGGGCAGAACCGAAATCCCTTGAGCGGGACTCGATTTCGCTCGCGAAGCTACCGGTGTGATCGGGCTCGCGCGCGGGCTGGCGGAGGTACGCTTGTGTAGGCCTCACTCTCGCAGTGGTTTAGGTGGGGTGTGACCTAGGTGCTTGGTCCTAAGTCATCCGCGCGGCGCTCCGAGCTCGCGCAGCAATCCGATCGTCGCGTCGTCCGCGCCCGCAGGCGCGCCGCCCGGCCCGCCCGGAGGTCCACCGGCGCCAGGACCGCGCCCCACGGGGGCCGGCGGCGGCACGCCAAGCGCGACGTCGAGTGGCGTACGCCCGCCCGCATCCTTGAGGTCGACCCTAGCCCCGCGCTGCACGAGCATCCGCACGAACGCCTCACCGCGCACCACCCCGCGGTGCAACAGCGTCTCGCCATTCGACGCGGCGGCGTTCACGCCGGCCCCGCGATCGAGCAGCAACTGCACGGCCTGGAACATCGGCGCGTCCGGCGTCAGCGAGCCCGCCCGTCCCGACACCGCCACGAGCAACGCAGTATTCCCATTCGCCATCGCCCGCGACGGATCCGCGCCGTGATCGAGCAGCGTCTGCATCAGCGCCACGTCCGCCGCCTTCGCCGCCCGCATCAGCGGCGTAGCGCCGTTGCCGAGCGACGGATCGCCACCGTTGTGCTGCCGCATGAGCAGCGGCGCGCGCAGCGCGGCGTTCGGATTCGCGCCGTGCTCGAGCAGCACCGTCACCAGGTCCGCTGATGACAGACTGCCCGACGCGCGCGGCGACGGCCGGTTCACGAACGGCGCCATGTGCACCATGTCCACCGCGGCATAAAGCGCCGCCATGCCGGCCGTGTCGCCGATGTTCGGATCGGCGCCCTCTTCCACCAGCCGCGCCGCCACGTCGTAGTGCGCGTTGATGATCGCGATCACGAGCGCCGTGGTGCCTTCCGGATCGACGGCGTTCAGATCCGCGCCGGCCTCGGCGAGCGCGGTCGCCGCATCGAGCTGGCCCTCGCGCGCCGCGTACATCAGCGCCGTCATGCCGCCGCGCGGCAGCGCCGTGGTCACGGCGAACGAGAAGTTCACTTTCGTCGGCGGCAGGTCGATCGTCGCTGCGTGCGCGTCCAACTTCGCGCCGCCCGCGGCGAGCGCGCGGATCGCGTCCGCGTGGCCGTGGCCTGCCGCCCACATCAGAGCGGTCTCGCCGAACGCGCGCTCCGTGGCGTTCGGATCGGCGCCGTGCGCGAGCAGCAGCTTCACCGCTTCGGGGCGCCCGGTGCGCGCGGCGGTCATGAGCACCGTCTCGCCTTCGCCGGCCGCGGCGCTCGGATCGGCGCCCGCGTCGAGCAGCAGCGTCATCATCGCCGCGTTGCCGTTCTCCGCGGCCAGCGCGAGCGGCGTCACGCCGTAGCGATTCGCGGCGCGCGCGTGCGCGCCGGCGCGGAGCAGCGCGCGAGCGAGCTCGACGTCGTCGGCTCGCACGGCCCAGTGCAAGGCGGTGGTGCCGTCGGCGTCTTCGGCGTGGCCCGAGGCGCCCTGCCGCAACAGCGCACTCACCGCGGCCGCGTCACCCGCGCGAACGGCGTCCGTCAGCCGCTCGCTGCCGAGAGTCGGCGCAAAAGCGGCCAACGCGGCTGCGGCCACGAACGCCGGCGCGGCTGCGCGTACGACCCCAGCACCGAAGCAAGCGCTCACAAATCGACCGTCCAAGTGCACACGCCGAACGTGTCCTGCTCAGGAAGAACCGTGCGGGCAACCATGCCCCGCCTAAGGTACTGGCTCAGTTTGAATCCCGAGCCGCCGCGCGCTTCTGATACGGGCTCAGCATCAGCCTTTAGGCGATGGTGTCGTTCCGCTTACGACTCGCGGCTCGACTAAAGATCATGCCGAATACCAGCCCTAGACCCGCGCCGATGGGAATCCCCAACCCCACACTGCCGAAAACTGCGCCGAAGACGACGCCCAACGCAGCGCCCAGAACAAGGCCGATGCCGACGTAATTCTTTTTCATGGGCTGAACATAGCAAAAAAGCCGGGGCTTGGTCGGATTTCCAGGTGGTCGACGTAGCAGTCCAGGGCTCAGGCGCTCACAGATCGACCGTTCCCGTGCTCACGCCGAACGTGTCCTGCGCCACGTCGAACTTGTGCGCGAGCGACAGCATCAAGTTCGCCGCCGGCGTCTTCGCCGGCATCTCGATGTGCCGATTGCCGCGCACGCGCCCCGCCCCGCCGCCGATGATCGCGGCCGGCAGCGGCCCGCCCGTGTGCCCGTTGCCGTCGCTCATCCCGGCGCCGTACACGATCAGCGAGTGATCGAGCAGCGAGCCGTCGCCGTCGGGCGTCGCGCTCAGACGCTCGACGAACCGCGCGAATAGCCCCATGTGATACGCGTTCACCTTCGTGTGCGCCGCAATCGACTCCGGCCGATTGCCGTGATGCGACACCGCGTGATGCGGCTCGATCACGCCCAAGTCCGGATACGTCCGCTGGCTCACCTCGCGCGCGAGCATGAACGTGAACACGCGCGTGAGATCGGCTTGGTACGCGAGCGCGAGCAAGTCGAACAGCAGCGAGACGTGCTCCTCGTACGACTCGGGCACGCCCACGGGCTCCGCCGGCACGTCCGGCTGCGTGCTCGCCTGCGCCTCGGCCTGCTGAATGCGCCGCTCGATCTCGCGCACATCGCCGAGATACCCGTCGAGGCGGCTACGATCGCTCGCGCCGAGCCCCGGCTCGAGCTCCTTTAGATCTCCCACGACGAAGTCGAGGATGCTGCGATCGGTGCGCATGCGCTTGAGCCGCGCCTCCGGCGTGGCGCCGCCGCCGAACAGCCGCTCGAACACGACGCGCGGGTTGATCTCCATCGGCAGCGGCGACGTGGGCGACTGCCAATTGAGCGTGTTCATGTACGCGCAGCTGTAGCCCGGATCGCAGGTGCCTTGTAGACCCGTGAAATCCTCGGTGGCCACCTCGAGCGACGGGAAGATCGTGTCCTGGCCGATCTGCGCGGCCACGAGCTGATCCACCGAGGTGCCGGCGCGGAAGTCCGGGCCGTCGGTGCGCTTCGGCGGAATACCGGTGAGCCAGCACGCCGCCGACACGGCGTGATTGCTGTTCACCTCGGCGCGCTCGAGATTGCTCACGATCACGAGCGAGTCGCGGTACGGCGCAAGTGGTTCAAGAATTGTCTTGAGCTCGAAGTCGGCGCCGACGGTCGACGGCGTCCACCGATCCATGATGACGCCGTTCGGCACGTAGACGAAGCCGAGCCGGCGGTGCGGCGCGGCGGTTTTGCCAAGCGCCGGCGTCATCGCGTCGAGCAGCGGCAACGCGAGCGCCGCGCCCGCGCCGCGCAGCAGCGCTCGCCGCGACAGCGCGCGTTGCGTGATGAACCTCATCGCTCGTCCTCCGGTTGCCACATCGGCTCAATCCTGGCGCAGCACTTCCGCCGGCGTGGTCCGCGCCGCGCGCACAGTTTGGCCCAAAACCGCGAGACACGCGACGGAGAGCGTGATGGCGACGGACAGGAAGAACGGCCACGGCGTCAGCGCAATCGGCTGGGAAAACTGGTTGAGGTAGGCGCGCGCCGCGAGATACCCGGCCGGCCACGCGACCAGGTTCGCGATCACCACGGGCCGCGAGAAGCCCACGAGCAGCAGCGCGATCATGCGCGCCGTGCCGGCGCCGAGCGTCTTGCGCACGCCGATCTCGCGCCGCCGCCGGCCGGCGACGAAGATCGCCATGCCGAACAAGCCGGCCACGCAGATCCCGAACGCCATCACCGCAAGCACGGCGAGCAGCTGGTTCATGCGCAGGTACTGGGCATAGGCGCCCTCGAAGACCTCATCGAGGAACCGCCGGCTCACCGCGACGTTCGGTGCGAGCTCGCGCCAGGCGGCGTCGATACCGCGTAGCCCGTTCTCGAGGTCGGCCGCCGCCACGCGTGCGACGGTGAGCTCGAGGCCGCCCCGCAAGCGGTACATCGCGCCGTTGTTGGTCGAGGTCTTGAGGAAGCTTAACGACTGGTCCTCGACGACGCCGATCACCCGCAGCGCCGACGGCGATCGAAGGGCCGCCGGGTGGGGCCAATAGACCAGCTTGTCGACCGCCTCCTCCGGCGTGCCCAAACCGAATGCGGCAACGAACGTTCGATCGACGACGATATTCGTGGGGGGCGGCGTCTCGCCCGGCGACGCTACACGCGGCTCGTCCTCGGCGTGCTCGTGGTCGAACACGCGCCCGGCAACGAGCGACGCGCTGAACACGTCGAAAAAGTCGTAGCCCACGAACATCAGGGTCACGGCGCGCTGCGGGCTCGTGGGGTCAGCCGAGCTCGCGAACTGCATCATCGGCGGCGTTTCCCACGGGTCGAACGGCAACTCCGTGACGCCGCGCACCTGCGGCACGTTGCCGAGTCTCTCCCGTAGCGTCGTTGCCGCAACCTTCGTTTGCTCCACGGGATTGGCGATCAGCACGAGCGGATCCCGGATCGCGGCGAGCGCGGTGCGCCGCATTTCCGCGTTCTGCATCGAGATCACCGTGAGCGCGATCAGCAGGAAGCTCGCGACGCCGAATTGCGCGCCGACGAGCAGCGTCGAGAACAGCGGCGAGCCGAGCCGCGCGCGGCCGACCGCGAGCGCGCTCATGGGCCGCACGCGCGACAACACGAACGCGGGATACGCGCCCGCCGCGACCGTGACGGCGCAGAGCAGCGCCGCGAGCGCCGGCCACACGCTCAAGCTCGTGAAGAAGCTCGCGTCGACCTCGGCGCCGAGCAGCCGTTTCACCACGGGCTGCGCGGCCACGAACACCACGAGCGCTACACCCAACGCGGCCAGCGCGAACCCGCCCGCTTCGGCGAAGCTCTGCACCGCAATCTGCCCCGGCGACGCGCCGAGCGCCTTGCGCACGCCGATCTCGCGCACCCGGCGAGCCGCCCGAGCGGTCGCAAGGTTCGCGTAGTTCACGCAGGCCACGCCGAGCACGAGGCCGCTCAACAAGAGGAGCACGGCCGTGAACGACAAGCCGGTGCCGTAGAAATCGCCGGTGCCCGTCAGCAGCACGCTCACCGGCTCGAGGCCGAGGCTGTAGTTCTCGCTCCTCCGAATTTCGGCCGGCACGTGCCGCTCGACGAAGTCACCGAGCTGCTTGCGCAGCGCGTCGGGCGACAGCCCTCCCGACGGCGGCAAGTACAAGTAGACGATCGAGTTGGTGAGGAGCCAGCCAAACTGCGCCGGCGGGACAGGCCCGGCGCGCAGCGCGTCGAAGACGTCGCGCGACGCGATCAGATCCACCGGCGTGGCGGCGTTGGCCGAGCGGCCCAAGTGCGACGGCTCAGGGATCGCGTCGATCACGCCCGTGACCGTCGCGTCGACCGTGTTGCCGATCACGAGCGGCTTGCCCAGTGCCTCGTCCATGCCGAAGAGCCGCGTAGCGTACTCGCGCGTGATCACGGCGCTGCGCGGCGAGGCGAGCGCCGTGCGCGCGTCGCCCGCGACGAACGGCAAGTCGAACATGTCGAGGAACTCGGGGTCGACCGCGACACCGAACAATCGCTCCGCGCGGCCGCCGCTCGCGACCGGGGTCTTGCCGTCGATCAACACGGAGCGCGCAATCTTCGAGATCGCCGGGTAGTCGTTCCGCAGGAATTCCGCGGCGACCTCGGGGGCGCGCAGGAAGTTATCGATCTCCTGGACCGAAATGGTCGCCGACCCCGAGGCGACAGTGGAAACGCCCGGGGCGTTCTCGCGGTTCTTGAGCGTGAGGGTGAGCACGTAAATGTCGCGCCCCTTCGCGAAGTGCCGCTCGGCCGAGCCCCAGAACGTGACGAACGCGTAGGCGGTTACGAAGCAGACGAGCCCCACCGAAAGCGTAAGCAGATTGACGGCGGAGGTGAACGGCGCACCGCGAACGTTGCGCAGGGCTACGGCGACGTAGTGTTTGAGCACGGTGGTAGCTCCTCGCGAAACCTCAATCCTGCCGCAGCACTTCCGCCGGAGTCGTCCGCGCGGCCCGGACCGTCTGACCCAACACTGCAAGGCACGCGGTCCCGAGCGTGATGAGCACCGACAAGACGAACGGCCACGGCGTCAGCGGGATCGATTGCGAGAACTGATTCAAGTACGCGCGCGCGGCGAAGTAGCCCGCGGGCCAAGCGACGAGGTTCGCGATCACCACGGGCTTCGAGAAGCTCACGAGCAGCAGCGTAACCATCCGCGACGTGCTGGCGCCGAGCGTCTTGCGCACGCCGATCTCGCGGCGCCGCCGGCCGGCGACGAAGATCGCCATGCCGAACAAGCCCGCCACGCAGATCCCGAACGCCATGGCCGAGAGCACGGCGAACAGTTGGTTGATGCGCAGGTACTGCGCGTAGGCGCGCTCGAATACTTCGTCGAGGAACCGCCGGCTCACCGCGACGTTCGGCGCGAGCTCGCGCCATGCCGCGTCGATGCCTTGCAGCCCGCCGGCGACGTCGGCCGCCGCGACGCGCGCAACGGTCATGTCGAGGCTGGTCCGCAGCTGGTAGATCGCTCCCGCGCTGTTCGCCGGGAGCTTGAAGAAGCTGAACGAGCGATCCTCCACGACACCGATGACGCGCAGCGGAGGCTGCGGCCTGGGCGTCACGCCCGGCGGCAGGTTCGCCGGCAACGGGCGGTAGACCAGCTTGTCGACCGCTTCCTGCGGCGTGCCGAGGCCGAACGCGGCGACGAATGTTTGGTCGACCACGATGTTGTTCGGCGGCGGCGGCTCGCCCGACTGCGCGCCCGCGGGCGGCGGGCCCGGAGCCAGCAAGTCCTCGGCGTGGTCGCGGTCGAACACGCGCCCGGCGAGGACCGCTACGCTGAACACGTCGAAGAAGTCGTAGCCCACCTGCCTCGTGGTCACGGGCCGCCCGGCGCTCGTAGGATCCTGCGAAGCCGCGACGGGGGTCACCATGAGTCCCTCCCACGGCGCGAATATGACCTCCGTGACGCTGCGAACCTGGGGCAGCTGACCGAGCCGCTCGCGTAGCGTCGTCGCCGCTACCTTCGTCTGCCGCGCGGGATTCGCGATCAGCACGAGCGGATCGTCGATCGCGGCCAGCGCGGTGCGCCGCATCTCCGCGTTCTGCATCGAGATCACGGTGAGCGCGATCAGCAGGAAGCTCGCGACACCGAATTGCGTGCCGACGAGGAGTGTCGAAAACAGCGGCGACCCGAGCCGCGCCTGGCGTACCGCGATCGCGCTCACCGGGCGCACGCGCGACAGCACGAACGCGGGATACGCGCCCGCCGCAAGCGTCACCGCGACGAGCAGTGCCGCGAGCGCCGGCCACATGCTCAGGCTCGTGAAGAACGTCGTGTCGAGCTCCGCGCCGAGCAGCCGTTTGACGAGGGGTTGGGCGGCGACGAACACGGCGAGCGCCACGAGCAGCGCCGCGACGGCGAACGCGCCCGCCTCGGCGAAGCTCTGCACCGCGATCTGCCCCGGCGACGCGCCGAGCGCCTTGCGCACGCCGATCTCGCGCACGCGGCGAGCCGCGCGCGCGGTGGCGAGGTTCGCATAGTTCACGCATGCGACGCCGAGCACGAGGCCACCCAGGAGCAGCAGCACCGCGTCGTACGTCAATCCGGTGTCGAAGAAGTCGCCCGTGCCGGAGAGCATCACGCTCACGGGCTCGACGCCGAAGCTGTAGTCCTGGTTCCGCAGCTGCTCGGCGGTCACGTGCCGCGCGACGAAGTCCTTGAGCTGCACGCGCAGCTGGTCGGGCGATAGTCCGCCGGACGGCGGCAGGTACAAGTAGATCGTCGCGCCTATGTTGAAAAAGCCGAATTGAGCAGCAGGAATCGGGGACGGCCCGCGCAGCGCGTCGAGGACGTCCCGCGACGCGAACATGTCCACGGCCCGCGCGTTCGCCGAGCGGCCGAGGTGGGACGGCTCGGGAATCGGGTCGATCACGCCCGTGACCGTGGTGTCGACCGAGTTGCCCACCAACAGCGTTTTGCCGATGGGGTTTTCGGCGCCGAAGAGCCGGGCCGCATAGTCGCGCGTGAGCACCACGCTGCGCGGCGACGCGAAGGCCGTGCCCGCGTCGCCTGCGACGAACGGCAGGTCGAACATCTCGAGGAACTCGGGGTCCACCGCAACGGCGGACAACCGCTCCGCCCGGTCGCCGGTCGCGACCATGGTCTGACGGTCGATCTGCACCATGCGCGCCAGCTTCGAGATTGCCGGGAAGTCGCTGCGCAAGAACTCCGCGGCCACGTCGGGAGCTGCGGTAGCGTTGTCGAGCCCGCCGAAGCCGCCGTCGCCTTCGCGGGTCTTGATCGTGAGCGTGAGCACGTAAATGTCGCGCGACTTCGAGAAGTGCTGCTCGGCCGAGCCCCAGAACGTGACGAACGCGTAAGCGGTCACGAAGCAGACGAGCCCCACCGCGAGCGTCAGCAGATTGACGGCGGAGGTGAACGGCGCGCCGCGAACGTTGCGTAGGGCTACGGCGACGTAGTGTTTGAGCATCGTGATACCCCTCGCGAGTCGTCAATCCTGCCGCGCCATCTCGGCGGCGGCGTCCGCGCTGCGCATCAGGAACGGCGTGCTGTTCACCACGCCGGCGATCAGCGCTTCGAATGTGTACCCGCCGCTCTCGGCCTGCCGCACGATCGCGCGCACGGTGGGCATGTCGCTCGGCTCGAGCCCGCGGCCGAGCGCGTACGTGAGCAGCTTCCCGGTGGCCGTGCGCACCAGCACGTCCGGCCGCTGCAGGAGCGCGTCGCGCAAGCCGGTGACGCCGTCCACCTTGGTGCCGTCGGCGAGCTGCCCCGCCGTGTCGACCACCTCGCCGTGATCGCGCGTGCGCCAGGTGCCGACGGCGTCGAAGTTCTCGAGCGCGAGCCCGATCGGATCCATCACGTTGTGGCAGCTCGCGCAGACCGGGTTGTTGCGATGCGCTGCCATGCGCTCGCGCATCGTCTGCGGCTTCGTGCCGTCGGCTTCGGCGAGCGCCGGCACGTTCGGCGGCGGCGGCGGGGGCGGCGAGCCCACGAGGTTGTCCAGCACCCACTTGCCGCGCACCACGGGCGACGTGCGATCGGCGTGCGACGTGACCAGCAGGATGCCGCCCTTGCCGAGCAGCCCGCGGCGCGCGTCGTCGATGCCATCGACGCGCCGGAAGTGGCTGCCGTAGACGTACGGCATCCCGTAGTGGCGCGCGAGCCGCTCGTTCACGAACGTGTAGTCGGCGGTCATGAGATCGAGCACGCTGCCGCCGCCGCGGATCACGCTGTCGAGGAATAGCTCGAGCTCGCGCTCGAACGCTTGGCGCAGCGTGTCGTCGAAGTTCGGGAACTCGTTCTTGTCCGGCGTGGCGCTGCGCACGTTGCGCACGAGCAGCCACTGACCTGCGAAGTTGTCGACGAGCGCGCGCGCCTTCGGGTCGGCGAGCATGCGCTTTGTCTCCCGCGCGAGCACGCCGGGCTCGTGCAAGCGCCCGTGCTCGGCCACGGCGAGCAGCTCGTCGTCGGGAATGCTGCTCCAGAGAAAGAAGCTCAATCGCGACGCGAGCTCGACATCGCCGAGCGCGTAGATTTCGCCGGGCTTGACGCCGGCGGGATCGCGCTCGGCGCGGAACACGAACTTCGGGCTCGCGAGCATCGCGCGCAGCGCGAGCTCGATGCCAGCCTCGAAGCCGGCGTCGCGGCGGCCCTCGCCGTAGAAGCGCATCAGCCCGGCGAGGTCTTGCTGCGTGACCGGCCGGCGGTACGCACGCCGCGCGAGCGACGACAGGATCCTCTCGGCGCACGGCCGCTCGGCAACTGCTCCCTGCGTTGCCCTACCGCGGGCATCCATGCCCGCGTCGTCGCGGGCGGGCGGAAAATGCAACATGTCCCCATTTTTCGGGAGGCAGGTGAAGACGC
>DASQOL010000021.1:0-10627 GCA_035644475.1 Gammaproteobacteria bacterium | reverse complement strand
CTGCGATTGCGGCACTCCCGCCATCCATGGCGGTCGGCGCGCCGCAATCGTCGCGCTGCTGCTCTGCTGCGCCGCGACGGCGGCACACGCGCACGACCCGTCGCGCTCGCTGCTTACGCTCGCGGTCGACGGCGACACGGTCCGCGGCCGGCTCGACGTGTCGCTGCGCGATCTCGAGGACGCCGTGGGCCTAGACGCGAACGGCGACGCGGCGATCTCCTGGGGCGAGCTCGAGTCGCGGCGCGCGGCGATCGAAGACTATGCGCGAGCGCGTCTGACGATCGGCGCCGACGGCGTCGAATGCCCCTCGCAGGTCGAGCAGAGCGCCGTGGATTCGCACGGGGGCAACGCTTACGCCGTGCTGGACGTCGCCGCGCGCTGCGCGTCCACTCCCCGCAGTCTGCGCGTCGGCTACGCGCTCCTGTTCGACGTCGACCCCGCGCATCGGAGCCTGATCGAGGTGCAAGCCGCCGGCCGCACGACCACGGCGGTGCTGTCGCGCGACGAGCCCGCCCGCGACTTCGAGCTCGCGCGGCTGTCGCCGTGGTCGAGTGTCACGCGCTTCGTGGTGGAAGGCGTGCATCACATTTTGAGCGGTTACGACCATCTCGCGTTCGTCGCGCTGCTGCTGTTGCCGATCGCGCTCGGGCGGCGCGCGCGCGGTCAAGCGGAGCTGCGCGCCGCGGCCGCCACAGGGAGGCCGGAGACGCTGCGTGCCGCGGCCGGCGAGGTCATGCGCGTGATCACCGCATTCACGGCGGCGCACTCCACGACGCTCGCGCTGGCGGCGCTCGGCGTCGTGACGCTGCCGTCGCGCTGGGTCGAGTCCGCGATCGCGTTGTCCGTGCTCGTGGCCGCAGTGCTCAATCTCGCACCGCGCGCGCCGCGGCTCGGCGCGAAGCTCGCCTTCGGCTTCGGGCTCGTGCACGGGCTCGGCTTCGCGAGCGCGCTCGGCGACCTCGGCGCGCGCGAATCGGGCCTGATCGCGAGCCTGCTCGGGTTCAACCTCGGCGTCGAGCTCGGGCAGCTGGCCGTCGTCGCGGTTGCGCTGCCTTTGCTGTTCTCGCTGCGCGGCGCGCGCACGTGGAGCTCGGCGGTGAACTACGCGTGCTCGAGTGCTTGCGGTGTGCTCGGCGCAGTGTGGCTCGCGCAACGGCTACTCTAGCCTCGGGTGTTCCCCCAATCTTGGGTGGCCCGCCGGCGTTTGAGCTGCGCGCGCGCGGAGCGTAGGCTCCCTCGCAGACATCTTCGCGAGTCCCGTGCAAGCCGTGTCGTTCTTTTTGCTCGCCTTTCCCGCGTTGTTCTCCATCGTCAATCCGCTCGGTGGGGCGTTCATGTTCCTGGGCGCCACCGAGGCGGTGCGACCGAAGGTGCGTACCGAGCTTGCGAAGTGGATCGCGATCTACAGCCTCGCGATCATCACGGCGTCGATGTACGTGGGCGCCTACGTTCTCACCTTCTTCGGCATCTCCATCCCCGTGCTGCGCGCCGCCGGCGGAATCGTGATCGCGGCGGCCGCGTGGCGGATGCTCAACGCGCCGGACGACGAGGAGCCGAAGACCGGCGAGGAGGTCGCCGCGGACTTGCCCGAGACGCACAAGGTGAGCCGCATGGCGTTCTATCCGCTCACCATGCCGATCACCACGGGGCCGGGCACGATCTCCGTCGCCGTGTCGCTCGGGGCGAACCGCCCGCGCGCCACGGTTGAGCTCATGTCGTTCATCGGGCAGAGCATGCTCGCGATCGTGCTGATCTGCGCGCTCGTATACATTCTCTACCGGTACTCGTCGCCGCTGTCGCGGCTGATGGGGTCCACGGGCACGGTGATCGTCACGCGCGTGTCGGCGTTCTTGCTGTTCTGCATCGGCGTGCAGATGTTCTGGAACGGCGCGGCGGAGCTGCTCACGAGCGTGCGCGGGTAGCGGCGCGTATACTCCGGACCGTTCGTCCACCATCGAGGAGGATCGTATGCGTGCGCCGATCTCACTTCTTGTGCTGACTCTCGCCGCGATCGCCGCTTGCACGAAGCCGGTCGACGTCGAGCGCGAGCGCACCGCGCTGCTCGCCGCCGATCACGAGTGGATGCAAGCGGCGCGCGACGCCGACAAGTTCGCGTCGTTCTATGCGCCGGACGCTGCGTTGTACCAGACCGGCATGCCGGTCGTGAAAGGCCAGGCCGCGATTCGCGAGGGCTTCAAGCAGCTGACGTCGACTCCGGGCTTTTCGCTCGAGTGGACGCAGGCGAGCACCCACGTCGGTGCGGCCGGCGACGTCGCCTACATCACGGGTAACTACGACATCAAGCTCGGGGACGGCGGCGAGAAGGGTAAGTACGTCACGATCTGGCGCAAGCAGCCGGACGGCTCGTGGAAGGTCACGGACGACATCTTCAACTCCGACGCGCCCGCGGCGCCCCCGGCGGCCGTGCCGGGCAAGCACACGCTGCTCGTGCCGCCGCAGCTCACCTGGGGCGACCAGCCGCCCGCCTTGCCTCCCGGCGGGAAGCTTGCGGTGCTGTCGGGCGATCCGTCGAGCTCCGCGCCGTTCGTGCTCCGCGCGGAGCTCCCCGCCGGCTATAAGGTCCCGCCGCATTGGCATCCGACGGACGAGCACGTGACGGTGCTCGCGGGAACGTTCGCGTTCGGCATGGGCGATACGCTCGACACCGCTGCGATGACGGACATATCGGCCGGCGGCTACGCACTGATGCCGGCGCAGATGCACCACTACGCCGTCGCGAAGACGCCGGTCACGATCCAGGTGCACGGCATCGGGCCGTTCGAGATCACCTACGTGAATCCTGCGGACGATCCGCGCGCGAAGAAGTGAGGCCGGCAGACGCTTCGGGGCTTCCCAGTCAGCGATAGGCGCTGCTCATTCGCGCGTGGCGCGTCGTGAGCTCGACTTGACGGCCCTCGATCTCGGCACGATTCGCCGCCTGCAGATCGAGCGGGCGCCCGTCGAGCGCACGGATCGTGATTTCGTCGGCTTCGACGTCTGAGCCGTCGATGGCGAGCAGCACGTTGCCGGCCAGAGTGATCGAGTCCCGTTCGGCGGAAGACCGATCGGTCTTGATCACGACGATATGCTCCGCCGTGGTCTTCATGCGGACGTCGCCTCCGAATTCGGTGACGCCGGACTCGGAATAGACCTTGACGTAATTGGCGATGAGCTGGACCCCGGGGTTCGGCGCGCCCGCGTCGAGAATCTCGACCGTTGTCGCAGACGTCCCGGGCTCGACGGTCTGACACGCCGCGAGCACGAGCACGCTTGCAGCGAACGCCCAAAGTACGACATGGTCGCGAGCACGCATGACCGTCTCCCGGTTCAGTAAATCGAGACGCAGAAGGTTCGAGCCGCGCGTTCCGGCCGCCGCCGCGATCGGCAGCGGCGGGGGGTTACTCGCGGCGAGCATCGTGCGCGCGAGCTCGGCGACGTAGAGCTCCCGGCCGATCTCGCGCGCGCAGCGGCGGTCGCAAGCGGCCTCGAGCAGCAGCGCGGCCTGCTTCGCTAGAGCGCGCACGAGCGGATTCCACCAGTAGGCGCGGCGCAGAGCCGTCAGCAACAGGACCTTGAGCGGGTCGCGGCGGCGAACGTGCCAGCATTCGTGCAGCAACGCCACGCGGATGGTCCCGCGGTCGCGGAGCTCGTCCCCGATCCAGATTGTCGGCCGCACGTAACCGGAAGCGGCCGCGTACGGGGAGTCCCGGACGATGCGGATCTCGACGTTCGTGGCGCGGAAGCGCGCGGGCAGCAGCTCGCGCAGCGTGTCCGCGTTCGTGCTGCGGGTACGCCACGATCGCGTGATCGTGCGCATGCGCACGCAGTCGGCGGCGAGCCAAGCCGCGCCGATCGCGAACGCCGCGACGACGAGCCATGGGACCACGGTTGGGCTCGGGTTGCCGGCGACGTTCTGCACCAGGGGGAGATCGCCGAGCGCTGCCCCCACGCCGAGCGTCGGCAACGCCCGCCAAGTTTCTGCGACGGGCAGCGGTAACGTCCACTTCAAGAGGGGCCACGGTACTGCCCAGGGGGCGAGGCCGGCCACCGCGATCCAGAAGCGCACCTCGGCCGGCGCCCGCGGCAGCAGCGCGAGACACGCTAGCGCGAGCAGACTTACGCCGGCCGCCGGTACGAGCATCTCGAGCGGCGCCGTCATTTGCGGTCCTTCGACTTCGCGATCAGCTCGCGCAGGTAGTCGAGCTCCGCGTCGCTGAGCTTCTCGTCGCGGAACAGATGCGTGAACAGGGGCCGCAGGTCGTTGCCGAACATCCTGCGCAGGAACGTCTTCAGGTATGAGCGCCGCAGCTTGTCCTGCTTGACGGCGGCCGTGTAGACGACGGTGCGGCCGCGGCTCGCGATCCGCTTGATCGCGCCCTTCTGCTCGAGCCGGTCGACGATGGTGCGCAGCGTCGAATAGGCGATGCCGCGGGATGCGCCCATGCGCTCGAACAGCTCCGGCGCGGACAGCTCGTCGTCCGTCCAGAAGTGGGCCATCACGTCGAGCTCGAAGTCCGAAAGCCGCATCGTATAACTACACGCGTAGATGTAATGTCTACGATTGTAGTTATAGGTGGCTCCGAGTCAAGAGCCAGCTCGCCGGCGCCGTACGTCTGTTCGCGAAACCGGGACGGCGTGTCCATTTGCGGGACGCGTCCCGCCCCAGCAGCGTGGGGGGTGCGCCGCGTTCTGGCGTAAAAACAACGGCTTGGGAGAGCGCCATGCATTGGCACGGCGCTTGCGAGCGGTGATCCTACGGCCCGGTCCACGGGCGACTCGCGGGGGAGCCGTGAACCAGATCAAGCTTGCACTGCGTCAGCTTAGGCTGCGGCCCGGCCTGTCGATCGTCGTGATCCTGCTGCTCGCGCTCGGCATCGGCGCGACCACGGCGATGTTCTCGCTCTACCACAAGATTCTCGTGCGGCCGCTGCCCGTGCCCGAGCCCGAGAGGCTCGTGAATCTCGCGGCACCCGGAAAGGCGGGTATCGTGGGGTCGTACCGCGATCTCTCGATCGGCGATCCCGAAGCCACGTTCAGCTACGAGATGTTCCGCGATCTCGAGGCGGGGCAGAAGGGATTCACCGGCATCGCCGGGCACACCGACTTCGTGGCGAACCTGAGCTTTCGCGAGCAGCCCGCTTACGGCCGTGGCGCGCTCGTATCGGGCAGCTACTTCGGCGTGCTGAATCTGCGGCCGGCGCTCGGGCGACTCATCGCGCCGGGGGACGAGCCGCAGATCGGCGAGTCGGCGGTGGTGGTGCTGAGCTACGACTACTGGCAGCGCCACTTCGCCGGCGACCCGAGCGTGCTCGGCCAGCTGCTCACGGTGAACGGCCAGAGCCTCGCGATCATCGGCGTTGCGCCCGCGGGCTTCACCGGCACGATTCTCGGCACGCGTATGGACGTTTTCGTGCCGTTGACGCTTCGTTGGTTGATGGTCCCGACGCTCGGGCCGTATGACGCCAATCGCCTGAGCAACTGGCTCTATCTATTCGCGCGGCTCGAGCCTGGCGCCACATTGGCGGAGGCGGGCGCGCAGCTCAATGGACTCTACAGCGGCATCTTGAACGAGGTCGAAGCGCCGCTGCTGAACCCGGCGCGGCTCCGCCCGGGAGCCGCCGAGCAGTTTCGTCAGCGGAAGATCAGCTTCTCCTTGGGCGAGCTCGGGCAGGGCCCCGTCCGTGCGCAAGCGGCCCGGCCGCTCCAGCTGCTGCTGGGCGTGACGGCGCTCGTGCTGCTGATCGTGTGCGTGAACATCGCGAACCTGTTGCTCGCGCGCGGTGCGTCCAGGACCGGCGAGATCGCGTTGCGCGCATCGATCGGCGCGAGCCGCGGCGTGCTCGTGCGGCAACTGCTCGTCGAGTCGTTGGTGCTGATTGCGATCGGCGGTGCGGCCAGCTTGCTCGTGGCTGCGCTGATCGTGCGGCTCATCGCCGCCATGCTGCCCTCGAACGTCTTTCTTGGGCTCTCGGTGTTGAGCCCCACCGCCATGCTGTTCGCGGCGGGCGCGTCGCTCGGGACCGTGCTCGTGTTCGGTCTCGTGCCCGCCTGGCGCGTGAGCGGTGCGAATCCGGGTCAAGTCATGAACATGCAAGGAGCTCGGGCGGTGAGCGGCCGCGGCTCGGCGCGCTTTCGCGCGACGCTGACCACGGCGCAGATCGCGTTCTCGATGGTGCTGCTCGTGCTCGCCGGGCTGTTCACGCGCAGTCTCACGAACATCGGCCGCGAGAATCTCGGCATCGACGTCGACTCGCTCGTGACCTTCGGCATTACGGCGCAGTTGAGCTCGTACGATCAGGCGCGGCTCCTGGTTCTCTACGATCGCATCGAGGAGACGCTGGCCGCTCAACCGGGGGTGCGCGGAGTCGGTACTACGGCGATACCGCTGTTCTATGGCTTCTCGTTGGGCGGAAACTTTCCGGTCGAAGGTGTGGATTCCGCCCCGGGCGCCGACACGTACGCCGGAGCGACCGCGGTGGGCTCGGGTTACTTCGATACGCTCGACGTTGCTTTGCTGCACGGGCGCGTGTTCACGGATCGCGACACGGCGGAGGCGCCACCCGTCGCCATCGTCAATCAAGCCTTCGCTCGGAAGTTCAACCTCGGCGACAACGCGGTCGGCAGGCGGCTCGGCGCCGGCCCAGGGAATGCCATCGAGATCGTCGGCCTGGTCGCGGACGCGAAGCACGCCTCGGTGAAGGAAAACGATCCGCCGCTCGTGTATTTCCCGCGCCGTCAGGCGGCCGGATGGTTCCAGTCGCTGTGGGTCTACGTGCGCGGCAATATCGCTGCGGACGCGTTGAAGGCCATGATCCCGCGCGTCATGGCGGAGATCGCGCCGGACGTGCCGCTGGTGATCGTCCAGACGATGCGCGAGCGCATTAACGACAACGTGTACATCGACCGGCTGCTCTCGCTGCTCTCCGCCGGGTTTGCCGCGCTCGCAACGGTGCTCGCCGGCATCGGTCTCTACGGCGTGCTCGCGTACAACGTCGCGCAGCGCACGCGCGAGATCGGCTTGAGGCTCGCGCTCGGCGCAAGTCCGGGCAGGCTTCAGTCGATGGTCTTGAAGCAGGTGGGAACGATGACCTTGATCGGCGCCGGGATCGGTCTCGTCGCCGCGCTCGCTCTCGGCCGAGCCGCCGAGTCGCTGTTGTTCGGCCTGTCGGGACGCGACCCCACGGTGTTCGTCGCGGCGGCGGCGTTGCTGGCCGCGGTGGTGCTCGCGGGCAGCTGGTTGCCGGCACGGCGTGCGTCGAGCATCGCGCCCACCGAGGCGTTGCGGTACGAATGAGCGCGGCGCTGCGGCGCCGCGCCGCCTCAACCGCCGCCGCTCGCGGGAGCGCGGTACACCGTGCTGCGGGCGAGCGCGAAATTCACGAGCATTGCCGCGACTCCGCCGATGGCGACGGGAATGAACGGCCACCCCGCGAGCGCCGGTGCCGCGCGTAGACACAGCCCGAAGACACCGAAGTTGACCGCGGCGCCCACGAGCTGTATCGCCCAATAGGCGACATACTCGATGCGTCCGTCGCGGCGTGCTGCGCCCCGGAACGCGTAGCGCCGGTTGAGCAGCCAAGTCGACGTCACGGCGAGCGGAAACGACAGGAAACGGCCGTGCCAAGGGCTCCAATGGAGCTCGCGCACCAGCAGCGTGAGAACGCCGGCGTCGAGGGCGAAGCCGACCGCGGCGGCGATCACGAACAGCCCGAACGACTTGCGGAGCCCCGGAGGCCGGCCGCCGTCGCGGGCGCCCATCGATGCACGCGGCGCTAGGCGCGCGCCCGCGACTCGCGCTTGCGCTCGTTCTCGGTGAGGAACTTCTTGCGAAGCCGCACGCTCGTCGGCGTGACCTCGACGAGCTCGTCGTCGTCGATGAACTCGAGCGCCTGCTCGAGCGAGAACTTGATCGGCGGCACGAGGATGATGTTCTCGTCGGCGCCGGCGGAACGGATGTTCGTGAGCTGCTTACCCTTGGTCGGGTTCACCATGAGATCGTTGTCGCGGCTGTGGATGCCGATGATCATTCCCTCGTAGACCTCCACGCCGTGGCCGATGAACAGCGAGCCGCGCTCCTGAAGGTTGAACAGCGCGTAGCCGACCGCTTTGCCCTGGACCATCGACACGAGCGCGCCGTTGATGCGCTGGCCGATGATGCCGCTCGCGCGCGGCGCGTAGCCGTCGAAAATGTGATAGAGCAGGCCGGTGCCCGCGGTCACCGTCAAATACTCGGTGCGGAAGCCGATCAGGCCGCGCGCCGGAATCCGGTACTCGAGCCGAACCCGGCCGCGGCCGTCGGGCGTCATCGTCTTGAGCTCGCCCTTGCGCTCGGCGAGCCGCGTCATCACGGCGCCTTGGGCCGCTTCGGCGAAGTCGACCGTGAGCTGCTCCCACGGCTCTTGGATCTTGCCGTCGACGGTGCGCTCGATCACGGCCGGGCGCGATACCGCGAGCTCGTAGCCCTCGCGGCGCATGTTCTCGATGAGCACCGACAAGTGCAGCTCGCCTCGGCCCGACACGCGGAATTTGTCCGGATCGCCGGTGTCCTCGACGCGCAGCGCGACGTTGTGCATGAGCTCGGTTTGCAGCCGCTCGCGGATCTGCCGGCTCGTGAGGTACTTGCCTTCCTTGCCCGCGAACGGCGACTTGTTCACTTGGAACGTCATCGTGATGGTCGGCTCGTCGACCTGGAGCGCGGGAAGCCCTTCCGGGAAATTGCGGGCACAGACCGTATCGGAGATCTTGAGATCGTCGATGCCGCTGAACACCACGATGTCGCCGGCGCCGGCCTCGGTAACCGGCTTGCGCTCGAGGCCTTCGAACCCGTAGAGCTCCATGAGCTGCGCGTTGCGCTCCACGCCGTCGCGCTGCACGAGCGTGATGGGCATGTTGCGCTTCACTACGCCGCGGCTGATGCGGCCGATGCCGAGCAGGCCCACGTAGGAGTTGTAGTCCAGGTTCGATACTTGCAGCTGCAGCGGGCCTTCCTCGGTGACGGGCGGCGCGGGCACGTGTCTCACGATCGACTCGAACAGCGGCTGCATGTCGCCGTCTTGCGCGTCGGGGCTCATCGAGGCGAAGCCCTTGAGCGCCGACGCGTAGATCACCGGAAAGTCGAGCTGCTTGTCGCTCGCGCCGAGCCGGTCGAACAGCTCGAAGGTTTGATCGAGCACCCAGCCCGGCCGCGCGCCGTCGCGGTCGATCTTGTTGATCACGACCAGCGGGGTGAAGCCCCGCAAGAACGCCTTGTGCGTGACGAACCGCGTCTGCGGCATCGGGCCGTCGACGGCGTCGACGAGCAGCAGCACGCCGTCGACCATCGACAGCACGCGCTCGACCTCGCCGCCGAAGTCGGCGTGGCCCGGCGTGTCGACGATGTTGATGCGCCAGTCGTGCCATTCGATCGCCGTGTTCTTGGCGAGGATCGTGATGCCGCGCTCTTTCTCGAGGTCGTTCGAGTCCATCGCGCGCTCCGGGATCACCGTGCGCACGTCGAGCGAGCCGGCCTGCTGGAGCAGCCGGTCGACGAGCGTGGTCTTGCCATGGTCGACGTGCGCGACGATGGCGATGTTTCTGAGCCGTTCCTTGGGAAACATGCGGGGGGGCCGGGCCTGGGAAGGCGCGCATTATAAGGGGCCCCGGCGACAAAGCCAGTGCTCAGGTCGCTATTTCGGCGGCTACGGCCTAGCTACGCCCTCTCCACGGCTGAAGGAGAGAGCCGCGATGGGTGGGGGGAGACCCGGCCGCGGGTGCGTGCCGGGTCATCGTGGGGCGCGACTCAGAGCCGAGCCTGCTGCGGCATTCCGCGAAGCAGAATGGCCAGCCACTCGTCGTTGACCTGTCGACCAGCTCCGGCTACGGCGGTTCTGATGCACTGCGCGCGCCAACCGGACGGCTCGACCTTTTTCGCGCGGATCTCCGCGTCGCACACCGCGGCGGCGGCCTCTTGCACGCGCGAGTACAGCGCCCGCACGTCGCTCGGCTTGCTCAGATCGAGATCCGAAAACGGTACCGTCGTCATCGGCGCGCCGTCTTCCGCGTATGCGATCTTCAACTCGCTCGCGCCTGCGTGCGTCGAGAGTGCGAGTGATGCGCTGCCGATCAACACCGTCGAAATGACTCCACCTAAAGTTTTCACAGCGAACCTCCATTGTTCGTGAATGACCAGACAAGCAGGCTTATCCAACTTGCGTGCCAACGCGACGAATGAGTGGAAGTCACCACACTCGAAGATCGTTTCGATGTCGGGAATGGGAGGTGCGTCGCGAAAACAGCCGCCAGAGTCGCGCGTTCGTGACCTTCGGCACGCTGACGGCACATGACGATCCGTCACCTGATCGGCGGATCAGTTCATGGAGTAGACGAGCTTGGTCGTCGGTGGTGCATCGCGCACGCGCCGCGCGCACTTTTCGAGCGTGATGACGATCGGCTGGAGGGTGCCGAGGCTACTCGCCCGAGCGCCGCACTTCGACATAGACGCCGCGCTCGAGCTCGCTGCGGGTAGCCGCGGGGCCGTACTCCGGGTGCGCATCGTCGAACAGGTTCTGCACCGTGACTGCGAGCGCGAGGCGCTTCTTCAGGTTCCAGGTGAACGTCGCGTCGACTGCCGTGTAATCGGGCACCGCGG
>DASQOL010000020.1:0-26368 GCA_035644475.1 Gammaproteobacteria bacterium | reverse complement strand
GCTCTTCGCGTTCCCGAGGGCTCCTGTTCTATCGACTCCTCGAGCAGGCCGTCGTCACCAACCCCGTGACCTACCGGGCGATCGCAAAAACGTCCTGAACCCAATATGTAGTGGTCGGTGGAGCTAAGTGGATACCCCATTATGACATCCAGCTCACCGGCGCGATCGTCTCGCCGACCTTCAGCGCGGTTTATCAGCAATGCTTGGATCCCCAGTTCAACCCAAGCATCGCGTCGGCCGCCGGCTCGGTCTCGGGTGCGCAGATCCTGGCCGGCAATCCCCAGTGCGCGCTGATCAACCGCGAGTGGGTCGGCACGAACCAGTTCACGGGACAGACCGGAGGCCCGCGCACGTTCAAGTCGCAGTTCTATAACGCGGGCGGCATCACGTCGAGAGGTGTCGACTTGCAGTTCGACACCCATTTCGACGTGGCGAGCGGCATGTTGAACTTGGGGTTCGTCGGGGGCTGGCTCGACAAGTACGAACGATCGCCGTTCGCCGGCGCCCCGTTCATCGACTACACCGGAACGTCATTCGTGTCCATCAACGAGGGCGTGAACTTCGTGTACGACTACAGGACGCTTACGACGTTGCGGTACGACCGGTCGGCGTGGTCCGTGGGTATGCGCTGGCAGCACTTGCCCGAGGTGGGCCCGCAACCGGGCAGCAACACCTTTCCGGTGAAGGAGTTCGACCAGATCGACGTGTTCGGGAACTGGTCGTTCAACGAGAAGTATCGTCTCCAGGCGGGTATCGACAATTTCCTGGACAAGAACCCCGTTGTCGTCGGAGCCACCGCGACCAACGCCGCGATCGGCTCGACCAACAGCAACTACGACGCGTTCGGCCGCCGGCTCTTCGTCGGCTTTCAGGTTTCTTTGTAGCGAGTCGACAAACCTCGGCCGACCGCCAAGGAATTTTCGGCCCCGCGCACGCCGCGTTGCGATTCCGCAGCGCGGCGTGCCGACTCGCGGCGAACCCTACCGCGCGGGGAAGACGCGCACGATCACGCGCCGCGATCGCCAATCCTCGTCGCCGTCGGGCGGCGCGACGTCGGTCGACCAGCTCACGTCGAACGACGCGAGCGTGCCCGCGCGGCCGAGTAGGCTCGCCACCTCGCGGGCGCGCTTCTCGGCAATCTCGGCGCGCTCCGTGAGCACGCTGGCGTCGCTCAACAGCGTTGCGCCGCGGGCGCCAGCCACTTCGATGCGCCGTGCTCCGCTCGCCGTCGCGTAGTCGAGAATCTGCGCCAGCACGGCCGAGTGCCGGCCCGAGATCAACGTGTCGAAGTCGTAATCGAGCGTGAATTCCTGCACGCCCGTGCGTGGCGGGGGCGCGGCCGCGGGTGCCGCGCCGGGTGCGGCGTCGAACGCGATCCGGCCGGCGCTCGGACCAGGCGGCCGCGGCGCGAACGGCACGGTGTAGCGGTCTTCAGCCGGTAGGATCGTGTTGCAGGTACCGTCGATCTCGGGCATCGGCGACACGTGCACCGGTTCGAGCACCACGCCGCCGCAGATCCGGGGCGCCGCGCTCGCCGTGCCTTCCACGAGCACGCGATGACCGAGCAGCGGCGGATGGAAGGGCGCGCTCACATCGGTCTAGATGCGCAGCCGTGGGGGGGCGCCGCAACGCGGTTGGGCGCCGCGCGCCGGGGGAAGAAAGCGCGCGGCGCCGGGGAGCCCTACCTCAGGCCGCGAGCTGCGCTCCGGGTGCGTCGGCCGACGACTCGAGCGCGACCGCGATGCCGTGGAGCACGGCCGCGATCCGCACCGCGCTCTGCACGCCTTCGGCGGTCACGCCTGCCTTGCGCACGACCTTCTCGTGCGCCGCGACGCACGCGCCGCAGCCGTTGATCGCCGACACCGCGAGCGAATAGAGCTCGAAGTCGGTCTTGTCGACACCCGGGTTGCCGATTGCGTTCATGCGCAACCTCGCCGGCAGCTTCGCGTACTCGTCGTTGCCGACGATGTGCACGAACCGGTAGTAGATGTTGTTCATCGCCATGATGGCGGCGGCTGCGCGCGCGGCGTTGACTTGCGCCCGGTCGAGCCGCGGCAGCACGAGCTTCTCGATCTCGCGCAACAGCGCGGGACTGCGCGCGGCAATCGCCGATGCGAGCGTCACGGCCAGGACCTGCTGCCAGCTCAGACCGGGCGCGCCCTCGGCGGACAGCACGGTCGAAACGTTGAGCTTCAGATCCTTCGCGTGCTCGGGGATCGCGTTCTTGAGCTCCGTCAAATCCATGTGGCTACTCCTTCTTCCGTTGCGAACTTCGTCTGGCCCCGGGGTCTGACCCTAGTGTCAGACTCCGGGGCCAGACCTCGATCTGCCGGCGTCACGCGGCCTCGAGCGTCTCTTCGCCGCGCTGCCAGTTGCACGGACACAGCTCGTCCGTTTGCAACGCGTCGAGCACGCGCAATACCTCGTTGACGTTGCGGCCGACGTTCATGTCCGTGACCGACGCGAACCGAATCACGCCCTGCGGATCGACGACGAACGTCGCGCGTTTCGCGACGCCCTCGGCGTCGAGGATGCCGAGCGCGGAGCTCAAGTCCTTGCGCAGATCCGCGAGCATCGGGAAGGGCAGCCCCTTCAGGTCCTTGTGATCCTTGCGCCAGGCGAGGTGCACGAACTCGTTGTCCACCGACGCGCCGAGCACCTGGGCGTCGCGGTCGGCGAAATCGCCGTTCTTTCTGCCGAACTCCGCGATCTCAGTCGGGCAGACGAAGGTGAAGTCCTTCGGCCAGAAGAACAGCACGAGCCACCTGCCGGCGTAGCTGGCGTTCGTGATCGTCGTAAAGGCCGTCTCGAGGCTCTCGGAGACAGTGGCCTTCAATGCAAACTGCGGAAGCTTGTCGCCTACGGTCAACATCGCTGCGTTCCTCCTGAATGCGTTGCTGATGGCGTGCATCCTAGGCGTGCTCATGGCTTCGATCCAACGGAACGTTTGCATCGTTACGATCTACGCAATAGATCGACTCAGCGGCCGCCCGGCCAGCCGCCCGCGAGCAGCGCGCGCTCGGCGTCGGCCGACAGCGGCTCGCCTTCGATCGCAGCGTCGATGGCGGCTTCCACCGCCGACGGCGTCTCGGTCGCGGGTCGGAATTCCCCCGCGGCCGCGGCATCGACGCGTGCGAAGCTCGCGGCTTCGACGCGCCACCCGCCGTCGCGACGGCACGCGAGCACGACCGCGGCGTCGCGTTCCCGCGTGAGGTCCATTCGCCGGCAATAGCCCCCGTCGCGCGTGCGGAACGTGAGCCGCGGCTCCGCCGAGATTCGGGCGCCGACGTCGCGGGCCGCGCCGCTCGGCACAGTCTCGAGCGCCGCGAACAGGGGGTCGCCGGGCGCGACGTCGCCGGCGGCGGCCAGCGCGGCGGCCGCACCCGGCGCGGGTGAGCGCGGCGCGAGCAGTAGTCCCAGCGCGATGCCGACAGCGAGCGCGATGCCCGCGGCTATCGCGGTCGACAAATGGGCCATCGACAGATGGGCCGTCGGCAGCGACGCGAACCGGCGCCGCTCGCGGCGCGCGGCGAATGCGACCACGCTGTCGACCGCGCGGGGCGATTCGTCGAGCAACGCGTGCACCCGCTCGGGCACGGGCTCCGCCGCCACGCCGGCGTAGGCCCCCCGCACCCGGTCGTTTGCGGCCTCTAGCGCGGCGAAGCGCGCCGCGAGCTCGGGCTCGCGGTCGATGCGTCTGCGCAGGCTCGCAGCCTCCGCGGCGTCGAGCTCGCCGTCGAGCAGCGCCGAAAGCGCCTCGTCGTCGGGACCGAACGTAGGATCATTCATCGCTCGTCTCCGGCTGCTTCGCCGCGGCGGCGCGTGGCCCTTGCAGCCGCGACACGAGCGACGCTCGCGCCCGGGCGAGGCGGCTCATGATCGTGCCGAGCGGCGTGTCGAGCACTTCCGCGGCCTCTCGGTAAGTGAGCCCCTCCACCGCGACCAGCGCGAGCACGAGCCGTTGCTCGTCGGGCAACGACGCCATCGCGCGATCCACCTCGCGCAGCTCGAGCTCGCCGAACGCGACGGCCTCGCCGCTGACGACAGGCTCCTCCGCGAGCTCCGGCGACGCCGACGCTCTGGCGCGCACCGAATGCGCGCGCAACTCGTCGATCCACAGGTTCTTGCACACCTTGAACATCCATCTGCCGACGTCCACCTGCTCGGGCACTCCGCGGTCGAGCACGCGCTCGACGGTGTTCTGCAACAAATCGTCCGCATCGTGGCGATTGCCGGTGAGGCTCAGCGCGAAGCGCCGCACCCGGGGCAGCGCTTCCAGCATCGCCTCGCGGGCGGTGCCCGCGGTTTCTTTGTTGCCCTGCTTGATCAACGGCCGACTCGGGTGTTCTATTCCATGACTAGCGGACGGTGGACGCTGCGGAATATTGAGGAGTTATGGACCGTTGTCACAGCGGGCCCTCCGGGTCGAGGGGAGGATAGACGTATGGAAGCAAGCGGCGGAGCTCGGCGACAGTTTGACATAAACGTGGCGTCGGCCCGTGGGACGGCCGCGCTCGTTCTGGCGCTCGCGGTCGCGCACTCGGCCGGAGCCCAATTGCTCGACGCCACGGTCGACGACCTCGTGAGAGGTCAGATCGAGCGGCAGGTCGCGGATCAGCTCACGACCGTGGTTCAACAGCACGTCGAGCGCCAGGTCGAGTCCGGCGTGGTGGCAACCGTCGAGCAGCAGGTCGAGTCGAGCGTCGTCGAAGCCGTCGAGCAGCAGGTCGCCTCCCACGTCGCGAGCACGGTCGAGCAGGCGATCGAAGGCCAGGTCGTCGAGAGCGTCCAGCAGCAAGTGGAAGCGGGCGTGGTCGATCTCATCGAGCAGCAGGTCGAGGGCCGTGTGACCGACGCCGTCGGCGACCGCGTCGAGCGCCTCGTCGCCGGCGCGGTCGAAGGCAAGCTCGGCGACGTGCTCGATGGCGCCGCGGCGGCGGGCCGCGCGCTCGGCGAGGGTGCCTCCGGCGTGCTCGAAGGCGCCCAAGAAGCGGCCGGCCAAGCGGCCGGCCAAGCGCTCGGTCAGCGCGGCGCCGACCAAGGGCAGCCCGATGCGCGCGCCAACGCGGCGTTCGTGGCGGGCCTGGACGCCGCTGGTCGCGCCGTCGAGCGCGAGACGTGGGTGATCCTCGTTCCGGCGCAATTCGCCGAGCGCATCGCCGGCTGGGGCTTCACGATCCGCGAGCGCCGCGATCTCGCGACGCTCGACCGCGTGCTGTTGCGCGTCGACGCGCCCGAGGATCGCGACATTGCGCAGGCAGCCCTCGAGCTCGCGCTCGACGCGCCGGGCACGCTCGTCGACTTCAACCATCTGTATCGCGCGGGCGCGGAGCCGCCACATGCCGGCCGCGCGGCGCGCGGCGCGCCGTTCGTGCCCGAACCATCGCCCCCGCTCCGCGGCGTCGCGATCGGGTTGATCGACTCGGCCGTCGCCACCGGCCACGAGGCGCTCCGCGCGGCGGACATCGAGCAGTACGACTTCGTGCCGTACTCCGATGCGCGGCCGTTCGAGCATGGCACCGCTGTCGCGTCGATCATCGTGGGCGACTCGAAGGCAGTGCATCCGCTGCTCGCGGGCGCGCGCCTCTACGCAGCGTCGGTGTTCTTCGCGGACGGCGCGGGACATCCCGCGGCGGCCACTGCCAGCCTCGTGGCGGCTCTGGAGTGGCTCGCCGCGAACGGCGTGCGCACGATCAACATGAGCCTCGCCGGCCCGCCGAACAGGGTGCTCGAGGGCGCCGTGAAGGAGACCGTTGCCCGCGGCGCCGTCGTCGTGGCCGCGGTCGGCAACAACGGCCCGGTCGGGGAGCCGCTGTATCCCGCCGCGTACGAGTCCGTTGTCGGCGTAACGGCGGTGGACGCGGCGAACCGCATCTATCGCTATGCGAATCGGGGCCGACAGGTCACGTTCGCCGCGCCCGGCGTCCGGATCAAAGTGGCGCGCAGCGTCGGCGGCTACGGCGTCGACAGCGGCACCTCACTCGCCGCTCCATATGCCGCGGCGATCATCGCGTCGTCGCTCGCGATTCGCGCCGAGCAGCCCGCGGACCGCGTGGTGGCGGCGCTCGAGTCCGCGGCGATCGACCTCGGCGAGAAAGACTTCGACGAGGTGTTCGGCTACGGCTTGATCGCCGCGATGCATTGAGCGGCGGCGTTCAAAACGTCGCTGCCACGCTCGCGGACAGCACGTTCTCGTCGAAGTCGACGCTCGGCAGATTCGAGCGGTTGTCGCCGTGCTTGTAGGCGAGCCGCGCGAGCAGGTGCTTCTTGAGCGGCAGCTCGAGCGTGGCTTCGAGCTGGACGCGATCGTCGTCGCGCGGCGCGCCGATCGACGGAGTCAGGCCTTGGTAGTTGCGGGTCTCGTAACGCAGATACGTTCGGAGCGTGAGCTCGTGCTTGCCGGCCATCAGCCGCTGCGCGAGCTGAGCGCTCACCCGGTAGCCCGTGAAGTCGAATTGGCGCGCGATTGCGTCCTCGCTGTCGTAGCGGTAGCTGAGCACTAGGTAGCGGCGCAACCCGTCGAGAAACACGTAGGCGTCGCCGGACAGCCCGTCCGCGTCCGCGTTGCGCAGCGGATCGCTCGCGAAGCGCTTCTCCGTGTACGCATATGCGAAGCGCAGGAACAGGCGTTTGCCTACGAGTTTCGAGACGTAGGGCGACGTCTGCGCAAAGGTCATGAACTCGTCGCCGTGGAGGGCGGCGTCCGCGTATTGCAGCGTGGCGCCGATGTCGACGCGCCCGAGGTCGTAGCTCAGCGTGCCGGAGCCGCGATGGATACGGACGTTGAACTCGTCGAAGTCCTCGTGCAGCGACTGCGAGAAGTTGTAACCGGCGCTCAGGTCGAACGGGCCCTTCGCGGGCCGGTGGTAGCCGACGCCGAAGTCGAGCAGCGCGGCGAGGTCTCCGGCGTTTGCCGCCGTGTCCAGCTCGAGCACCGCGACCTCGCTGTCGTACTCGAGGCCTGTTCCGACCTCGAACGTCACGGCATGCTGGTCGTCGCGCACCGGGGCGGGGTCGCCTGCCGCGGCGGTGTCGTCTGTCGCGGCGGTGTCGCCGTCCGCGGCGGAGCCAAGCGACGGCGCAAGCGCCGCCGCGCAGAGCAGGAGTGCTCGTCCGTAGGTCATGCGCACATCCTCGAAAAACGGAGCCGGCGGGAACGAACGCCCGCCGGCCCCGAACGGCATATTATTTGCCGCGGACCGAGCCTACCACTGTGGCACCGATCTCACTCTGCACCGATCCGCGAACCTCGTCGCGCACGGCCGCGCCGACTTCGCCGGCCACGTTTTGCTGCACGGCGGTCGCCACGTTGGCGGCAACGTCGCTCGCGACGGCCGCGCCCACCTCGGCGGCTGCCGCGGTGTCGACCTCGGCCGCGACGTCTTCGGCCACTGCCGCGTGCACCGTTCCCGCGACGTCGTGGGCCACGGTCGTGCTCACCGCGCCCGCGATGTCGCCGCCCACCTGGGCGTCGATCGCGGCGCCGGCCGCGGCGTCGAGGCCGATCCGAGCGCGGGGCGCGGAAGCGGACGTCGCGAGCGCCGCGCCCGTGGCCGCGTCGATGCCGGTTTCGGCCGACGCCGCGCCGCGGGCAGCTCGGCTCGCGGCGCGCGAGCCGTGCCGCACCGCGTTTCGCGATTCGGCGCTCACTTCACCCGCGACCTCCGTACCGGCCTTGAGAGAGCCGCGCACGCGGCTCGCACCGCTCGCCCGCGCGTCGTCCGCCGTGCCGAGCACGCCGTCCGCGTGCTCGCGCGTCGCGGCGCGGAGTGCCGCGTCCCCGCGCAGTCCGCCGTTCGCGGACCCGCCGAGCCGCGCCGAATCGCGCGATGTCATCGACGCGTTGCCGGCGGCGGCCGCCCCCGCCCCCGCGCCTGCGCCCGCGGTCGTTCCGAGCCCGCCGAGCACCTGGGCCGAGGCGGAGCCGCCGAGGCATGACGCGACCAGAATCGAGAGCAGGACTTGCCGTTGGTTGAACATGGTATGAGACCTCTTTGATGACTCCCACTAAGACAACGGCCGGCCGCGGGCTTCTATTCCGCGAGCCGTCCCTCTATCGCTAAGCAATTGTTTGAGCAAGGGAAACGCCTCGGCGCGGCGAGCCGCCTCCCAGATTCTGTTCAATCACCCGGACGCGAAGCTTGCCGGTGACTCGCCGGCCGATAAGATGACCGCCTTTCCAAAGGGGGCTCGCTATGCTGTCCAGGTCGTGGTGGTTGGGGACAATCGTGACGATCGCAGGGGCGGGAAACGCCGCCGAGCAGCACTGGGTCGGTGCCAACGAGCGCCTGCAGACCGACGGCAAGGTGGTCGAGTTTCCGCTGCCGAGCCCCGGGAGCGGCCCGACGACGATCGCGCTCGCGCCCGACGGCACGCTCTGGTTCACCGAGAGCAGCGGCAATCGTATCGGCCGCATGAATCCGGATGGCTCCGGCCTCGTCGAGCACGCCTTGCCGAATCCCGACAGCTCCCCGCGGATCATCGCGCTCGGTGCGGACGGCAACATGTGGTTCTCGGAGCACACGGGCAATCGCATGGGCAGGATCACGCCGCGCGGCGAGATCGCCGAGTTTCCGATCCCTACGCCGAACAGTCAGCCGCGCGCGATCGCGCTCGGCGCGGACGGCAACATTTGGTTCGGCATGTTCGCGGGCGGCAAGATCGGGCGTGTGACACCGGCGGGCGTGATCACGGAGTTCGCAATTCCCACGCCGGGCAGCGGCCCCCGCGCGCTCGCGGCCGGATCGGACGGCAACATCTGGTTCTCCGAGTATCGCGCGAGCAAGATCGGACGCATCACGCCGGCCGGGGCGATCACCGAGTTCCCGCTGCCGCGGCCGAATTCGGGCCCGGGCGACATCACGACGGGCGCCGACGGCAGTCTCTGGTTCGTCGAGCTCGCGGGGGGAGCGGACGGTCAGCAGACCGACGGCAACCGCGTGGGACGATGCACGCTCGACGGCAAGATCACCGAGTTTCAGATCCCGAGCGCGGGCGGGTCGCCGACGAACATCGCCGTCGGCCCCGACCGCAACATCTGGTACACGAAGGGCGCGGCGCTCGGTCGGGTAATGGCGGACGGAACGATCGTCGAGTTTCCGATCGGCGCGGGCGCGGGCGCGCGCGCGCGCGGCGTGGGCCTCACGGCCGGCAGCGACCGGCAACCGCCCGCGCGGCTCGCGAATCGGCTCTGGTTCGCCGACGGCGCGGGCAACAAGGTCAGCTACTTGAGCTTCGAAGCGGCGCGCTAGCCGGCGCGCGGCGGTGGTCCGCCGTTCACCGGGTCCCACAGTCGTCGCGATGGCAAAAGACCAGGCTTTCCGCTAGCGTGTCGGCCTTTCGTGCCCGCGCTTCGGGCACAAGGAGAGGTCCCCATGCGCATGATTCCCGTCGTTCTCGTCGTGTCGCTCGCGTTCGGCGCCGCGGCCCACGCCCAACCCGCCCTGTCGACCGACCAGGACAAGACGCTGTACGCGCTCGGCCTTCTGGTCGGCGGCCAACTGAAGACGCTGAGCCTCACGCCCGCGGAGTTCACGATCGTGTCCTCGGGCTTGAGCGACGCCGTGCTCGGCAAGGATGCGAAGGTCGACCTCAACACGTATGGACCCAAGGTGCAGGGGTTCGCACAGGAGCGCTCGGCGGCGGCGGAAGCGGCCGAGCAGAAGAAGGCCGCTGCGGCCTCGGGACCCGAGAGGCAGGCGGGCGTGGCGTTCCTCGACAAGCTCGCGAAGGAGCCGAACGCGACGCGCGGCACCTCCGGCGTGGTCTACGTGCCCGTGAAAGTGGGGACGGGCGCGAGCCCGATGGCGAGCAGCACCGTCAAAGTTCACTATCACGGCACCCTGCGTGACGGCACCGTGTTCGACAGCTCCGTGCAGCGCGGAGAGCCGATCTCGTTCCCGCTGGACATGGTGATCAAGTGCTGGACCGAAGGCGTGCAGAAGATGAAGGTCGGCGGCAAGGCGAAGCTCGGTTGCCCGGCGGACACCGCCTACGGCGACCGGCAGATGGGCTCCATCCCACCGGGCGCGACTCTCCTCTTCGAGGTCGAGCTCCTCGGCATCGAAGAGTAACCACTTCCCTCATCGCGGCAGGACCCGCAAGCACGCGTTCGCGTGTGCCCGGGTCCGGCGCTGCCGATTCGCTGTAGTGAGCTACCTGAGCTCGGCCTGAATCTCGCGGAGCTTCGATTTGATCGCGCCGGCGTTGGTGGACCCCATGCGGATCAGGAGCTTCTGGCCCGCCGACAGCGACTCCAAGTGCGGATCGGCAAACTTGTAGTACACGCTCGGCTGTACGAGCCGCACCGGCTCCGCCACGTCCGGCGTCGCGAGCAAATGGTCGATGACCTCGAGCAGCCGCGTGTTGAAGAGGCCGTTCGGATGGCCGAGCTCCTCGTACGCCTGCTGGAACAACGGCTGCCAACCGCGATACAGACCCACCAGAGTCTTCGCGTCGAGCGTCTTGACGATTGCGACGAATGGCGCGTACCGCGCGTAGTTCTCCCGTGCGAGCACCGTCGCGTCCTCGCTGCCCGACGTCACGAATTTGCCGGGAGCCGCCTTGATGGGTCGCTGCTGCAGCGCCGCCTTCTCGCGCGGCAGATTGTCGATCGTGACGACGACGTTGCGCACGATGCGCTGCGGCACCAGGAACTGCATGACGGCGTTGCTGCCGAGCAGCTCGGTGAGGCCGCCCTGAACCTCGACGTCGCTCTCGTCGAGCCGCGGCAGCGGGATCGCGCGCTCCGGCTGCGGCGGTGCGATCTCGACCGGGCGCGGTGCGGGCTCGTTCGTCGGCGCCGGAGTGCTGGTGGCTACGGGCTCCACGTCGGGTAGTCGGTCGCGCTGATAGACGTAGACGCCCACGCCGATGCCCACGAGCAACACGGCGAGTCCGACGCCCCACATCCAAAACGAATCGTTGCTCGCTGCTCTCATGATTCGGCTCCTGCGGGTTTCCCTGCGGCACCACGGCTCATGTGCCAATCTCTTCGTCGCCCTCTTTGGTCGCCGCCGCGGACCGGAAGTTTCCTGCCGGCGTGCCCTGCTCCGTGAGCGTAAGCGTAACGCGTTGACGACAACGACATTTTCGATTCTAGCGCATGCCGGCGCGACCGTGCTGCGTTCAACCGCCGTACGGACGGTAGGGCAGGCGAAGGTGGACGACGAGCCCGACCGCGAGCGCGGCGAGCGCGCAGTAGAGCGCGAGCCGCCAACCGTGGTGTGCGGGCTCGAGCACCGCAAAGTCCTTGATGAAAATCGTCTCGCACGCGCCGTTGCCCTCGTCGTCGCGCGTGATGCTCGTGCCGCGCGTGCCGCCGGGGCTCGTGTAGCTCGCGAGCAGGCCGCGCACGTGGATCTGATCGCCGATGCGCACGTCGCCGACGCGGTCGCGGATGCGCTCGTCGGCCGAGAGCAGGTGGTTGTTCGACACTTGGTTCGTCGCGAAGCGCGCCCAGGCCTCCGCGTCGCGCGTTTCGAAGTTGCAGGTGAAGATGCCGTTCCAGAAGTCGATCTTGCGCAGCGTCGAGCTGAACGCGGTGTCGCTCCACACGACGCAGACGTCAGCAACGTTCAAGTGATCGTTCGCGCGCCGGTGCATGGTGCTGGTGCCGTCGTGCAGCCGGTAGGAGACGACGAGGCCGTAGAGGTCGTACGCGAACTGCGGCTCTATCTTGTAGCTCACGCCCGCGTAGACCACCGAGAACGGCGGCTCTTCCGTCGCCGTCTGCCGCGGCTCGGCCGCGAGCTCGCCCCGGAACACGAGGCCCGCCGGCAGGTCGTTGCGATGCCAGAACCCCGCGAGCGCGATCAGCGCGCTCACGGCGAGCAGCACGTTGTTGAGCTTGCGAATCACGCGCGACGTCCCGCGTCGACCGGAAGGTTGCCCGCGAGCATAGCCTCGAGTGGAGCGCAAACGCGCGGGCTCGCGTCACGGCTTTGCGGCTAAAATGCGGCGCGTGCAGGAGTTCGACTACATCATCGTCGGCGGGGGCACGGCAGGCTGCGTGTTGGCGAACCGCCTGTCGGCGGACCCGGACGTCAGCGTGTTGCTGCTCGAGGCGGGCGGTAAGGACGACTATTTCTGGATTCGCGTGCCGGTGGGCTACCTCTACACGATCGGCAATCCGCGGACGGATTGGTGCTACGTCACCGAGCCCGATCCGGGCTTGAACGGCCGCACGATCGGCTACGCGCGCGGCAAGGTGCTCGGCGGCTGCTCGTCGATCAACGCGATGATCTACATGCGCGGCCAGAAAGCCGACTACGATCACTGGGCGGCGCTCGGCAATCGGGGCTGGTCCTGGGACGACGTGTTGCCGGTGTTCAAGCGCTCCGAGGACTATCAGCACGGCGCCGACGACTTCCACGGCGCCGAGGGCGAGCTCCGCGTCGAAGATCGCCGCGTGAGCTGGGAGATTCTCGACGCGTGGCGCGACGCCGCCGAGGAGTGCGGTATCCCGAAGATCGCGGAGTTCAACCGCGGCGACAATTTCGGCACCGCGTACTTTCAGATGAATCAGCGGCGGGGGCGGCGTTGGAGCGCGGTGAACGCGTTCTTGGACCCAGCGCGGCACCGCGCGAATCTCGAGGTGCGCACGGACACCCACGTCGAGCGGGTGACCTTCGAGGCACGCGACGGGCGAGATCACGCGACCGGCGTGGTCGCCCGCGGCAACGGCGGCGCGGGGCCGATCCGCGCGCGCCGCGAGGTGCTGCTCGCCGCCGGCGCGATCGGCTCGCCGCAGCTCTTGCAACTGTCGGGGGTCGGCCCCGGCCCGCTGCTACGCGCGCACGGCATCGAGGTTCTGCGGGACGTGGCGGGAGTGGGCTCGAACCTCCACGACCACCTGCAGGTCCGCACGATCTATAACGTGAAGAACACCGTCACGCTGAACCGGCGCGCGGGATCGTGGCTCGGCAAGGCCGCGATGGCGCTCGAGTACGCGGTGTTCCGCACCGGGCCGTTGACCATGCCGCCGTCGCAGCTCGGCGCATTCGCGCGGAGCGACGAGTCGCACACTGCTGCGAACCTCGAGTGGCACGTGCAGCCGCTGTCGCTCGACAAATTCGGCGAGCCGCTGCATGCGTTCGACGCGATCACGCCGTCGGTGTGCAATCTGCAGCCGACGAGCCGCGGGCACGTCCGGATCAAGAGCCGCGATCCGGCGGCGCATCCCGCAATCCGGCCGAACTATCTCGCCACGGCGGAGGACCTCGCCGTGGCGGTGGCCGGGGTGCGCTTCACCCGCCGGATCATGGCCGCGAAGGCGCTCGCGCGTTTCGAGCCCGAGGAATTGAAGCCCGGCCCGGAGCTCGCGAGCGACGAGGACTTGAAGCGCGCGGCCGGAGCGCTCGGCACGACGATCTTCCACCCGGTCGGCACCTGCCGCATGGGCTTGGACGCGCTCGCCGTCGTCGACGATCGGCTGCGCGTGCACGGGGTCGAAGGCCTGCGCGTGATCGACGCGTCGATAATGCCGCGCATCGTCTCCGGCAACACCAACGCGCCGACGGTGATGATCGCGGAGAAGGGCGCCGACTTCATCCGGCGGGCGGCGCGCTGACGCCCACAGTCCGGAGGCGGGTCGTTTGGGCAGATCTGTCAGCGAGCTGACACTGCGCGCACCGCGAATGCGCTACAACGGTTCCGTACTAGAAGCTCACGATCGACGAAAGCACCAAGGCCATCAATCTCGAGGCGGTGATCTATGACTCGCTCGACAGAAGCAGCGACGAGAATCGGAGTGGTACTCGTTCACGGCGTCGGCGAGCAGCACCGGTTCGATCACATCTCGGGCGAAGTGCGGCGTCTGGTCGCCGCGCTCGCGGCGTTGGGCGCGCGCGTTTCGGTCGAAACACGGGCGACCCAGGACTCCGAAGTCGGCGCAAACAGCGAGTCGTGGCGCGCCGAGGGCAGCGCGCCCGTCAAGCTTCACATCGAGCTCGAACCGGACCGACGCGTGTGCCTCTGCGTGCACGAGGTCTGGTGGGCCGATCTCGACGACAAAGACACGCTCTGGAATCGCCTCAAGTTCTGGTTCTGGGGCCTCGGCTTGTGGGGAGTGAAGAAATTCCAGCAGTCGAGTCTGCCCGGCTCCGCCGCGATGCATCTCCCAGCGTTCCCGACGTTCCCGGGCGGAGCGGCCCTGCGCAAGACCGTGGTCCGTGTGCGATTGTGGGCTTTCGCCAACGTTTTCATTCTCTCGGCGCTCACCGTCAACCTGCTGAACTCGATCCTCAAGGGTTTGCGCTTGGGCCAGATCCCAGGCGCCGAGGTCTTCTATCAATACGTAGGCGACGTGAAGCTCTATCAGGATCGCGGCAAACGCGGCGCCGGGCCGCTGACCGATCTCGACGATCCGCGCCGTGTTGCGATCCGCCGGCGCATGGTCGAAGTGTTGGTCGACGCTTATCGTGCCGACTACCAACGCTGGTACGTGCTCGCGCACAGCCTCGGCACCGTCGTGGCGTGGAACGGCCTCATGGAGACCGAGCACTGCCTGCCGAACTACCTACGACAGGAGATCCACGCGGCACTAAAGAACAGCGGCGATCCGGTGCTCCAAAGTCGTTCCGGGCTTGGAATGCCCGTCAACGCCATGCGTCCCATGCGGCCCGCATGGATCACCGACGACGAGGAGGTGCTCGACCGCGCGACTCTGTTCGAGAAGCTTGGAGGTTTCGTTACCTACGGATCTCCGCTCGACAAGTTCGCCTACCTCTGGCGCGCGATCGTCGCGATCAACAAGGACACGAAGGTCTGGCCCAAGCGTTTCGAATGGGTGAACGTCTACGAGCACACCGATCCCGTGTCCTCGAAGCTAACGGCCTTCTCGCCACCGAGCGCGCCGAGCGGGTCGCCGGCGCCGGCGAACTACGCGTACAAGGCGTCGCGCCTGCTGCTGTATAGCCACCTCGAATACCTTCGGTACAGGAAGTCGCGCGGCGCGGATCAATTCGTGCTGCGGCTCGTGGGATGGATGCTTGCCGGCACTTCCACGTTTCCGGCGCCCGCGGCGGCGGACTCGTCCTGGTACACAGTGACAAATCCGGCGTTCGGCCTGCTGCTTCGGCTGCCGTGGTGGCTCCTCGGCACCGCAGCATTCGCTGGGGCGCTCGCGGCGTTCGGCGTTGCCGCGCTCAGCGAGCTGCTGTCGTGGGTAGCGACGATCGGCTTCCTCAAGGGCACCGCGAGCGTTCGGTTCGCGGCTGAACTGAGCGTCACGCTCGCGCATCTCACGTTCTACGCGCGGTTCGCCGGCGTGCTCGTCGCGTCCGCCATCACCGTCACGATCACGGGCTTCGCGCGCGGGATCGTCGAGCAGAAGCTCTAGCCGCCGACGGGCTCGCGTCTGCCGCGAGTGTGCTAGAGAAAAAACTCGCCGAACCGGTCAGGCGGCGGCATCTCGTCGAATTGCGGCGACGCGTCGGTGATCTCGTGCCAGGGGGCTTTGGACGCGACGTGGATGTGCACGCCGGGCAGCGCCCTGAGCGGTGTGTCGATCGAGCCCGCCGGAATGAACGCGAGGCCGACTTCCGGCGACACGGTGGGTGTGAGACTCCCGCAGCGCGTGCAGAAGTCGGTCTCGTAGGTGCGCGGCGGCGGCAGCCGGTAGGTTCGGATCAGATCGCTGCCGCGCGTCCAGCGGAACCGCTCCGCGCGCGTGAACAGCGTGGTCGCGTACGGCGAGCCGCGGCTCCGGCGGCACAGCGAGCAGTGGCAGTGGACCACGCGCCGCGGCGTGTCGTTGATCTCGTAGCCCACCTGGCCGCAAAGGCAGCTGCCCGCGACGACGCCGCGCCGCGACGGCGGACGGGAGATCTCCGTGACCGGCAGGTCGACGCCTGGCGGGTACGCCGGGAACTGCGGCAGCGCGTCGGTGATCGCGCAGAGCGGCGACTTCGACGCCGCGAAGATGTGCACGCGCGGCTTCATCGCGAAGCCGCCCTCGAGCAGCCCCGCCGGCACGAGCAGCACGTCCGGTAGATGCGAGACGCCGGGCACGGTGGACCCGCAGCGCCGGCAGAACGGCCGCTCGAACGCCGCGGTCGCCGAATAGTGGACGACGTCGGCCTCGCCCGTGCGCCAGCGAAAGTGCTCGCGCTCCACGCCGAGCCCCGTACCGAACAGCGAGCCGTGCTGCTTGCGGCACATCGAGCAGTGGCAATGCGCGAACCACAGATACGGCGGCCCGATCTCGAAGCTCACGGTGCCGCAGAGGCAGGCGCCGGGGAAGATGTCGCTGATGACGTCGCTCACGCCATTGGCCTGGCGAGCTCGCTGAGCTCGCGATGGAGGCCGGGGGTCGCTGCGATCACGAACGAGCGTGTAGCGAGCGTCCAAGGCGCGCCGCTGTCGAGATCGGTCACGGTTGCGCCCGCCTCGGCCGCGACCAGGCAGCCGGCGGCCGTATGCACGGGCGGCTCGGACCGCTGCGTCGCTTGCGCGACGTGGACGATTCCCGCGATGCGGCCCATCGCGAGGTAGGCGTAGCCGACCGTCGACCCGAACGTCCAGAGATACCATCGGTCGGCGAGCCACATTCGGCGGGCGAGATCGGCCATCGCCTGGCCGTAGCCGTGGATCCAGAGCACGTCGCTCGCGGTGCTCGCGGCGATCGACGCGCTGTCCGCCAGCGCGATGTCCGGAGCGTCGCCCGCGGCGTCGATCAAGCGCGCGCCGGAGCCTTTCTCCGCGTACAACACCTCGTTACTGCGGCCGACGCCGATCGCGGCGGCGGTGACCTCGCCGTCCTCGACGAGCGCGATGTTCGTGCAGTAGAGCGGCACGTTCGACGCGTAGCAACGTGTGCCGCAGATCGGGTCGACGAGCCAGTACGGCGCGCCCGCACGGACCTCGCCGCCGCGTTCCTCGCCGATCACGGGATAGCGGGGGAACGAGCGGGTGAGCTCGGCGCGGATCGCGTCCTCGCACGCGAGATCGGCCGCCGTGACGATGTCTATCCCTTGCTTGACGCGCACCGCGTCGGCGCCGGTGCGCGAGTCGGCGATTCGTTGTGCGAGCCGCGCCGCGCGGACCGCGGCTGCGGTCTCCGCCCTCACTGCGGCTGCAGGAAGTGCTGCGCGTCTTCGCAGATGCCGGTCCACTGCTCCGCGGCCGAGATGGGTACGATCTCCCATGCTTGCACGAGCGGCCGCAGCACGAGCTTCACGTTGGCGCCCTTGACGTCGGCGGCCTTGGCCTCGGCGACGATTGCCTCGCGCTCGAGCGAGCACTGACGCATCTGGCTGACCAGTGCCGCCCATGCGGGTTGGGCCTGCTGCAGATACTTCACCTCGGCCTCGTGGACCTTGCGCACATTGCTCGCCTGCACCGCGGCCATGCACTTCTTGTCCTTCTCGAACGCGTCGACGTTGGGGCACTTCTGAGTCGCCGCGCTGGTTTCGGTGGCGATCTGCGACATCGCCGTGCGCTTCTGCTCCTCGATCTCCTGGAGCGCGGTCTGGCGCGGCGTGAGCTCGGTGAGCTGGCCGCACTGCGTGAGGTCGGAGCTCTCCGCCGCGTCGAGCACCTTGGCCACGGCCGGTACGCTCCGGTCGCCGGACATGCCCGGATTGCCGTAGTAGGCGTCGTAGAGCGTCTGGGTCCGCGCCGTCTCGGCCTTGACGGTCGCCTTGAGGTCGGCGAGCGCGCAGTCGCTGCCCTTCTTGATCGCCGTGAGCGCCGGAATTTTCGCGAGGATCGCCGACGGCAATACGGAGCCCGCTTCCTTCGGCACCGGCAATGCCGTGTCGCTCAGGTCGACGCGCGGCTTGTTGCTCGCGGTGGCCGAGGCGCCGGGCGTCATCGAGCGCTGGAACAGGTCCGCGTTCTTCTTCATGTAGTCGAGGTTGCCTTGCGGCGGGCGCTTCGTGACGCCCGGCGGCAGCATGCCCTTGACGCCGGCCTGCTCCATCTGGCCCACCATCATGGCCTGCATGGCGGCGCCCATGAACAGGACGTAGTCCGTGCTCGACAGCCCCGCCGCCGACAGCGCCTGCTGGGCGGCGGGCGTCGCGTCGAGGGTGGCCTTGAACTTGGCGAGGTCCATGCCGCCGGGTCCCTGCATGCTCGGGCCCTTGAGCCCGCCGCCGGCCAGCTGCTGCGTGGCGCGGACGTATTTCGCGGCCGCGTCGTCGGTGAGCGTGTAGGTCGATGGATCGAGGCCTTGCGCGGTCACGAACGACGGTAAGAGCATCAAGAGCGGCAGCAAGACTCGCGCGATCATGGACGGCTCCCGTGTAGTTATCGGCCTACGTGAGGCACTTTTTTCGTCGGAGACACCGAAGCAGCAGGCCCGTTGGGGCGGCGCATTCTCCATCGCGTTCTTGAGGTGGTCAAGCGGCCCCAGGGCGCCCACCGACCGCCGTGTTTCAGGCTAGGTTCAGGGAACGCCCCTTACGATACTCCTACGGCGAGCTGTGCACGGAATGCAGCCGTCGCGCGTTAGACGTACCTGGGTGAGTGTCGATTTTTTCGGAGTTACGGCGATGCGTACCTTTATCTTGGCAATGGCGGCGATCGTGGGACTGGTCAGTTTGCCCGCATACGCGGATCACCACGGCCATTCGCATACGGTCGTGAGTTTCGGCTTCGGTTACGGTTATCCGGGTTATGGCTCTCCGTGGTATCCCTACGGCGGCTTCTACCGACCCTACGGGTACGGGCCGTGGTACGGCTACCCGACGATCGGGGTGGGCGTCGGCGTCACGCCGCACTCGGATCGCACCGAGGCGAAGTCGGGCGGCGAGCAGGGTGCCCTGAAGATGTACGTTTATCCGTCCGCCGGGCAGAGCGAGTCGCGGATGGCCGAGGACCGGTATCAGTGCCACGTCTGGGCGTCCGGCCAGAGCGGCTACGACCCCACGCTCGGCACCGGCAAGCGCGAGGACGCCGGCAACTACACGCGCGCGTTCACGGCTTGCATGGAAGGCCGCAACTATGTCGTCAAGTAGCCGATTCGCCGCGGCGGCGAGCGCGCTGCTCGCCGCCGCGGCGCTCGCTTTCGGGGCCGCGTCGGCCGGCGCCGCCGAGGATCTCGGGGCCCTGCAGGTGACGCCGATCCGCGGCCAGTCGGCGGACCAGTTGCGCCGCGACCGCTACGAGTGCCACAACTGGGCCGTCGAGCAGACCGGCACGGCGCCGCTCGTTGCGCCGGCCGCTCAGGAGGCCGAGAAGCATGCGGACCGAGCCAAACGCGCCGAGCGCGCCGAACGCGCGATCACGGGCGCCGCGCTCGGCGGAGCCCTCGGCGGGCTGATCCGCGGTGCTCAGGACAAGAACCCGGCCAACGGCGTGCTCGCCGGTGCGGCCGTCGGTGCCGCGATCGGCGCCGCGACGGCGGGCGACCGCGAGCCGGCCGAGGAGCCAGGTCCGAGCGACTATCTGCGCGCACTCACGGCCTGCCTCGAGGGCCGCGGCTATACAGTGGCGCTTCCCGCCGTGCCCGGGGGCGGCAGCTCGGCTTCCTCGCCGCGCTCGCCGGCCCCGGGCGTCAACCCCACAGGCGTCAACGCAGGGGTCCAGGTCGCGGCGAGCGCGGTCGCGACCGTCGGATACTGAAACCTGAAACCGAGCGCGACAGCGCGCGCCGGCAGCACGCGCTGACCGTCGACGAACAGTTGCGCGAGCTCGCCGAGCGCGAGCCGTAGCAGCCGCGCGGGAATGGCGAACGGCAGCAGCGAACGGCCGAGCGCCGCTGCGATCGCGCGCATCAGCTCCCCGTGCGTCACCGGTTCGGGGGCGGTCGCGTTCACCGGCCCTGCAAGGGTCTCCTGATCGAGCACGAACAGTACGAGCTCGAGCAGGTCTTCGATTGCGATCCACGACACCCATTGCTTGCCGGTCCCCAGGATCGCGCCGCAGCGGAGGCGTACGGGCAGTGCGAGCGCCGGCAACGCGCCGCCGTCCGCGCCGAGCACGAGACCGATACGCAGCAGCGCCACCTTCACGCCCAAGTCGCCGGCGCGCGTCGCCGCCTGCTCCCAGCGCCGGCAGAGCTCCGATGCGAAAATCGGTTGCGGCGGGCTCTTCTCGTGCAGCCCCGCGTCGCCGGCGTGTACGCCATCCTTTGCTACGCCGCCGGTACCGTAATAACCGATCGCCGACGCGTTGATCCACGTGGTTGGCCTCGCGGCGAGCCGCGCGACGAGCGCGAGCAACTTGCTCGTGACGTCGAGGCGGCTGCCGATCAGCAGCGCCTTGCGGCTGCGCGTCCACAAGCCGCCGCCGATCGGCGCACCCGCGAGATTGACGATCGCGTCGATGCGAGTGCCCGCTCGGATCGACGCGAGGTCGTTCACGACGTCGGCGTGCGGGCCGAACAAGTCGGCCGCCTTGTCCGGATTGCGCGCGAGCACGAGCACGCGATCGCCGCGCTCGATGAGCCGGTACGCGAGCCGCCGCCCGATGAAGCCGGTGGCGCCGGTGATCAGCACGCGCTTCGGCCGCGGGTTCCGCCGCGGCGCGAGCTTGCGCCGCTGCCAAGCCGGTACGCGGAAGTGTCTCGCGGCCGCGAGCGCGTTGCGCGCGCTCCAAGCGAGCACCGCCGCGCCGCACGCGGTCAGGAGCCACGACCACGCGCCATGGTCGACGCGCACTACGGCCGTAGGCTCCCGCGCCCACTCCGCGAGCGTGGGCGCGAACGCGGCGAGCATCGCGCCGAAATTGATCGCGAGCACGGTGTGCAGCGCGCGCTCGAGCTTCGGCAGCCTGCGGGTCGCGTCCTCGACGAGGAAGTCGGCGAGCGTCGCGCCGATCTCGACCACGAACACCGCCACGAGCAGCGCCACCCACGCGCCGTGCCAAGCCCACCAAGCGAGCGCGCCGAACGTGATCGCGTAGCAGAGCTCGCGTGCCGCGTGGAGCGCGAGCTCCACGCGCGCCGAGCGCTTCGCGGGCAGCGCCTCCGTGATCTCGTGGTGCCAGAGATTGTCGAACGCGCCGAGCGCGATCTGGATCGTGAGCAATGCGAGCGCGACTTCCATGATCATTCTCCTGCCATCCGAAACACCCCGTCGTGGTGAAACAGCTCGCCGAGCCACGCGTGCCGGATCGTCATCGTGAAACGGAACCGGCCGTCACCGAGGTCGCGGTGCACGACGTGCGTGCAACCCGGCGGCCACCACGCCGGCAACCTCAAGCGCCACGTGTCTCGACCGGACCGGAGCAGCAGCTCGGCAAGCCAGCGCGGCCCTAACTCGCGCAGCCAGCGCAGCGATAACTCGAAGAAATAGCCGCTGCTCACGAAGTGCAGCTCGCCGTCGCGCGCGTAAATGTCGAGCTCCATTCGCAGGCCCGCGGCGAGGCGCTCGACGACGCGTCCCGACGGGCCGACGGTTTTCACGGACTCCACCGTAAACGTACGCGTCGGCAGCGCGTAGCTGCGCGTCCAGCGATGGCCGCCCGTGGCGGCGTCGTGCGCGACCTCGACGGTCGCGACGACCGGCGTGGCGCAGCTCGGCGGCAGCGGCGAGCCCACGACGCGGCAGAGCCGCGCGATCCAGCGACCGCACGCGCTCGCGCGCAGCGTCATCGCGCCGACGAAACAGGCGTGCGGCGCTTCGAGCCGCGCGCGAGTGGCGGCCGGGAGTGCCCGCCACTCGGCGCCGCCGACGAGGGTAGGGTAGTGGAGCGGCGTCGCGCGCGGCGGCGCAAGTGCCCCCGGTCCTGCGTGTCGTGCCGCGATGCTGCTCATTCGTGAATTCCGTAACTTCAGTACTGACAGAAATTGACGGGCAAATTTTTGCTCAGCTCGATCCGGTCGACCGCAGCCTCCGCACCACGCTCTTCGGCATGATCTGCGCGATTTTGCCGCCCATCTTCATTAGCGCCACGAGCGTGGGCTTCGGCAGCGCCTTGACTTGGTCGAACCATTCCGTGAGCGTCGACATGAAGCTCAGCATCTCGCCGATCCGTGCCTTGGCCTCGTTCGGCGTCTCACGGTCGGTCTCGAGCTCGAGCACGCACTGACGCAGCAACGACAGTGTCGGCTCGATCTCGCGGCGCTTGCGCTCCTCCATGATCGTGGTGAGCATCGTCCAGGTGTCGCCCCTGATCACGAAGTGATCGCGCCGATCGCCCATGACGTGGGCGATCGACACGAGCCCCCAGGATTGGAGCTCCTTCAGGCTGGTGCTGACGTTCGAGCGGGCGACGGTCAAGGTGTCTGCGATCTCGTCCGCAGGCAACGGCCGCCCCGCGAGGTACAGCAGCGCGTGAATCTGCGAGACCGTGCGGTTGACGCCCCAGCGCGTGCCCATCTCGCCCCAGTGCAGCACGTAGCGTTCCATCACCGGCGTCAACTTCATCGGCGCGCTCCGTCAGGAATTTCTGTTGTTACTGAAATTTAAGATACAACCGGCGGGCGGCTGCGTCAAGGCTGCTCGTTAGCGATCGGGGAGAGGGATGAACTCGTCGTCGCCGGGCACCTTGCCGAACCGGCCCTCGCGCCAGTCCTGCTTCGCGCGCTCGATACGCTCCTTCGAGCTCGACACGAAGTTCCACCAGACGTGGCGGGGGCCGAGCGGCTCGCCGCCGATCACGAGCACACGGGCGTCGGCCGTGGACTCGAGGGTGACGGTCGCGCCTAAGCGGGCGACGGCCATGGTTCCGTCGGTGAGCGCGCGTCCTTCGAGCAGCACCGAGCCCGACGCCACGTACGCCGCGCGCTCCGCGGCGGCCGGCAGCGTGAAGCTCGCGCCGGCGGGCATCCGCACCTCGAGGTACAGCGTCGGCGAGTGAGCGACGACCGGCGAGGTCCGCCCGAACGCACCGCCTACGATCACGCGCGCGGTGCAGCCGTCGACGTCGATTTCCGGCAGCGTCGCGGCGGGATAATGGATGAAGCTCGGCTCGGCTTCCTCGACCTCGAGCGGCAGCGCGACCCACGATTGGATGCCGTGGAGGCGGGTGTGGGCCGACAGACCCGTGGCGCGCTCCGAGTGCACGATGCCGCGTCCGGCCGTCATCAAGTTCACCGCGCCGGCCTCGATCTTCTGTACGAAGCCGAGGTTGTCGCGATGCATGATCTCGCCTTCGAACAGGTACGTGATCGTCGCGAGGCCGATGTGCGGATGGGGCCGCACGGCAATTCCGCGGCCCGGGGGAAAGTCGGCAGGCCCCATGTGATCGAAAAACACGAACGGTCCGACCATCCGTCTCTGCGCGGCGGGCAACACGCGACGCACGTCGAAGTCGCCGAGACTGCGGATTCGCGCCTCGATCGAGAGCTCGATCGGGCCGTCCGTCCGGGCGCATTCGGGCTCGTAGCTCTGTTGCACGCTCATCGCCGCTTCCGTACGCAGAGTCGACCATAATGTCGCACGTCCTCGCGCAGAATGCCCGCGGTCGAGCTACGACCGGGGCTGTCGCCCGACGCGTATGCGTTCGGTTTCGGCGCGTGGCAGGATGGTGGCGTCGCGCAACGTTTAAGGATGGCACGTGCATTGGCGCCAAATCGTTCTCGGCATCGGCGTGGTGTGGTTGGCGCTGTTCGTCGCGTCGTTTCCGGTGCTGCACCTCACGGCACCGACCGGCGCAGGTCTTGCACGCGGGTTGAACCGCATCGCCGCGTTCCTGACGTGGCAGGGTGTGGCGCTCGTCCTCGCGATCGCCGCCGCCTTCGTCGCGCGCACCGCGCACGGGCGCGGCGTCGCCAGCATCAAGCTGCTCGGCTACACGCCGCTCGCCGCGAGCGTCGGCACGATCCTGCTGATGCTCGCGATCATCGGCTTCCACTACGTCCTCCGCCCGGTCCTCGCCTAGTTAGGGTGAGACCCGCTCGCCGTTCATTTCTTGTGACCGACGGGGCCTGTGTTCGCGGGGTCGACGAAGATCCGGTGGATGTGCCGCTCGCGGATCCGCCACTTCCCGTCGGCGCCGCGCTCGTAGACGTCGACGAAGTCCGCGACGAGCGTCGGGATCGCGGGCGCGAGCGGCGGCACGCCGTTCTGGGCGAACGTCATGCAGACGCAAGTGCCGCGCGCGTGTGTGGCGCTCTCGATCTCGACTTTGAGCCCGGAATAGAGGTGCCGGGCCGTGCGTGGGCTCGCTGCCGTGCGGCTGCGAAACACCTGTTCGAGCTCCGCTTTGCCGTTCGAGCGCCGCGGGCCGTGCGTGTAGAACACGTCGTCGGTGAAGAGCTCGAGCAAGGGTTCGACCTCGTCGTGGTCCAGGTGATAGCAGAACGCGGTGTTCAAGTCCTCGAGCGCGACTCGGATCGCGAGCCGCTCGAGCTCGGTCATCGCAGCCGCCATGCGCCGATCTCCCGGTCCTCGACGACCACGGGATTCTCTTGCACGCCGAGGCCCTCGATCGAGATCTCGACCGGGCCGGCCACGGTCTGGAAGTTCGCCGTGTGGATCGACTTGCGGGTCGCGCCCGGCTTGAAGGCCGTGCCGAGCGAGATCACGTCGCCGGGCTCGAGCGTGTGGAATTGGCTGATGAAGCTCACGACCTCCGCGGCCTTGTAGTTGTAGTAGCGCGTGCTGTCGTCCGCCACGAGCTCGCCGCCGACCTTGCAGCGCACCGCGAGATCGTCGGGATTGGCGATCTCGTCTCTGGTCACGAGCCACGGCCCCAGCGCGCCGAACGTGTCGCTGCCCTTGTAGCGGCCGGCGTAGGACAGGTGCTGCTCGACGCGCTCGGTCTCGTTCGGGTTGCCCTTCTTGGGATAGAGCGCGTAGTAGTGAAAACGGTCCTCGGCACGCATGCCGTTGCCGGTGATGTCGTCGAAGATCGTGTAGCCGAACACGGCGTCGAGCGCGTCGCGCGCCGCCACGTCGCGCGTCGCGCGGCCGATCACGAGCGCGAGCTCGGGCTCCGGGTGCACGCTGCCGTAGTACTTCCTGATCCGGATCGGCTGCTTGTGGCCCACGAGGCACGACGACGGCTTCAAGAAGAACGCCGGATGATCGGGCGCGCTCACCTTGCGCTCGTTGCTCGCGGAGTTGTTCATCGCCACCGCGCAGATCTTGCCCGGACGGCGCACCGGCGGATGCCAAGCCGCCACCGCATCGGGCGCGAAGCGCGGAACGGTCGGATCCCCGCGCGCCGTGGCGACGGCCGCAGCGATCTCGCGCAGCAGCACCTCGCCGCCGCGGATGACGTCGAGCATGTCGAGCGCGGCGCCGGCGCCCGCGGCCCGCCCCGGCAGCAGGTCCTCGACGGCCACGAGGTCGCGCTCGCCGACCTGCACGGCGACGACGTCGCGGTCGCGGTATCTCAAGCTGGCGAACTTCATCGTGGCGGGTATTGGCGGGTATTGGGGCGGCGCGATTCGTTCTTTCGGCGCGTCAATCGTTGGTCGGCATCATGAACTCGGGGCCCTTGGCCGAAGAGTCCGGCCAGCGCTGCATCACCGACTTGTAGCGCGTGTAGAAGCGCACGCCTTCCTCGCCGTAGATGTGATGCGAGCCGAACAGGCTCCGCTTCCAACCGCCGAACGAGTGAAACGCCATCGGCACCGGAATCGGCACGTTGATTCCCACCATGCCGGCCTCGATGCGGCGCGCGAACTCGCGGGCCACGCGGCCGTCGGCCGTGTAGCAGGCGACGCCGTTGCCGTACTCGTGGGCGTTGACCAGGTCGATCGCCGCGCCCAGGTCCGGCACTCGCACCACCGCCAGCACCGGGCCGAAGATCTCTTCCCGGTAGATCGTCATGTCGGGCCGCACGTGATCGAACAACGTCGGCCCGAGGAAGAAGCCGTGCTCGCACCCCGGCACGCGCAGATTGCGCCCGTCGACCACGAGCTTAGCGCCGGCGCGCACGCCGTCGTCGATGTAGCCGCGGACCTTGTCGCGATGCGCGGCGGTGACGAGCGGTCCCATCTCTGCGCGCGGTGCGGTGCCGTCGTTGATCTCGAGCTTGGCTGTTCGCGCCGCGATCTTGTCGACGAGCGCGTCGCCGATGCCGCCGACTGCAACCGCCACCGAGATCGCCATGCAGCGTTCCCCGGCCGAGCCGTAGCCTGCGCCGACGAGCGCGTCGGCGGCCTGATCGAGGTCCGCGTCCGGCATCACGACGAGGTGGTTCTTCGCGCCGCCGAGCGCCTGCACCCGCTTGCCGTGGCGCGTGCCCAGTGCGTGCACGTACTCGGCGACGGGCGTGGAGCCGACGAAGCTCGCGGCCGCCACGTGCGGGTGCTCGAGCAGCGCGTCGACGGCTTCCTTGTCGCCCTGAACTACGTTGAGCACGCCCGGCGGCGCGCCCGCGCGCTCGAAGAGCTCCACGAGAATCAGCGACGGGCTCGGGTCGCGCTCGCTCGGCTTGAGCACGAACGTGTTGCCGCAGGCGACGGCCACCGGGAACATCCAGAGCGGCACCATCGCCGGGAAGTTGAACGGCGTGATGCCGACAC
>DASQOL010000019.1:0-9035 GCA_035644475.1 Gammaproteobacteria bacterium | reverse complement strand
TCTCGATCTGGGAACCACGTCAATTACGGGCAATCAGGAATTGCCTAAGGTGTTGTATATCGTGCCCTGGAAGAAGTCCGATCTCGGCGACCTCGTCGGCCGCCCCGTGAACACCCTGTTGGACGAAGTGCTCACGCCGGTGGACCCGGAGGTCTTCGAAAGGCACTTGGCATACTACGAAACCCTGTACGGGAAGAGTAAAGAGGAGTAGCGGAATGGGCGTCTATACCACGGTCGTCACGTTCTTCAAGAACGGCGGCGTCTTCATGCTTCCGATCGTTGTGATACTTGCGCTGGGCACGGCGATCGCGCTCGAGCGTTGGCTCTATCTCACGATCACCACGACCAAGAACAAGGCGATCTGGAACGCGGTGACGCCGTACTTGAAGTCCGGCAACTTCACCGGTGCGATGCAGGTTACGAGCAAGTCGAAGGCGATCATCGCGCACATCATGACCTACGGGCTGAACCGCGTGCGCTCGGCGCGCCGCCGCGAGGACGTGGAGCAGGCGATGGAGGAGAGCCTCATGGAGGTTCTGCCGCGCCTCGAGAAGCGCACGCACTATCTCGCGACGTTCGCCAACATGGCCACGCTCATGGGCCTGCTCGGCACGATCATCGGCTTGATCGACGCGTTCACCGCGGTGTCGAACGCAAACCCCGCCGAGAAGGCGGAGCTACTCTCGCAGTCGATCTCGATCGGCATGAACTGCACCGCGTTCGGCCTAATGGTGGCGATCCCGCTCGTGCTGATCCACTCGCTGCTGCAGACGAAGACCACGGAGATCGTCGACAGCCTCGAGATGGCGTCGGTGAAGTTCCTGAACGCGATCACGGAGCGCGCGACCGAAGGCACGCCGGCCCCGGCCGCCGCCGCAGCGCCCGCGGGCGCGCGCCGCGCAGCGGAAGAGCTGTAGTCCACCCCAAGCCGCCGCACCCGAGGGTCGTGCTATGCAAGTCATAGGCCGCGGCGCGCGCATGGCGCGCCACCACAAGCGCCATCGTGACGCCGACATCAACCTCACGTCGATGATCGACATGTTCACGATCCTCGTGTTCTTCCTGCTCGTGCACGGCGGCTTCGTGCGGCTCGCGATTCTCGAGCTCAACCTGCCGAAGTCGCAGTCGACCGCCGAGTCCACGCCACCCGAGTTTCAGCTCGAGATCACCGTTCGCGGCGAAGGTATAGAGATCGGCGACCGCGCCACGGGTACGCTGAGCAAGATCGCGAAGACCGGCGAGGATTACCATCTCGACCAGCTCTCGGACTACCTCGTGAAGGTCAAGGAGCAGTTTCCGGACAAGTCCGACGCCACGCTGTTGCTCGAGCCCGACGTCTCTTACGAGCTCCTGATCGCCGTCATGGACAAGGTGCGCGTCCACAACCAGCGCGACGGGAAGGATTTTTCTCGCGCCGAGCTCTTTCCCGAGATCTCGATCGGCGACGCGCCGGTGCCGAATTGAGCGCGCCATGAAGTACATGGGTCGAGCCGCGCGAATGGCGCGGCATCACAAGAGACACAAGGGCGAGGCCGTCATCAACCTCGTCTCGATGATCGACATGCTGACGGTGCTCGTGTTCTTCCTGCTCGTCTACTCGACCGAGGAGGTCGAGGTGCTGCCGAGCGCGAAGGACTTGTCGCTGCCGGAGTCGATCGCCGAGGAGCACGCGCACGACGCGGTGGTCGTGATCGTCACCGAGCAGGAGATCATGATGGAAGGCCGTTCGATCGGCCGAATCGCGGACGTCTTGGCGAACGACGGCGTGATCATCCCGGCGCTCAAGGCGGCGCTCGAGAATCAGCCCTCGCGGCTCTTGAAGAGCACGGCCGGCCAAACGGAGGAGGAGCAGATCCTCGGGCGCGAAGTCACGATCATGGCCGACAAGGAGCTGCCCTATAGGCTCCTGAAGAAGATCATGGCGACCTCGACGGCGGCGGACTACGGTCAATTGTCGCTAGCCGTGCTGCAGAAGGGCTTGGACAATCCCACTGCGATCGTCGCGAGGAACTAGCATGGCCGCCGCCGCAGTCGCACTGTTCCGCATCTACGACCTGCCGTGGTCCACGGGCCGCGAGCAGGACGATAGGTTTCGGCGGATCGTACGAACGGCGCTCGGCGCGGTCTTGGCGCTCTCCGTGCTGCTCTGGCTGCTGCCGCAGCCCGCGCGCGACGACGCGCAGGTGCAAGAGGTGCCGAAGCGCCTCGTCAAGCTCGTGCTCGACCGCGAGGTGCCGAAACCGAAGCCGCCCCCGCCGGTCGTGACGGAGCAGCCCAAGCCCGAGCCGGAGAAGCTAGCGGAGCAGAAGCCCGTACAGAAGCCGGTCGAGAAGCCGAAGCCCGAGCCGCCGAAGCCCGTCGACACGACGCAGCAGGCGCGCGAGAAGGCCAAGGTCGCCGGTTTGCTGCCGTTCGCCAATCAGCTTGCGGCGCTGCGCGACGACAAGGTGGCCGAGCAGCTCGACCGCAAGAACCTCGTCGGCAGCGGCGCCACGAACGCGCCGCTCGCCGAGCGCTCGCAGATCACGTCGCGCGTCGGAAACGCGAGCAGGGGCATCAACACCGCTGCGCTCTCCCGCAACACCGGCGGCAACGGCCTCGCGGGCCGCTCGACCACGCAGGTGGAGAACCCGGTCGAAGGGTTCGAGCCCGTCGGCGGCGCGGCGCAGCGCAGCGGCGACAGCGACAAGCCTTCGCGTAGCCGGGAGGAGATCGAGCGCACGTTCGACCGCAACAAAGGCGCGATCTACGCGATCTACAATCGAGCTTTGCGCAACAATCCGGCGCTGCAGGGCAAGATCGTGCTGCGCCTCACGATCGCGCCCGACGGGCACGTCACGTTCTGCGAGATCGTGTCGTCCGAGCTCGGCGATCCGGAGCTCGAGCAGAAGCTGATCCAGCGCGTGCTGCTGTTCGAGTTCGAGCAGAAGAACGTCGAGTCGATCACCACGACCAAGCCGATCGATTTCTTCCCCGCCTAAACCGCCGGTTGGGGCGCGGCGCCCGTGTATCATGGGCGTGCCGGCGGCGGCCGAGCCGGCGCGGCTCCTGCACTAGCGCGGCGAGCACCGAGCTCGCGACGGCCGGCGGACGCACGAGGCTCCTCATGACCGACATCTCGATCGCTGAGCTCGAAGACTTCGCCCTGGATCTCGCGCGCACGGCCGGCGGTATCGCGCAGGCGCATTTTCGCCGCTCGTTCACGATCGAGAACAAGGGCGTGACCGGCTTCGATCCGGTGACGAGCGCGGACCGCGCGATCGAACGGGTGCTGCGCGCGACCATCGTTGAGCGTTATCCGCGCCACGGCATCGTCGCGGAGGAGGAGGGCGAGCGCGCCGCCGATTCCGAGTACACCTGGTTCATCGACCCCATCGACGGCACGCGCTCGTTCATGACGGGCTCGCCTCTCTGGGGCACGTTGGTAGGGCTCACGCGGGGCGGTGTGCCGGTGTTCGGGCTGCTGTGCCAGCCGGTGCTGGAAGAGATTTTCTTCGGCGGACCGAGCGGCGCGTGGCTCATCAAACCCGAGCGGCGCGAGCGGCTCAAGGCGCGGTCGTCGACCGGGCTTGCGAACGCGGTGCTGACCTCGACGCATCCCGACATGTTCGCCGACGCCGAGCGGCGCGCGTTCGAGGCTCTCGCGCGCCGGTGCCTGCTGCATCGATTCGGCGGCGACTGCTACAACTACGCGATGCTCGCGGCCGGCTTCGTCGACCTCGTCGTCGAGTCGCAGCTGAAGCCGTTCGATATCGTGCCGCTCATACCGATCCTCGAAGGCGCCGGCGCGGTCGTGACGGATTGGCAGGGTCGGCGGCCCATGACCGGCGGCGCCGTCGTCGCGGCTGGCACGGCGGAGCTGCACGCGGCTGCCCTCGAGCTCCTGACCGGAGCCGCCCGCGCCTGAGCCCCGCGGGCACTCGCCGCATTTGACAGATTGCCGGCGCCGGCACGGTTTGTGATCGCGCTAACGGCGAAGTCCCGGAGCCTGCGGTAGGCTGCCCTTGAAGCAAGCTCCGATCGGGTTTGACAGAAGATGGCAAAGCCTGCCGAAGACGACACTCGCACGTCCGCCGCCGTGACCACGGATCACGGCGCGGCGGGCGGCCGTATCGAGGTCGACCGCCAGGGCAACCGTGTCTGGCGCTGGGCGCGAGAGGTGCTCGACAGCACGTCGATCCTATTGAAGCGCCTGGAGAATCAAGACCTCGCGCTCGAGCCTACCCAGAAGGTCCCGGTGGTGCCTGCGACCAAGCCGATGGCCCCGGGCGCGCCGAAGGCCGATGCCAAGCCCGTCAAGCGCAAGGAGCGAGTCGAGCTCAGTGTCGCGCCCGAGCCGGGTAGGCGGGACGGTGTGGGCGGTTTCGATCCGTATAATTCGCGCCGGTAACGAGTAGCGATCTGCAGCGAATGGCGTCGAATTAGCTGTCTGCTGCCCGAGTCCCGGGGATCCGGCCCGACTCGGCCTCCGCGCCCCGACCCGCTGCCACTCGTCTGCTGCGGCTCACGCCGTCGGCACCGCCACTCCGCCCGTCCCTTCCCAACGACAGCGCCCTCCGACGGTGCGTCATGCGCACCGCAACGGTGCATGAGCGCACGTATCTCGACGCCACGAGCATACGTAACTATCTGAAATATCAGAGTTCTTCGATGTGGCACGGATGCTGCAATGGGGTGCCGTCGAAACAACGATGCGCACGGAGGAACGCGCCATGATGAAAAGAACTTTGGTCCCTGCTTTGGTACTTGCGGTCGGTGCGGCGACGCCTGCCATTTCAATGGCGGGAGTCACCGGCAACATCGGTTACGTCTCGGACTACGTTTTCCGCGGAATCTATCAAACCGACTCCTCGGCATTCGCCGGCGTCGACTACGCGTCGGACAGCGGTTTCTACGCCGGCACGTGGTGGGCGGACGTTGGAGCCGGCACCGAGACAGATCTCTACTTCGGCTACAACGGCGGCAGCGACAGCGTCAAATACAAGATCGGCTACACCGGTTATCGCTACCTCGACGACTTCGACGGCGACTACGACGAGATCAATCTCGGTCTCTACGCTGGAATTTTTGCGCTCGACATCGCGGTCGGCCAGTACGACGGCGACAAATTCCACCTGGGAGATCCGGTGAGCGGCGGTAACCAGGACTACGTGTTTACGTCGGTCACGCTGTCGCCGAAGAAGGGTCCGTACTACAAGCTCGGCATGTGGAGCGGCGACTACAACGACCATATCCTGCCGAACATCAAGACTGACGATCCGCGTACCGCCGCAATCGAGGACGGCGACGGCATCTACCTCGAGCTGGGCTACGCCTACACGATGGAAGAGCAGGGCGTGGTGCTCTCGGTGGCGCTGGATTACAGCCCGGACCTGACCGTGAGCCCGTTCCTCAACGCGAGCGCCGAGGCGCCGAATTACGAGCTCACGTTCGGTATCAAGAAGAACTTCGAGCCGAAGAAGTAGGCGAGCGGAGAAGGCATCACCAAGAAGAGGTATCTACCATGAAGCTCATTTCGGCAGTGATCAAGCCGTTCAAGCTCGAGGACGTTCGTCAGGCACTCGCCGAAGCGGGCGTTCAAGGCATGACCGTCACGGAGGTGAAGGGCTTCGGCCGCCAGAAGGGCCATACGGAGCTCTACCGCGGCGCGGAGTACTCCGTCGACTTCGTGCCGAAGACCAAGATCGAAGCGGCCGTGCCGGACGCGCTCGTTGATCAGGCCGTGGAGGCCATCATCAGCGCTGCCGGCACCGGCTCGATCGGCGACGGCAAGGTGTTCGTGTTCGATCTCGATCATGCGGTGCGCATCCGAACCGGCGAGACCGGCGACGCGGCGCTCTAGGGGTAGTGAGGAGGATAACAACGATGAAGATCTTAGGAAGAATGGTGCCGGTGGTGGGCGCGCTTCTCGCGATGCTCCTGCCGGCGCTCGGGTGGGCCGACGATGCGCCCGTCCCGAACAAGGGCGACACGGCGTGGATGCTGACGTCCACGGCGCTCGTCCTGCTGATGTCCGTGCCGGCCCTCGGCTTGTTCTATGGCGGCCTGGTCCGCAGCAAGAACATGCTGTCGGTGCTGATGCAGGTGTTCGTGGGTTTCTCGCTCGTGACGGTGCTCTGGTGCGTGTACGGCTACTCGTTCGCGTTCACGTCCGGTACTCCGTTCTTCGGCAGCGCGAGCAGGTTGTTCTTGAACGGCACGTTCGATCCAACGACAGGCGCGTCGTTGGCGGCAACGTTCAGCAGAGGAACGCCGATGTACGAGCTCGTGTTCGTCGGATTCCAGGCGACGTTCGCGGCGATCACCTGCTGCCTGATCCTGGGCTCGATCGTGGAGCGCATCAAGTTCTCGGGTGTATTGCTGTTCATCGTGCTGTGGTTCACGTTCAGCTACATCCCGGTCGCGCACATGGTCTGGTACTGGGACGGCCCCGACGCGTACGTGAACGCAACGGCCGACGTCGCGGCGACGGTGAACTCCCATGCCGGTTTCATCTGGCAGATGGGTGCGCTCGATTTCGCGGGCGGCACGGTCGTGCACATCAACTCGGGTGTGGCCGGCCTCGTCGGTGCGATCGTCCTCGGCAAGCGCGTGGGCCTCGGCAAGGAAGCGATGGCGCCGCACAGTCTCACGATGACGATGATCGGCGCTTCGCTGCTGTGGTTCGGGTGGTTCGGGTTCAACGCGGGATCGGCGCTCGAGGCCAACGGCACGGCCGCGCTCGCGTTCATGAACACGTTCCTCGCGACCGCGTGCGCGGTGCTGACGTGGATGGGTGCGGAGTGGCTGCTCAAGGGTAAGCCGTCGATGCTCGGCGCGGCGTCCGGCGCCGTGGCGGGCCTCGTCGCGATCACGCCCGCCGCCGGCAACGTCGGCATCCAGGGCGCGTTCGTGATCGGGCTCGCGGTCGGCGTGGTCTGCTTCTGGGGCTGCACGGGGCTCAAGAAGATGATCGGCGCGGACGACGCGCTCGACGTGTTCGGGGTTCACGCTCTGGGTGGTGCCTTCGGCGCCCTGATGACGGGCATCTTCAACGCCCCGAGCTTGGGCGGGCCGGGCTACGTCGATTGGGTCACGCTGAATCAGGCGTACGGCTCGATCATGGGCCAGTTCATCATCCAAGCGAAGGCCGTCGGCATCGTGGTGATCTGGACCGCGGTCGTCGCGCTCATCTCCTTCTACATCGTGAAGCTCACGGTCGGGCTGCGAGTGCCCGAGGAAGAGGAGCGCGAGGGTCTCGACATCTCGTCGCACGGCGAGCGCGCCTATACCGCGTGACGGTTACCGGCGGCGAGCGCGTGCTGCGCTCGCCGCCGGGACCGGCGAGCGGCGAATCGCGAGTATCTAATCCGGGGCTCACGCGGCGCGTGGGCCCCGTTCTTTTTGGGTGCGGGCTTTCGAGCTAGAGACGCTGGCCGCCGTCGACTTCGATCACGCGGCCGTTCACGTAGTCGTTCTCGAGGATGAACGCCACGGTGCGGGCGATCTCGCCCGGCTCGCCCAAGCGCTGCACGGGGATCCCGGCCGCCATCTTCTCGAGGACCTCGGGCTTCATGCTCGCCACCATCTCGGTCTTGATGAACCCCGGTGCGATCGCGTTCACGCGGATGCGATAGCGCGCGAGCTCCTTGGCCCACACCACGGTGAGGGCCGCGACCCCCGCCTTCGCGGCAGAGTAATTGCTCTGACCGAAGTTCCCGGCGCGCGACAGGCTCGAGATGTTGATGACGCAGCCGCCGTTGCCGAGCCGGATCATTCGTTCGGCGGCCTCGCGCGCGGTGAGGAACACGCCCGTCAAGTTCACGTCGATCACCGCCTGCCATTGGGTGAGCGCGAGCTTGCCCACGACCTCGCCGTCCTTGACCTTCACGAGCAGCCCGTCGCGCAGGATGCCCGCGTTGGCGATCACGCAGTCGAGGCGTCCGAAATCAGCGACGGCGCCGTCGAACGCCGCGCCCACTTGGGCCTCGTCGGCCACGTTCGCGACGTAGGTGCGAGCCGCGGCGCCGAGGGCGATGCACTTGGCTCCCACGGCTTCGAGGTCGGGTCCCGCGAGGTCGAGCAACGCAAGACTCGCGCCGCGCGCAGCGAGGTCGAGCGCCATCGCGGCGCCGAGCCCGCGGCCGGCACCGGTGACCAGGACGGTCTTGCCCTTGATTTCCATGGATACTCGCGCAATCCCGGACCACCGATCGTACCGGCCGCTCCGCTCCGAAACCAGCCGCGCTGCGCGGATCTGCGCTATGCTCGCCGGCCCGAACGGCGTCCGTAGTCACGATCACCGCCCGATGACCGCCTCCAGGTACCTCGATCGCATCGCGATAACGCTATCGACGATCTGCATCGTGCATTGCCTCGCGATGCCGGTGCTCGTGGCGGCATTGCCGGTGCTCGCGGTCGCGTTCGGCACCGACGGGCACTTCCATGCGCTGATGCTGTGGTTGGTGGTGCCGACCAGCGCGCTCGGCTTCGGCCTCGGTTACAAAGTCCATCGCATCGCGGGAATCGTGGCGGCCGGCACCGCGGCCGTGCTCGTGCTTGCGATCGTGGCGCTGTGGGGGCACGACCACTGGAACCGAACCGTCGAGGTCGGCGTCAACGTGGTCGCGAGCCTGCTGCTCGCGAGCGCGCACTGGCGCAACTTTCGCGAAGTGCGCCGCCGGCATCGGCACACTTAGCGCGCCGTTCGGGCCGGAAGCGGTCCCGCGCGGACCACCCGCGCTCCGTCGAGCGCGAGTTCGTGGGTGAAGTGCTCGCGGTGCGCGGTCAAGTGCGACGCGCATACGAGCTGAGTGCCGCCTGCGGCGACAACGTCGAGCGCCGAGTTGAGCAGCGCCGAGATTTCCTCGTCCAATCCTTCCCACGGCTCGTCGAGCAGCAGCACGCGCGGCCGGTTCGCGAGCGCGCGCGCGATCAGCGCGCGGCGCGCCTGGCCGTACGACAGTGAGGCGAGCGGCCGGTCGGCGAGCGCGCCGAGCTCGAACTGGGCGAGGAGCTCGTCGACGCGCCGCGTCTCGTCGTCGAGGAGCTCGCGC
>DASQOL010000018.1:0-83627 GCA_035644475.1 Gammaproteobacteria bacterium | reverse complement strand
ATCCGCCTTGGTCTGCGGCTCGTAGACGAAGTTCGGCGGCGGCGGCGGATCGCGATTGATGTGCAGCGCGCACCCGGAGCACGCGAGCGTGAGCAGCGCCGCGAATAGCTTCAGGGTAGCGCTCACGCCGGGCGCGCTATTCGTAGCGCAACGCCTCGATCGGATCGAGCGCCGCAGCGCGGCGTGCAGGCAAGATGCCGAAGAACAGGCCCACTCCGGCGCTGAACGCGAAGGCTAGGCCCACCGACTGCGGGGCGACGAACGTCTCCCAGCCCGCGAAGTGCGACAGCAGCTTCGCCGCACCGAAGCCGGCGCCCACGCCGAGCGATCCGCCGAGCAGGCACAGCACCACTGACTCGACGAGGAACTGAAGCATCACGCTGAAGCGCGTGGCGCCGAGCGCCATCCGGATGCCGATCTCGCGCGTTCGCTCCGTGACGCTCACGAGCATGATGTTCATGATGCCGATCCCGCCGACCAGCAAGCTCACGCCGGCGATGCTCGCGAGCAGATACGTGAACGTCTGCTGGGCCTCCTGCTGCGTGGTCAGGAACTCGCGCCGGTCGATGATCGCGAAGTCGTTGCCCTTGCCCGGCGCGAGTTTGTGCTCGCGGCGCAGCACGCGCTCGATGTCGACCATCGCGCGCTCGAGCGGGGCGTCGTCGGCGACGCGAACGCTCATGTTGTCGAGCTGCTTCTTGCCCATCACGCGTTGCTCGGCCGTGCGCAGCGGGATGAACGACCCCTGGTCCGGACTGTTGTTGCCCGACCCGCCGGCGCTCTCGAAGATGCCGATGATCTCGAACGGCTGGCCGTTGACCGCGAGCGTCTTGCCGATCAACCGGTCCGCCGGCTGCTCGAGACGGTCGGGGATGTCGTGGCCGAGCACGACCACGCGCTTGCGGTCCGAGTCCTCCGTCGCCGTGAAGAAGCGGCCGTAGGCCAGCTTGTAGTTGAAGAGCGTCGCGTACTCGAAGGTGGTGCCGATCAACCGCGTGTTGGTGTTCAAGTTGTCGAGCTTGAGCTGGCCGCGACCCTGCATCTCCGGCACGACGGCATTGAGGTAGTGGCTGTCGACACGCAGGTGGTCGGCATCGTCGATCATCAGCGTCTGGCGATCGCGCGACACGCCGCCGGCGAAGAAGTTCGACGCATTGATCGTAAGGATGTTCGAGCCGAGCGCCGCGATCTGGTCGTCGATGCGCTTCTGCGCACCGCTGCCGGCCGCGAGCATTGCGATGACGGCGCCGACGCCGATGATGATGCCGAGCATCGTGAGCGCCGCGCGGAACAAATTGGCGCGGATCGATTGCAGCGCGACGATGACGATTTCGCCGAATAACATGCGGATTCCCGGGCGGGCCTCTGAAACTGGCGCCTAACCTAACAGCTGCGGGGGTAGCGTCAAGCCCGACGCACTCAATTTTTGTCGGGGATGAACGGCATCGGTCCGTCGTGTCTCACTTTCGCCCTTCGCCCCATCGCGGCGGCGGCCGCACCTCGAAGGATCTTCCCGAGACACGTCGGAAGACCATCCCTGGGGCTCCGCGCGGCACATCCGACCGCCAGGGATGGCGGGAGTGCCGCAATTGCAGGAGGCAAATTGCGGCCCTGTGCCGCGAGGGTCTCGGGAAGACCCTTCGAGGTACGGCCGCCGCCGTTGCGCGCATCGCGGGCGAAAGTGAGACACGACGGACCGACGCCGTTCGTTGCGGGCCCTGGCCCCGAAGGTATAGATTCGGGCCGTCGACTCGACCCTTGTCACCGATGACGTTACGCGAGCAAGTGGAGCAAATGTTGCCCGGCTGGATGCAGTGGTATCCGAGCCTGTTCGACGCCGCGGCCGATCTCGGCTTGATCCGTGCGCGGGTCTGTCCGCCGGGCGAGCTGCTGCTGTCGCGCCGGCACGCCGACATCCAGCGCGAGGCCGAGGACATGCATCGGGAGCGCTGGGGCGGCGGGCCGAAGGAAGAGCCGCCGGGCGCATGAGCGCGAGCGAATCGCGGCCGCCGTTCCCGCCGTTCACCGAGGAGGCGGCGCGCGTCAAGGTCAAGGCGGCCGAGGACGCGTGGAACACGCGCGACCCCACACGCGTCGCCGGCGCGTATACCGAGGACTCCGTTTGGCGCAATCGCGACGAGTTCGTCCGCGGCCGCGCCGAGATCAAGGCCTTTCTCGAACGGAAGTGGGCCCGTGAGCTCGACTATCGCTTGCGAAAGAGCCTTTGGTCGTTCACCGACCGCTGCATCGCCGTGCGCTTCCAATACGAGTGGCACGATGCCGCCGGGCGCTGGTATCGCTCCTACGGCAACGAGCTCTGGGAGTTCGCGGACAACGGCCTGATGCGGCGGCGCGAAGCGAGCATCAATGACGTCGCGATCGAGGAGCACGACCGCCGCTTCGTGGGGCCGACTTGGGCAGCGGACGAGCTGCCGCTGCGTTAGCGACTCAGGTGCCCGGCCGCCGGCGCTTCGGCCGCAGCTCCGCGTCGAGGAACGAGACCACCCGCTGGAGGTGCGCAGGCGCGTAGAACGCGTCGCCGCCATGCCCCGCGTCGTGCACCACGATGAAGTCCACGTTAAGGCCCTGCCGCTCGTACGCTCCTTCGAGCTCGTGGGACTGGTTGATGGGCATCTGGCGGTCCTGATCGCCGTGCAGCAGCAGCAGCGGCGGATCCGTCGAGTCCACGTGGAACACCGGGCTCGCGAGCTTCGCGATCGGCTCCACCTCGCTCGGCAGCCCGCCGAGCAGACGGATCAAGGCAGGCTGGCGTACCCCCACGCCGAAGGGCGTGGATTGATCGAGGATCGTCATAAGGTTCGACGCGCCGAAATACGACACGATTGCCTGCACGGCCGACGACTGGTCGAGATGCTCGCCGAGGCTGCCCTCGAGCTCGGCCTCGCCGTTGCTCGTGCCGACGAGCGCTGCGAGGTGCGCGCCGGACGACACGCCCAGGATCCCGATGCGCGTCGCGTCGTAGCCGTACGTTCGAGCCTGCGCGCGCAAGAATCTTATGGCCGCCTTGATCTCGAGGACTTGGGCGGGGAAGCGCGCCGCCGACGCCGGCAGGAAGTCGACGCTCGCGATCGCGTAGCCGCGCCCGACGAGGCCGATCACGCCCGCGGGGACCGCCGCCTTGGAGCCGTTCTCCCACGCGCCGCCGTGCAGCCAAACGAGCAGCGTTTCGTTGGTCGTGCGCTCCGACTCATAAAGATCGAGACGCAATACGTCCGTCCCGGAGCGGGCGTATTCGATGTCGGGGATTTTGTGGACAGCCGATTGGGCGAGGACCCCTCCCGCGGCAAGCGCGGCGAGGGACGCGAGCAACACGCTGGGCAGGGTTGTCGGGCGCATCTGCATCCGCTGGTTCGAGCCGCGGGCCGCGGCGGCAACCGCAACTATAGACGAACCGAGGGCGCGCCGAACCGCCGGCGCATCGGGAGTTGCGAGACGGGCGACGCGAACGTTGGCCGGAGGGTCCGGGCAGGCCCGCTCCCTCACGATTCGGGGTTCGCCTTAACGCCGCTGTGCACAAGCGCGCCGTTCACCCTGCGCGGGAGCGACGGGCAACGGGCGGTTGGCGCGCACACCTCGTGCGTCGCGGCGACTAGCGGTCCTAGATCCTTGAAAAAGAAGGTCCCGAGGTTTTTTGACGCTTTTTTGACCAAACCAACAACGAACCAACGCGCTGCTCGGGCCGCGCTAAATTTCAAAACGTTTTCCACAGCGTTATCCACAGATTTTGTGAATTGCCGTGGAACCGTCCTTTTCCGCATGCGACCGCCATGGATGGCGGGAGTGCCGCAAATGCGGGGGACGCAATTTGCGGCCGACCGCCATGGAGCAAATCGCGGCCGAGGCTCAGGGGGCCGTATTCATCCCGACGCGGTAGCTCATCTGGAGGCGCAGCTGCCACTCCGTCGCGCTCGCCGGGGCGGCGTAGAAGTCGCGCCACAGGTCTCGCCGCGACTCCATGCGCAGCCACTCGAGGCCAGCGGAGAGCCGCGCGGACCGCTCGTAGCGATAGGCGAAGGTCCAGGCATGGCCCTCGTCGGAGACGATTGCCGGAAGGCCTTCCTTGCGCGCGATCTCGAAGTCGTCGTAGCGCACCGAGAAGCGGTGATTGCCGCGCACGGCGCGGCTGAGCATCAAGTACTTCGACTCGAAGCCGTCCTCCACGAGCGCGGCGACGGGCGACAGAGTGCCGTCGGGTCGCGAGCCGGCGATCCAGTAGGTCTCGCCGTCGAGCCATTGCGCGAGGAGCCCGAGCTCCCACGGCAGGCTGAGCTGCACGCCGACTTGCGTGAACGCCGTGTGCCAACCCCAATAGCCTGCGGCGAACGCGTTCGGGTCGGCGCGGTTGTCGTAGCGCGCGAGCTGGAGCAGCACGCGGCGCGCGTAGCGCCACTCGATGCCGGCGTACGCGCCGGGCTCATGGTCGATTTCCTGGAACGGCTCGACGTATTGCTCACGGTAGCCGACGATCACGCCCTGGAAGTTCCAGATCGGTAGCGGCGTGAGCGGCAGCTCGTCGTTCAACCGCGACTGGCGGTCGTGCATCGACCAGCCGCGCCACCAGAGCAGCGTGCCCGCGGGATCGTTGCCGTAGAAACCGGCCGCGAACACGCGAAGCTCGTGCGGTGACCCGGCGAAGCCGAGCCGGCGGCGCATCGACCACTCGACGCCGATCGGCCGGATCTCCTCGCCGAGCCAGGTGTCGATGGCGGAGTACGAATAGCTGAATGGGCTGTGCCAGCCGGTCTCGGTATTCTCGAGCGACAGCGGCGGGTAGAAAGCGCCGGCCCGTACCTTGTGCTGGTTGTTCGAAGCCGGGATCGGCCGCCACTCGAGGTACGCCTCGGTGAGACCAAGCCCGGCGGACGCGTCGTCCACGTAGTCGGCGACGATCGTCGTAGACAGAGTCGGCGCGATGCGGCCGCGGTACTCGAGGAACACGCGCCCCGCGTTCAAGCCGCCGTCGTCTTCCGAGTAGCGCAGCTTGCCGAGCCCGTCGTCGAGCCACGAGCCCATGTCGCTGTGGGCAGCCACGTGTCCGGCGTCGACCTCGATGCGCACTTGGTGGCGGTCGCCGTCGGCGGCCAGGGCTCCGCCCGCGAGCGCCGCGAGCGCGAGCGACGGCGCTGCGAGCTTCAGTAGCGTTGCCACGAGAGCCCCGAGCCTCCCTGATCGTGCTCGGCGGCGAGCTTGCCTTTGATCTGAAGCGCGACGCCGCGGTCGGCCCCGTCGAGGGTGACCGTCACGTCCGGCGGGAGATCCCCCGGCCGCGCGCGCGGCGTCCAAACCCGGACGCCGTAGCCGCCGGCCGGCAGCGCGGCGATCCGCGCCTTGCCCGAGTCGTCGGTCGTCGCGAAGTAGGGAGTGTCGACGACGTAGATGTAGCCCAGCATGTCGTCGTGGATGTTGCAGCCGAGCACGACGATTCCGGGCTTGTCGAACACGAGCGGCGGATGGGCGTCACCCTTGTAGAGCGGCAGCTCGAACGACTTGGGGTCCGAGAACGAGTAGACGTGGTGGCTCACCGTGTCGTTGTTCGGGAAGTCCACGGACGTCCCCGTTTGAACGACGAGCACGTGCGGCACGAACGCCTTGTGCTTCTGGTCCATGACGGCGGTCGGCTTGGCCGGTGCCGACGCGACCGGTTTGTCGGGGACCGCGTAGACAGCGACGAGCTCGATGGGAGCGCCATGCTCGTCGACGACCGTCACGTCGAGCGCGGCCGCCGCGCAGCCCCCGGCCATGCCCAAGGTGAGCAAGCAGAGGGCGGACTGAACGCTCGGCCGAATTGCGCGGCTCGTCGGCATCGACTCTCGCGAATAAGCGTAGGCGGAGCAAGATGTTAGAAGGTGCCGAGCACTCGCATCCGTGACCGAACGCACACTCCCGCGGCGCGGGCATCCGTAGTATCGATACCTGGTTAGCAGTTCTCGAAATTCGCTCGGGAATTGCGGGGGAGCCCAAGCGTCGTGAGGCAGTTCAGCTTTCGGCACAAGGTGCTGCTGCTCGCCGTCGCGCTCGTGATGGCGATCCAGCTCGTGGCGCTGTTCCCGGTGCTGAACGCGATCAAGGCCGACGTCGACCAACGCGCGCGGCAGACGGTCGAGCTCGCGGGCGTGCTGTTCGACGAGAACATGCGCAACCGCACCGAGGTGATGCGCACCACGGCCAGCGTTCTCGTCGCCGACTACGGCTTCAAGTCCGCGGTCGCGGGCGGCGACCACCCCACCATTCAAACCGCGCTCGCCAACAGCGCGCGCCGCGTGGGCGCGACGGTCGCCCTGCTGCTCGACCTCGACGGCAACGTCATCGTGTGCTCGACCGACGCCGACGCCGACTGCGGGTACGACGCGGACTTTGCGCCGCACGGCAGCTCACTCGAGAGCGGGAGCAACCGGGTCGTCTATCTCGGCGGGGTGCCGTATCACACGGTGACCGTGCAGATGCGCGCGCCCGTGCCGCGCGCTTGGGTGATGCTCGGCTTCCCGATCGACGAGGCGCTCGCCACGCGCTTGCGGAGCCTCACCAACCTCGCGGTGTCTTTCGTCCGCTACGCCGGCGCGGGTCCGCCTCAGGTTCTCGCCTCGACGCTGCCGCGAGAAATTCACGCGGCAGCGTTCACCGGACTCGACTTGGGCCACTTCGGGGCGCAGCGGAGCGGCGGGTCGCAGAAAGGGTTCCTGTCGCTGCTACGCCCGTTCTTGAGCGGCAGCGACGTGCACGTCGCGCTCCAGCTCCCGCTCGACGAGGCGACGGCGTCATATCAGCGCATCCGCAGCCTGCTGCTAGGCATCACGAGCCTGTCGCTGCTTGCGGCGATCGTTGGCTCGTTCTGGCTCGCGAAGACGGTCACGCGGCCGGTGCAGAATCTCGTCGCGGCCGCGCGCCGCATGCGGGAGGGCGTCTACACGGAGGAGATTCCCGTGCGCTCGTCCGACGAGCTCGGCGAGCTCGCCGGCAGCTTCAACGCGATGCAGCGGGCGATCGCCGACCGCGAGCGGCAGATCTTCCACACGGCGCACCACGACAGCTTGTCGGGCCTGCCGAATCGCGAGCTCTTCATCAGCCAGCTGCGGGCCGCGATCGAGACCGGAAGCTCGGTCGGCGTCGTGATCCTCGGGCTCGACCGGTTCGCGGGCATCGTGTCGTCGCTCGGCCACCGGGCCGGCGACGAGGTGATCAAGCTCGCGGCGGCGCTGCTCCGTGCCCGGGTCGGCGAGGGTCAGCTCATCGGCCACTTGAGCGCCCAGGAGTTCGCATTCGCGCTGCCGGGCTTCGACGCGATGCAGGCGCTGCAGTGGGTGGAGTACCAGGCCGACCTGCTGCGCTCCGGAGTTCGCGTCGGCGGCGCCAACGTCTCGCTGCAGGCGGCCGCGGGTATCGCTTGCTTCCCCGAGCACAGCCGCGACGCGGCCGAGCTTTGTCGCCGTGCGTCGAGCGCGCGCAGCGAGGCGCTCGCGCGGCACGAGACCGCGAGCATCTACCGGCTTGGGCAGGACGAGCGGTCGCTGCGTCAGATTCGGATCGTCGGCGACTTTCCGCAAGCGCTCGGCAACGAGGAGCTGCGGCTGTATTTCCAGCCGAAGATGGACTGCCGCACGCGAGCGATCTACGGCGGCGAGGCGCTCGTGCGCTGGCAGCATCCCGATTTGGGTCTGCTGACGCCGGACGCGTTCGTGGGCGCGATCGAGCAGGCGGGCGGCATCGCGCACCTCACGCGCTGGGTGTTGCGCGAAGCGGTGGTCCGCTGCGCGGCGTGGCGGGACCAGGGGCTCAAGCTGTCCGTCGCGGTCAACATCTCGGTCGACGACCTCATCGACGAGTACCTGCCGTACTTCCTGCTCGACCTCGTAAAGCAACACACGCTCCCGCCTGAGCAGGTCACGCTCGAGGTCACCGAGAGCGCGATCATGCACAACGTCCAGAAGTCGCTCGCCGTCGTGTCGTGCATCCACGAGCTCGGATTCAGGATCGCGGTCGACGACTTCGGCACGGGGCAGTCGGCGCTCGCGCAGCTCAAGCGTCTGCCCGTCGACGAGCTCAAGATCGACAAGTCGTTCGTCATGAGCATGCACAACCCGAAGGACGAGGCCATCGTGCGCGCCACGATCGATCTCGCCCATCAGCTCGGTCTCAGCGTCGTCGCCGAAGGCGTCGAGACGGCCGAGGTGCTCGAACGCCTCGCAGCCTTCGGCTGCGAGTACGCCCAGGGCTACCAGATCGGCAAGCCGATGCCGCCCGCCGAGCTCCTCTCGTTCCTCGCGCGCTGGCAGGCCGGCAAAACCCCCGGCGTCGTCCCCTTCGCCGCCCGAAAATAGGGACATGTTGCCTTTTTCGGCCGACGCTCCCGCGCTCGGCATCGCGCCCCGTCGCACGGCCGAAAAAGGCAACATGTCCCTATTTTCGGTCCGTGGCGCAGCCGAAAAAGTAACCCTCCCCGTCTTCGCCCTCAGGCATATCCAACGTCGGACTTCTTATAACTAGTCGTGCTGGACCGGCGTGTAGAATGATGGCCTGACCGGTTGCCAGGGCTGTTTCCCCCGACTTTGCCGATGCCGCAGATGATCATCGCCAATCGCCTCGTTGACGGCCGAGTGGTCTTCCTCGCGCCTGAAGAGCGCTGGGACACGGCTATCGACCACGGGTCCGTCGTCGACGACGACGCCGAGGCGCAGCAGTTGCTCGAGGTCGCGAAGCAGGCCGTAGCGCGCTGCCTCGTCATCGACCCCATCTTGATCCAGGTCAAGGTCGAGAACGGCAAGGTGAGGCCGACCGAGATCCGTGAAGTCATCCGCGCGTTCGGGCCGACGGTGCGCACCGACATGGAGGACGTCGCGGTGCCCATCGTCGGCATCGCCCCCGAGGGGGACCGGCGCGCCGAAGGCGCCGCGCGCGTCAATCGGAACGCGAAGGAATAGGTAGTAGACATGTACCGATACGATGAATTCGACGCCAAGTTCGTCGCCGAGCGCGCCGCGCAGTTTCGCCGGCAGGTGAAGCGCCGCCTCGCCGGCGAGCTCACCGAGGATCAGTTCCGGCCGCTGCGCCTCATGAACGGCCTCTATCTCCAGCTGCACGCCTACATGCTGCGGGTCAACGTGCCGTACGGCACGCTGTCGTCGAAGCAGATGCGCACGTTCGCGCACGTCGCGCGCACCTACGACAAGGGCTTCGGCCACTTCACCACTCGGCAAAACATCCAATACAACTGGATCAAGCTCGAAGAAGCCCCCGACGCCGTGAAAGATCTCGCGAGCTCCGAGATCACGTCGATCCAGTCGTCGGGCAACTGCGTCCGCAACATCACGTCGGACCAGTACGCGGGCTGCGCGAAGGACGAGCTCGCCGATCCGCGGATCTACTGCGAGCTGTTGCGCCAGTATTCGTTCCTGCACCCCGAGTTCTCCTACCTGCCGCGCAAGTTCAAGATCGCGGTAACGGGCTCGCCGAACGACCGCGCGGCGGTCGCCGTGCACGACATCGGTTTGCGGATGCACAAGAACGAGCAGGGCGAGATCGGCTTCGAGGTGCTGGTGGGCGGCGGTCTCGGCCGCACGCCGTACATCGGCCAGACGATTCGCAAGTGGCTCCATCCTTCGCATCTGCTCACGTACGTCGAGGCGATTCTGCGCGTCTACAACATGCTCGGCCGCCGCGACAACATCCATAAGGCGCGGATCAAGATCATCGTCAACCAGATGGGCATCGACAAATATCGAGAGCTCGTCGACAAGGAATTCGAGCTCACGAAGAACGGCCAGCTCAAGGTGCCGGACGAAGAAATCGCGCGCATCAAGGCGTACTTCGCGCCGCCGAAGTACGAGACGCTGAAGGACATCGGTCCGGAGCTCGACGCGCGCCGCAAGACCGATCGCGCGTTCGACCGCTGGATGCGCGGCAACGTGGTCGAGCACAAGGTGCCGGGCTACGCGATCGTGACCGTGTCGCTGAAAGCCCCGGGCCGCGTGCCGGGCGACATCACGGCCGACAAGATGGACGCAGTCGCCGATCTCGCCGACCGCTACAGCTTCGGCGAGATTCGCGTGAGCCACCGCCAGAATCTCGTGCTCACGGACGTGAAGCAGGGCGACCTCGAGCAGCTCTGGCGCGAGCTCTTCGCGCTCGAGCTCGCCACGCCGAATCTCGGGCTCCTGTCCGACATCATCTGCTGCCCGGGTCTCGACTACTGCGCGCTCGCGAACGCGCGCGCGATCCCGATCGCTCAGGACATCAGCCGCGCGTTCTCCGACATCGACGAGCTCCAGAGGATCGGCAACTTCACGATCAACATCTCGGGCTGCATGAACGCCTGCGGTCACCACCACGTGGGCCACATCGGGATTCTCGGCGTCGACAAACGCGGCGAGGAATTCTTCCAGCTCACGCTCGGGGGCTCGTCCGACCAGAACGCGTCGCTCGGAGACCGCCTGGGCCCCGGTCTGCCGCAGGCCGAGGTGCCGGGCGCGATCCGCAAGATCGTCGACACCTACCTCGAGCACAGCGAGCCCGGCGAGCGTTTCATCGATACGTATCGGCGCGTCGGCATCGAGCCGTTCAAGGCCTCCGTCTACGGGGCGGAGACGGCCCACTGATGTCGTTGCTCAAGGGCGGCAAGGTCGTCGCGGACACGTTCGTCGACGCGAGCGCGGCGGAGGCGATCCCCGAGGCCGGCGCCGTGATCGTAAGCTTGGAGCAATGGCAGAAGCACCGCGACGCGCTGCTCGCGCGCGGCACGCCAATCGGTTTGAGGCTCCACAGCGATCAGTCGCCGGAGCTCATTGCCGACGACGTGCCGAAGCTCGCGCTCATCGCGCTCGAGTTCCCGAAGTTCCGCGACGGCCGCGCGTACTCGTATGCGCGCCTGTTGCGCGAGCGCTACGGGTTCAAGGGCGAGCTGCGCGCCGTCGGCGACGTGCTGCTCGAGCAGCTGTTCTTCATGCTGCGAGTCGGGTTCGACGCGCTCGACGTGCAACAGAGCCCCGATCCGGTCGCCGCTTTCCAAACGGCGATCTCGGACTTCTCGGTCTGGTACCAGCCCACCGCCGACGGCCGGCCGACGGCCATGCAGCTCCGCCACCACCGCTGACGCGCGGAACGCGCCGGACCCTAAATCGCCGCCGCGGCGACGGTCGGCGGGTCTGCTACTATTCGATCCGTCCGACCTTCGACCGAACCTAAGATTCGGCGTAGTCGCAGCAACGAGTAGAAGAAGCTCGAAGCTCGTCGCCGGGGGATTACAGTCATGAGCACTGAGGCGCCGCATCCGTCGGCGACGTGCGCGAGCTGCGGGCAACCCTTGGACGGGTCGTACTGCTCGCGATGCGGCGAGGAGCGCCTCGATCCGCACAAGCTCACCGTCTGGCATTTCGTGACTCGCGCGCTGCCCGGCGAGATCTTCGATCTCGACGGCAAGATCTGGCGCACCGTTCGGTTGCTGCTGTTCCGCCCGGCATTCCTGGCGCTCGAATACTCGGCGGGCCGGCGACGGCTTTACGTCAAGCCGCTGCGCGTGCTTCTCACCGCGATCGTCGTGTACGTGCTGGTCATGCCGAGTGGCACGAGCTTCACGATCAATGTCGGAAGTTTCAGAGTGAGCATCGCGCCGGTGCCGCCGCCGAGAGCACGTTCCGTCGGAGGCACGACCGATCAGATCGACCGTTTCGGGTTACTCGAACGGATGTTAACGAACAAGATCGGGCCCGTCGCGGAGGCCACGAGCGACGTTACCAACCGATTCAACGACATGCTCAACGGTCTCGCGACGCCGTTGTCGTTTACGACAGTCGCGTTCCTCGCGTTGGTCCTCTACGGGTGCTTCCATCGCCGCCGGCCGCTGTTGGTCGAGCACGCCGTGTTTAGCATGCACTACTTCAGCTTCGTGCTGCTCACGACGTTGCTCGACCTTGTCGTGCTCCGGCTCGGGAAGATCCTGGAGATGCCCTCGGCCTTCCTCGTATTTCTCCTGGTCGTGAGCCTTTGGCAGTTCGCGTACCTTGCCGTGGCGATCCGAAAGTTCTACCTGGCGGATACGCGCAGGCTGCTGGCGCTACCCGCGGCCGGCCTGTTCGCCGCGCTGCTCTACGTTTCGAACACACTCTTCATCACGGCCGTGCAGCTGGTCGCGGCGGCGATCGCCGTCTGGAGGCTCTGACTGGCCGCAGGGCTCGTGTGGACATCGGCGTTGCTCGGCCTCGCCCTGCGCTGAGGCGTTTCGAGCCTACGCGTGAGCGCCGAGCAAGTCGCCGAGCGCAATCACGAGCGGCTTCATCGAGTAGCTGTCCTCGGGCATCGCGTCGACGCGGAAGCCCAAGTTCTCGAGCTCCGCGGCGACCACCGGCCCGACGGCGGCGACGCGTGCGCGCTCGAGCCCCGCGCGCAGCGCGCTTTCGGTCCCGCGCTCGCGCGCGAGCTTCACGAGCCGCTGCACCTGCGCCTTGCTCGTGAATGCGATCGCGTCGACGCGGCCGGCCGCGAGCTCGCCGATCAACGCGGCGACCTGCTCGTCCTCAGCCGCCGACGCATAGACGTACGGCGCCACGCAGTCGGGATCGACGCCGCGGCCGCTCAGATAGTCGACTAGCTCGGGGTCTTGCTCGGAGTTGTAGAGCTGCACGGCCACGCGCTTGCCCGCGAGATCGATCCCGACGATCGTCTCGATGAGCCCGTGCGTGGTGGGCTCTGCCGCCTCGAATTGCGGCTCGAGCCCGACGCGGCGCAACGCGCGCTTCGGTTTCGGTCCACGGGTGATCTTGGGCGTTTTGCCGAGCGCCGCGATGAACTCGCCCTCGAGCCCCGCGCGCTGCGCGAAGCCGAGCAGGCGCTCAACGCCCTCGCCGGTGTAGATCACGAGGAGGTCGGCGGGCTTCGCGACGAGTCGCTCGATCCAGGCCACCACCGGCCGCGAGTCCGGCGCGTCGACGATCCCGACCAGTGGGCAGCGCAGCACTCGCGCGCCGCGCTTCTCGAGCAGCCCCGCGAGCACGTCGAGTTGGCGCGCTTCGGGAACCGCGATCACGCGGCCCTCGAGGCTTCGTTCGATGTCGGAGGAGGGCGGTTCGGTCATTGCTGCTCCCGAGCCGCCCGCGCGGCCGTCAGTTTTGGGCCTCGGCTGCGGCCGCCGCGATGTCCGGCGTGGCCGCGTCTTGGCCCGTGTCGACTTTCTTGAGCCGCGGGAACTTCACGACGATGCCGGCCGACACGCGGTCGAGGTTCAGGTCCGGATTGTACTGACGCAGCAGCCACACGGGCACCTTGTAGGTGCGCGCCGCGAGCACCCACAGCGACTCGCCGGGCTTGATCTTGCGATTCTCCACTTCCGCGATCTGGTAGGTCATGAAGAACTCGCCTTGCTCCTGCTGCTGGTAGGCGGTACGGCGCTGCTCGAAGGTCATCGCGTCGACCTTGCTGAAGTCGAGCGTCAGCATCTGGCCGATCACGACGGCGTCCTTGAAGCTCATCTTGTTCAGGGCGCGGATGCGCTGCGTGGGGATCTCGAGCCAGTCGGCGTAGTGGCCGAGCGTCTCGAGCGCCTGCACTTCGATCTGGTCATTGGCGTTGACCGAGTAGTCGCTCGGGTCGGCCGCGAGGTCGGCCTGCGCCGTCGCGAGCGCATTCACGTCTCCGCCGGCCGTGTCGTCGTCGGCCGGAGCGGGCTCCCCGTTCGCGAGCACGGCGGGTTGGAGCGCGGCCTCGAGCTCGTCGGTGGCGACCTCGTCCGCTTCGTCGGCCTCGGCCGCTACGGCCACGGCCGGCGACACCGTCGGCCGGCCCGGGGCTGACGCGAGCGCGACGGCCGCGGCCGACGCGGGCTGCGAGCTCGCCGCGAGCACCGCTTCCGGCGCCTCGCCGGCGCCCGGCACGTTCAGCGTCTGGCCGGGGAAGATCAGATTCTTGTTGCCGAGCGTGTTTGCCGCGGTCAGCGCTTCGACGGTCGTGCCGAGGCGCTTCGCGATGCGGTCGAGGCTGTCGCCGTTGCGGACGACATAGGCGCCTTCGGCCGCCACGGGCGGCGCGGCGGCCACCGCGGGCACCGGCTTGACGGGCGCGGTGTCGGCGCGGGCGAGCACGGCGGTTGGGGTGGCGCCGCCGTGCGCGTCCACCGGCAGATTGACGAGCTGCCCCACGCGGATCATGTCGCGGGCGCCGAGGCCGTTCGCGCGCATCAGCGCGGCCAGGCTCACGTGATATTCGGCCGCGATCGTCGACAGCGTGTCGCCGCGGCGCACCTTGTGTTGCAGGTCTTGGTGCTGCGACGCGAAGCGCTCGTTGGTGGCGATCGAGGCCATGAGGTCTTCGGCCACCGCCGCGGTCGCTTTCGGCACGCGCAACGCGAAGCCCTTCGGCACGAGCTTGTCGCCGGACCACACGGCGTCCGTGAGCGCGGGGTTGAGGTCGCGCAGCTTGCCCTCGCGCAGGTTCAACGCGTCGGCGAGCGCGTCGGCGCTCAGGAAGTCGGGCACCACGACAACGCCGGTGTCGGACGGCGGGTTGATGCTGATCGAGCCGAAGTATCTCGTCGGATTCTGGTCGATTTGCACCGCCGCGAGGAACGCCGCGTAGAAGTTCCTCGACGCGAACCCGAACGACCGGCTCTGGTACTTGCGCACGATCGTGGCGATGTCCTTGGTCTTCTGCTGCACCGTGGCGTTGCGCATGCCTCCGACACCGTGGTTGTAGGCAGTGACCGCGAGCGGCCAGCTCTGGAGCACGTCGTAGTTGTCGGCGAGCACGCGCGCTGCGGCGTCCGACGCCAAGAACGGATCGCGCCGCTCGTCGACCACGCGGTCGATGCGCATGTAGCGAACGCCGGTTGAGCGCATGAACTGCCACATACCCGCGGCGCCTACCTTCGAATATGCCGTGGGGTCGAACGACGACTCGACGTGCGGCAGCGCCGCGAGCTCGCGCGGCAGGCCGTGATTGTCGAGCACTTCGTAGATGTACGGCTTCCACGTGCCGGACCGTATTAGGCCCGCGCGGAAGCGGTCGGCCTGGCCGAGCTGGAAGCGCACGCGCGCGGCGGCTGCCTTGAGCTCGGCGTTGCTCGTGTCGGCCGGGAACAGGCCGAGCACGCGTTGCTCTTCGCTGCCGAGATTGGTGCGCGCGCCGCCGCCGAGCTTCGTGAGGATGACGGTGTACTGATCGGCCGCGCGCTCGACGCGCCGGCGGCGCTCGCGCGAGCTCAGGTCGTCGCCGACCTTGACCGTTTGGTAGACGATGTCGAGCTGCGTGTCGTCATGGATGAAACCTTCGCGCGTGTTGATCTCGGTGTAGACGCGTGTCCAAAACTGCACCGCGGGCTCGAGCTCGGCCGGGCGCGGGAACTGATCGTCTTGCGGTGTCGGGGCGTCTTGGGCGCGCGCCGCCGTAAAGCTCAGCGCGGCGAGCGAAACGAAAGCGGCGAAGGCGCGGTGCGCACTATCCATAGACATCCTTTAACTTCCCCTGTCGCCGGCGCGTTCACTGCGCGCTCGGGCGGTCCCACGCTGGCCGGGATTATGTCCAGACGAAGCGGGCCGCGTCCCGGACGCAGTTCACGTCCCACGCCGCGGCGCCAGGCTTTCGTCGAGGCTCTCCGGCTCAGTCTTTCTTGTTTATTTCTATCGGCTTACGGCGCGAAAGTACCGCACCTCTTGAACGAGGTCAAAGGTTTTAGCTCAGCGGCAGCATCACGTGGGCGCGGTAGCCCGGCCGCTCGACGAGCCGCTCGTACCAGGCGCGCAGCGCGGGGAACGGCGGCCGCTCCACGCCAGGCAGCGCGAGCCAGCGGTGGACTGTGGCGCCGACCGGAATGTCGCCCATGGTAAACGTGCCCGCGACGTAGGGCTGCGCGCGCAGGTGACCGTCGAGGCGCTCGAGCACGCGATTGGCCTCGGCCGTGTTCTTGGCGACCGCGGCAGGGTCGCGGCGGTCGGCGGGCGTGCGGATCAGGTTCCAGAACACGATGGACACCGGCGTCACGAGCGTCGAGAGCTGCCAGTCCATCCAACGCTCGGCGTGCGCGCGCGTCTCGAGGGACGCGGGGCAGAGGAGCCCAAGCCCGTTCTTCGCGCTGAGATAGCGCACGATCGAGTTCGATTCCCAGAGGCTGAAATCGCCGTCCTGCAGCAGTGGCACGCGGCCGTTGGGGTTGAGCGCGAGGTACCACGGCTCGTCGTTCTTGCCGTGCTCGAGGCCCGCGTCCACGCGCACGTACGGAACGTCGAGCTCGGCCAAGCACCAGAGCACCTTTTGGACGTTCACCGAGTTCGTGCGTCCGTAGATCGTGAGCATGTTCTCAGCGCCTCGTGAGCTCGCGGATGATCTTCTCGTGCTCGCGGTAGATGCCCACGAGGTCGCGCGCGGGCGGCATCTCGAAGTCGGCGAAGTCGAAGCCCGGCGCCACGGTGCAGCCGCAGAACGCCCACTCGGCGCCGAGCGCGAGCCGCGTGGCCTGCCAGCAGCCCGCGGGCACGACGTGCGTAGGCTCGCCGTGCACGAGGTCGCCGGTGAGAACGTGGCGCGCATAGCGGTGCTGCGCGTCGATCGTGTGCAGCTCGAGCGGTCCGCCCGCGTACAGATGCCAGATCTCGTCGCTCCAGCGCACCCGGTGAAACGCCGAGAAATCGTTCGTGCCGAGCAGGAAGTAGATGAACGTGCTGCCGCGCCGACTCGTGTCGTGGCTCGCGTCGACTCCCGGATGCTGGATCTCGAGCGGCGAACGATAGACCTCACGGTAGTAGCCGCCCTCCGGATGGGGGATCAGCTTGAAGCGTTCGACGATTCGCTTGACGGCGTCCTGCATCGGTTTGTCCGGGATGTGCGCTTCTGCATGCTATTCTCGCACGAGGCATGAGAATCTAACGACTCTTGGGGGACGATTCTCGCGGGTTCAACGGAGCCTAAGTGCATGCGCCGATTGCTCAAGCTCTCGCTGCTGCTACTCGTGGTCGCGGCCGTGTTGTCGATCATGCTTCTGTCGGCGTCGATCTACACGTTCAACGCCTTGACTGACGAAACCCTGATCGCCGAGCTCACGTTCGACCCGGCGAACGGTCGCCAGTTCGTTGCGCATCTGCGCACCGGCGACCGGTGCGACGAGCGTGAGTTGCCGCTGTTCGGCGACCAATGGCGTATCGACGCGGAGTTCTTGAAATGGAAGAGCTGGGCGACGCTGCTCGGCCTCGACGCCCAGTACCGGCTCGACCGGCTCGAGGGGCGCTATCGCACTGCCGCGGAGCAGAACAGCGAGCCGAACATAGCGCACGACCTCGGCGGCAAGACGGCCGTCGACGTCGTCGATCTCGCGGGGGATCTCGGGTCGTGGAATTTCCTCGTCGACGCGACCTACGGCAGCTCCGTGTACCACGACATCGACACCGCGAATCTGTACTCCGTGTATCGCACGCAGACCGGCATCATCACGCGCGAGACGCCGCGGCCGGCTCCTCGCTCCTCCACGTCGATCATGGTCACGCGCGCGTGCGGCGGCGAGCCGCCGGTTTGGCGGCGGATCACGACCTGGACCGATGACCGCGTCGTCGACGCGCTGCACCGCATCAAGGGGTAGACCGGCCGCGCGCCCGTTCGGTTAGACTGCCCTGGAGCTCCGCCGGGGTGGGCGCGAGCACAACCAAAACGAGGGGGGCCCATGAGATTTTCGCTGTCGTGGATCGGCTGCAAACTGCGTCCCGCGTTTGCGGCACACCCGCCATCCGTGGCGGTCGGTTGCGTGGCGATTGCCGCGCTCTGCGCGGTCTTCGCGAGCGCGCAAAACACGAGCATGAGCTTTTTCATCACGAGCGCGGGCCCGGGCGAGGGCGCCAAGCTCGGCGGGCTCACGGGCGCCGACGCACTATGCCAGAAGCTCGCCGCCACGGCCGGCGAGGGCTCGAAGACCTGGCACGCGTACCTGAGCGCCAGCGCCGCGAACGGCCAGCCGGCCGTCAACGCGCGCGATCGGATCGGCAAGGGTCCGTGGTTCAACGCGAAGGGCGTGCAAGTCGCCGCCAACGTCGACGATTTGCACAGCGCCAACAACAAGCTCGGCAAGGAGAGCTCGTTGACCGAGAAGGGCGCCGTCGTCAACGGCCGCGGCGACAATCCGAACACGCACGACATGCTCACCGGCTCGCAGGGCAACGGCAGGGCATTCACCGACGGCATGGACCATACCTGCTCGAACTGGACGAGCAGCGCGGCCGAGGGCAGCGCGCAACTGGGCCATCACGACCGGCAGGGCGGCGGCGACGATCCGACCTCGTGGAATGCAGCGCATGCGTCGCGCGGCTGCGGCCAACAGAACCTGGTGGCTACGGGCGGCAACGGCCTCTTCTACTGCTTCGCCGTCAATTGATCGTCCGCGGCTGCAAGAGGCCGGCGCGCGCCTGCGGGCGCATGCCGGCGCACCGCCCGCGTCCATGGGAGATCGCATCATGATCCTAAGAATCTCGTCGGTCATCGGTGTCGCCGCGCTGGTCGGGCTCGCGTTCGTCGCGGGCCGCGGCGGTCTCGGCGTAGGCACGGCGAAGGCCGCCGGCGCCGAGCTCACCGCGCTCGACTACGCGCAGATCACGCAGCTCATCAACCGCTACGCGTACGGCATCGACACCTGCGCGAACAACGGTTACGACTACGCGAACGTGTTCACCGAGGACGGCGTGTTCATCGACAAGAACTCCGACGCCGGTTTCGCGGCCGGTGGCCGTGTGCTCGCGAAGGGTCGCGACGCGCTCGCCGAGCTCGTCGGCGGCGGTTCGAAGGGCTGCAAGACGAAGCTCGTTTGGACCGACTGGAGCCACTTGATGCTGAACCACGAGATCACGGCGACGCCGGACGGCGCGACCGGCCGCGTCTACCTCGTGCAGCTCGGCATGCGCGGCCCCGGCACCGTCGACCGGCACGGCGGCTACGAGGACGTCTACGTGCGGACGCCGCAGGGCTGGCGGATCAAATCGCGCACGCACGTGCGCGACAAGGCGTGGCACGCCCCGGCCTTGCAGACCCCCGACCTCAACTAACCTGTCCCCTATTTTTCCGGCTAGTCGAACGCGATCTCGCCGCGGGCGCGCTGCTCTAGCGGCAGCAGGCTCGCGTATATGAAGGAGTGGACGGGCGTCGGCACGCCGTGCTTCGCGCCGAGCCGGGCGACGGCGCCGGTCCACTCGTCGAGCTCGGAGCGTTTGCCGGCGGCGATGTCGCGCTGCATCGACGCCGTGCCGCTCGGCGTCACCCCGTCCAGCAGAGCGAGGGTCTTGGCGACGGCGTCCGCCGGCAACGACGCGCCTTCGGCGCGCGCGACGGCGGCGATCTCTTCCATCCCGCGCTCGACGAGGTCGCGCGTCTCCGGAGTAGTGAGCAGCACGCCGATCGGGGCACGAGCCACGGCGCCCACGCTGCCGAACGGCACGACGAGCATGAGCTTCATCCACAGCGCCACGCGGATGTCGGGCGGCACCTCGACGTCGACGCGCGCACGGGCGAACGCCGCCCGCAACCGCTCGACGCGCGCGCTCGGCCGGGGATTTGCTCCTGCAATCCCGGCACTCCCGCCATCCATGGCGGTCGGCCGGGGATTTGCTCCTGCAATCCCGGCAAGCAGCTCGCCGAATTTCACGAACGTGGCGCCGCCGATGTGCTTGATGTGGCCCGGCCCGACCACGAAGCAGAATCCGCCGCACAGGCCCCCGACGACCTGCTCGACGCCAAGCTCGGCCGCGAGCACCGCCGCCGCCTCGACGCCGTTCTGCAGCGGCACGACGAACGTTTCCGGGCCGAGCAGCGGCTTCAGGCTCGGCGCCACGGACGCGACTTGCCAGGTCTTCACACCGAGCAGCACGGCGTCGACGGGCCCGATGTCCACCGGCGAGTCGCTCGCGCGTGCGGGCTCGATTCGCATGTCGCCGAGCACGCTGTCGACGCGCAGGCCGCGCTCGCGGATCGCGTCGAGGTGCGGCCCGCGGGCGATGAACGCCACGTCCTCGCCGGACTCCGCGAGCCGCGCGCCGAAATAGCCGCCGACGCCGCCCACGCCGAAGACCGCGATCTTCATCGCGGGCCTCCGCCCCGCCGCGGATGCAGCACCGAGCTAGCGACGAGGTTGAACAACGCGAGGAGCAGCGCGGCCAGCAGAGCCGTGCCGAAGCCGTCGATCGCGAAGCCCGGCACAACCGCGGCCGCAAGCAGCAGCATCAGCGCGTTGATCACGAACAGGAACAGGCCGAGCGTGACGATCGTGATCGGCAGCGTCACGAGCAGGAGCACCGGCCGCACGATGGTGTTGACGATACCGAGCACGAGCGCGGCGATGAGCGCGTGGCCGAATCCCGCGATCGCGAAGCCGTCGAGCAAGTAGTCGACCAGCACGAGCAGGAGCGCGGACACCACGACGTGGACGATGAAGTCTTTCATTGCGGGCTGCTCCTGGCGCGATCGGCGCGCCGCGACTAGATTAGGCGCGACTTGGGAGCGCGGTCAAAACCCGCGCGACGGAGCGACGCGTTGGACCTTGCGACGATCGGTCTCTGGACTCTCTCCGGTGTGCTGGTGGCCGTCGGCCTCGCGGGTCTCGTGTTGCCCGTGCTGCCCGGCGCGCCGCTTTTGTTCATCGGCATCCTCGTCGCCGCATGGATCGATCGCTTCGCTTACATCGGCATGGGCACTCTGTCGGTGATCCTGCTGCTGATGGTGCTCGCCGTGGCGGTCGACTTCGTGGCGAGCGCGTTCGGCGCGCGCCGCTACGGCGCGTCGAGCCGTGCGGTGCTCGGCGCCACGATCGGTGCGATCGTGGGGCTGTTCTTCGGGATTCCGGGCGTGCTGCTCGGCCCGTTCGTGGGCGCGGTGATCGGCGAGCTCACGGTGCGCCGCGACCTCGCCGCCGCCGGCCGCGCCGGCGTGGGCGCCACGATCGGCCTCGCGCTCGGCACGGCGGCAAAGCTCGCGCTCGGCTTCGCGATGGTGGGCACCGCCGTCGTCATGCGCTTCTGGCTAAATTAGGGACATGCTGCTTTTTCGTAGCTACGGTCGTGGATGCCCACCGCCCATCAGCGAAAAAGCAGCATGTCCCTAATTTAGCGGGTGCCGAAGCTGAGGCGCACGGCCGTGCCCTCGCCGGGCGCGGATTGCACGCCGACGCTGCCGCGGTGCGAGCGCATGATCTGCCGCACGAGACTCAAGCCCACGCCGGTGCCGTGGCGCTTGGTGGTGAAGAACGGTACGAAGATGTTCTGGCGGACCTGCTCGTCCATGCCCTGACCGTTGTCGTGCACCGCGATGACCGCGTGACCCGCGGTGTCGATCTCCGCCGCAAGCCGGATCTGCGGCCGCGCGGTCTCGCCTAGCGCGTCGATCGAGTTGCGCAGCAGGTTGATCAATACCTGCTCCAGCAGCTCGGCGTCCACGTTGATCTCGAGATTGCGCGGCGTCACGGACTGCGCGAGCGCGATGCCCCGGCGCGCGAGCTCGGGTTGCATCAGCTGCGCCACACGGTCGAGCAGCTCGGCCGCCGCGCACGGCCGCAGCGACGGCTTCGGCAGCCGCGTGAGCCGGCGGTAGCTGTCCACGAAGTGCACGAGGCCGCTGCTGCGCTTCGCGATCGTCTCCACCGCGTCCTGCGCGTCGTCGATCGCGCTCGTTTGGCCCGGATGGGTGCGGGCCTCGGCAAGCAGCTCCGCCGCCGTCGCGGCGAGTGAGGAGATCGGCGTGGCGGAATTCATGATCTCGTGGGTGAGCACGCGGATCAGGTTCTGCCACGCCTCCACCTCGCGCGCCTCGAGCTCGCCGTGGATGTCGAGCAGCGACACGATCTTGTGCGTGCGGCCGGCGATCTTGAGCTCGGTGGCGAGGACGTTGAGCTGCAGCGGCGTGCCGTCGCGCGTCACTTTGATGAGCTCCGTGCGGCCCGGCTCGAGCTCGAGGAGCCGCCGCGGGAATTCGGGGCCGAAGCCCGCGAAGTCTTGGAGCAGCCGCGGCGCGCCGGCGCCGAACAGACGCCGCGCCGCGTGGTTGAACTGGTCGATGCGCCCGGACTCGTCGATCGCGATCACGGCGACCGGCACGTGCTGGACGAAGGTGTCGAGGTAGCTCGCCTGCTCCTCCTTCGCCGTGCGCGCCGCGCGAAATCGCTGCAGGATCTCCTCGAACGCGGCCGCGAGCTCGGCGAACGACGTCCCCGTTGGGGCGAAGGCGAAGCTCTGCGAGAAGTCCGAATGGCGAATCGCGAGCATGAAGCGCGCGAGCTCGCGGTTGGTTCGTTGCACGTAGCGCACGAGCGACGCCACTTGCACCGTGAGCGCCACGGCCAGCAGCAGCAAAGTAGCATAGTAGGTCGTCGTAACCGCGAGATAGGCAAACGCGACGCACACGCCGAGTATCAGCGCGACCTGAGCCGTCACGGTGAGCGCAAAGCGGTTATAGCCCATACTTTTCCATGCGCCGATACAACGACGCACGCGTGATGCCGAGCTCGCGCGCGGCGCGGCTCACGTTGCCGCCGTGCTTTTCGAGCGCCGCCTGGATCACGCGGTTCTCGACCGTCTCGAGGTTGTAGTCGTCGAGCTTGAGCCCGTCGCCGCCGCTGCGGCGCTCGGGCGCGAGCAGGAAGTCGTGTGCGTCGAGCATCGGTGCGTCGCTCATGATGAGCGCGCGCTCGACCGCGTGCCGCAGCTCGCGCACGTTGCCGGGCCACGCGTACGCCTCGAGCCGCTTGAGCCCGACGCGTGACAGGCGCTTCGGCGGCAGGTTGTACTTGCGCGCGTAGATCTCGACGAAGTGGTCGAACAGCGGCGCGATGTCCTCGACGCGCTCGCGGAGCGGCGGGACCCGAATCTCCACCGTGTTGATTCGGTAGAGCAGGTCCTCGCGGAACTCGCCTGTGCCCGCGAGCGCGGCAAGCGGCTTGTTGGTGGCGCTCACGAGCCGCACGTCGATCGGCAACGCGCGGTCGCTGCCGAGCGGCGTCACGGTGCGCTGCTCGAGCGCGGAGAGGAGCTTGCCCTGCAGATGCAGGGGCAGATTACCGATCTCGTCGAGGAACAGCGTGCCGCGGGACGCGGCCTGGAAGCGGCCGGCGCGCTCCTCGCGCGCGTCGGTGAACGCGCCGCGACGGTGGCCGAACAGCTCGCTCTCGAACAACGTTTGGCTCACGGAGCCCAGGTCGACCGACATGAAGACCTCGGCCGCGCGCCGCGACTGTTGGTGGAGCAGGCGCGCGACGAGCTCCTTGCCGACACCGCTCTCGCCCAGGATGAGAACGTTGGCGTCGGTGGGCGCCGCGCGGCGCACCATCTCGAACACGTGGCGCATCGGGGCCGCGTTGCCGATCACGGGCTGCACCGCGCCGCTCGCCGCGTCGACGAGCTCGCGCTCGCGGGAGCGCAGCCGCCCGACCTCGTCGCGCGAGTCGCGCAGGCTCAGCGCGGCGGTAACGGTGGCCACGAGCTTCTCGTTCTGCCAGGGCTTCAGCACGAAGTCGGTGGCGCCCGCCTTGATGGCGTTGACGGCCGTCGACACGTCGCCGTACGCGGTCATCAATACCACGACGATGCCGGGATCGATCTCGAGGATCTTGGCGAGCCACGCGAGACCTTCCGCGCCGCTGTCGGCGCCGCGCGCGAAGTTCATGTCGAGCAGAACGACGTCGAAGCCGGCGTCGAGGAGGTCCGGCAGCTTGGTCGGGTCCGACTCGGTCTGCACCACGGCGAAGTGCCGCTTGAGCAGCAGGCGGGCGGCGGTGAGCACGCCCACGTCGTCGTCGATGACGAGAATTCGGCCGGAGCGCGTCATGTCAGGCACTTGGATTCGAGTGCGTTCGAGTGTGTTCGAGTGTACGCCGGCGGACACTGAGTGTGCTATCTGCGGACACCTACCGGGCCCAGCGGGAATCCCAACTCATTGAGTTCGCAGGCATTCGCGGGTTGGCCCGCGAGTTGCTATGTAACGGGCGCGCGGGCCGCTCGTCTCGTCGATAGTCGCGAGCCTCGAGTCTCCCCAGAGTCCCGGCTCGGCGGGCGGGCCGCGCGTTCGGACGAGCCGAGCGGTTAACGTTAGCGGCGCGCGTGGCGCGAGAGGATGCCGATGCTGGTCATGCAGAGCTTGTCGAAGGTGTTTCGCACCACCGAGGTCGAGACCGCGGCGCTCAACGACGTCGACCTCGGGATCGCGGCGGGCGAGTTCACCGCGATCATGGGCCCGTCGGGCTGCGGCAAGTCGACGCTGCTCAACATCATCGGGATGCTCGACAACCCGTCGAGCGGCCGCTACTTCTTCATGGACGAGGACGTCGCCAAGTATCCGGAGCGCAAGCTCGCGCAGCTGCGCAAGCGCAACATCGGCTTCATCTTCCAGAGCTTCAATCTCATCGACGAGCTAACGGTGTTCGCGAACGTGGAGCTGCCGCTCGTCTATCAACGGTTGCCCGCGGCCGAACGCAAACGGCGCGTGGACGCGGTGCTGGAAAGGGTCGGCATCAGCGCGCGCCGCAACCATGTGCCGACGCAATTGTCCGGCGGTCAGCAGCAGCGCGTCGCCGTGGCGCGTGCGCTGGTCGTGGCCCCGAAGCTGATACTCGCCGACGAGCCCACGGGCAATCTCGACACGACGAACGGCGAGGAGGTCATGAACATGCTCGTCAAGCTCAACGAGGAGGGCACGACCGTCATCATGGTCACGCACTCGCGGAGCCACGCCGAGTACGCGCGCCGAATCGTGAACATGCTCGACGGGCGCGTCGTTACCGAGAACATCGGCCAGATGCGGAGAGCGGGCAATGCTTAAGAGCTATCTGTCGGTCGCGCTGCGCCAGCTGGCGACGAACAAGGTCTATTCGCTGATCAACGTGGCCGGTCTCGCGATCGGCCTCGCGAGTGTCGTGCTGATCGCCCTGTTCGTGCGCCACGAGCTCGGTTACGACTCGTTCTGGGCGAAGGCGGACCGGATCTATCGGATCTCGCGCGACTACTATGCGCGCGAGGGCGCACCGAACCGCGTGCCCGCCTCGAATAATGCGCCTGTCGCCCCCGCGCTGGTCGAGGATTTTCCCGAGATCGAGACCGCGGCGAGGGTGTTCGGCGGCTTCTCCCTGCTCACCCACGACGACCGCGCGTTCTACGAGAGCGGGTTTCGTTGGGCGGACAACTCGCTGTTCGACATCTTCGACTTCGGCTGGCTCGCCGGCGACCCGAAGCGCGCGCTTACCGATCCCGCGTCGATCGTGCTCACCGAGTCGCTTGCGAAGAAGTACTTCGGCGCCACGCCCGCGCTAGGCCAGACGATGCAGATCGACAGCCGCACGGTCGTTACGGTCACCGGCGTGATCCGCGACCTGCCGCCGAACACGCATCTGAGCTTCGACGCGCTCGGGTCGATGAAGGCGCTGCCCGACGCGGCGCTCAGTCAGTGGAACAACAATACGGATTTCCACACCTACTTCCTGATGCCCGCGGGCGCCGACGTCGGCGCGATCGAGGCGCGGATTCCGGAGTTCATGAGCCGGCGGATCGCGCCGGACGCGAGCGCTGCGTCTGGCATGACGATCATGAACGTGCGCGACATCCACATGCGCTCGACTCGCGACGAGGAATGGAAGGCGACGTCGAGCTACGCGTCCGTCTCAAGCTTCGCAGCCGTAGCCGCGCTGATTCTGCTGATCGCGTGCATCAACTTCATGAACCTGTCCACCGCGCGCTCGGCGAAGCGTGCGCGAGAAGTGGGGGTGCGCAAGTCGCTCGGCGCGGTGCGGCTCCAGCTGATCGGGCAGTTCCTCGGCGAGTCGATCGGCATGGCGGCGCTCGCGACGCTCGCGGCCACGGTGCTCGTGGAGATTGCGCTGCCGGTGTTCGACACGTTCTTGGGCGTCGATCTCACGCTCGAGTATTTCGGGCCGCGCGGCTTTGCATTGCAGTTGGCCCTGCTCGCGCTTGCCGTCGGCGTGCTCGCGGGCAGCTATCCGGCTTTTTTCTTGTCGTCGTTCGAGCCGGCGCGCGTGCTCAAGGGCGAAGTGTCGCGCGGCCGCGCCGGCGCGGCGTTCCGCAACGTGCTGGTGGTGGTGCAGTTCGCCATCGCGATCGCGCTCCTGATCGGCACGGCGGTGATCTATCAGCAGGACCGCTTCGCACGAAGCCTCGATCTGGGCTTCGACAGAAACGAGATCGTGGTGCTCGAGTCGCCGCCGCAAACCGGTCTTCGCGGCGTCGACTGGGAAGCGCTGCGGAACGAGCTCGCGCGCACGCCGGGCATCGTCGGTGTCACCGCGTCGCACTACACGCCGTTTACTTGGGACGACAACCGGGTCCAAGTTCGCCACCAGGGTGCCGAGGCGTTCAGCCGCATCCAGTTCATGGCTGTCGACTACGGCTTCTTCGAGACGTATCGAATCGAGACGCTCGGCGGCCGAGTGTTCTCGCAGGAGGTCGCCCCCGGCGCGTTTCTCGCGACGCCGCCGACGGCTGCGCCGGCCGTCGTGCTCAACGAGTCGGCCGCGCGGATGCTCGGCTGGTCGCCGGCCGAGGCGGCCGAGCAGCCGGTGGACGTGGGCCTGTTCGCCGGCTGGGCGCCGGCCCGCGTGCTCGGCGTGGTGCGCGACACCTACTTCGAGTCGGTCGCGCTGCCGGTGCGGCCGATGATCTACATTTTCGGCGGCGACCCCGCGAGCCAGCTCTACGGCTTCGTCGACACGATATCCGTGCGCGTCACGGGTGAGGATTTAACCGCGACGCTCGCGCGCATCGACGCGATCTGGCGCGAGCACGTTCCCGACCGGCCGGTCGTGCGGCGCTTCCTCGACGACGACTTCGACGCGCTGTATCGGTCCGAGGAGCGGCAGGCGCAGCTGCTGACGTTCTTCTCTGGGCTCGCGATCGCGATCGCGTGCTTGGGCTTGCTCGGCCTTGCGTGGTTCTCGACCGAGCGCCGCGTCAAGGAGATCGGCATCCGCAAAACGCTCGGCGGTACCGTCTGGGACGTCGTGAGCTTGTTCACGGCGGACTTCGGCAAGCTCGTGCTGCTCGCGAACGTCGTAGCGTGGCCTGTGGCCTACTTCTTGATGCAGCGCTGGCTGGCGGGCTTCGTGTATCGCGTCGAGATGAGCCCGCTCGCGTTTGTCGGCGGCGCGGCGGTAGCGCTCGCGGTTGCGTTCGCGACGGTCGGTGCAGTCGCGGCGCGCGCGGCGGCTGCGAAGCCCATCCAATCGTTGCGTTTCGAGTAGACGGCGGCGATGTTCCGAAGCCATCTAGCAATTGCACTGCGCCACCTGGTAGCGCAAAGGCTATATTCCACGATCAACGTGCTCGGCCTCGCCGTCGGCCTCGCGGCCGCGATGCTGCTCGGGTTGTACGTGCGGCACGAGCTCAGCTACGACCGTTTTTTCGTGAAGGCGGACCGCACATACCGGTTGGCGAGGTCCTTCAAGTTGCCGAACGGCGAGGCGCTGCCCGTCGCCACGATGCCGGTGGACGTCGTCCCGCTGCTGCCGGCCGAGTTCGCGGAGGTCGAAACGGCGGCGCGTCTGCAGTCCCTCTCGAGCAACGCGCTCGTGACGATCGACGGGCAAATGCAAGTCGGGGGGTGGCTCGCCGCGATAGACGACGCGTTCCTCGATGTTTTCGAGTTCGATTGGCTCGAAGGCAGTCCCGCCACGGCGCTGCGGGATCCGCACTCGATCGTGCTGGCTGCGAGCACGGCGCGCCGCTACTTCGGCGAGACCGCGGCGCTCGGGCGTACTCTCGAGTCGAACGAGCTCGCGCAGTCATTCACCGTCACCGGCGTGATCCGTGACCTCCCGGACAACACGCATCTGCGCTTCGACATGCTCGTGCCGCTGCGGGTGCTCGACGGGAACAACGGGGTCGTTCACACGTACGTGCTGATGCGCCCCGGCGCGAGCGTCCGGCGCTTGCAAGCCGGGGCGCACGACTTCCTCGTGCATCACATGCCGGACGGGCTCGGCGCGGTCCAAGACTTCGTGCCGGAGCCGCTGATGGCGGTCCACCTCGCCGAGTCTCGCTACGACGACATGCGGCCGAAGGGCAGCGCCGTAACGGTGTACGCGAGCGGCGTCATCGCAGCGCTGATCCTAGCGATTGCCTGCATCAATTTCGTGAATCTCGCGACCGCCTCGGCGCGCCGGCGTGCGAAGGAGGTCGGCGTGCGCAAGACGCTCGGCGTCGGGCGCCCGCGGCTCGTCGTGCAGTTCTTGGGCGAGTCGCTGCTGCTCACCGCCGCGGCCGCTCTGCTCGCGCTCGCGGCCGTCGAGCTGCTGCTGCCTCTCGTAGGGGCGTTTCTCGAAATGGACCTCGAGCTCGACTACCGTCGCGACCCCGTGGTGCTCGGCGCTCTGGCCGCGGTTACCGTGCTCGTCGGCCTCGCGGCCGGCATGTTCCCCGCGTTCTACGTGGCGGCGTTCGAGCCCGCAAAGGTGCTGAAGGGCGATCTCACTCGCGGTCGCGGTGCTGCGACGGTGCGCCGCGTGCTGGTCGGCGCGCAGTTTGCAATCTCGATAGCGCTCACGATCGCGACCGCGGTGGTTTATCGCCAGGTCATGTTCATGCGGACGTTCGACGTCGGATTCGACAAGACGCAGATCGTCGTCGTGAGCGACGGCCGCGCCGGCCTGCTCGCGCAGCGGTGGGAGGTCCTGAAGCGGGAGTGGCTCGCGGAGTCCGGCGTCGCGGCCGTCAGCGGATCGAGCGCCGCGCCCGGCGGCGATCCCATGAGGGACTTGATCCACGGCGAGGGCGGCGACCCAGAGGCCCTGCCCGTGAACACTAGCATCGTCGCGGTCGACTCCGACTTCCTGTCGACCTACGGCATCGAGGTGTTGGCGGGGCGAGGCTTCTCGAGCGACTTCGGCGCCGATTCGCTCGATGCCGCCGGCCCGAGGGACCTCCGCGCTACGCGGGGGGCGATCGTGAACGTGGCCACGGCGCGAGCCCTCGGGTGGACGCCGGACGAGGCCGTCGGCAAAGCATTTTGGGGAGCGGATCTCACGGCGCCGGCGATGGGTCCGTCCGCCGACCAAGCCGCGCGTCGCATCGTCGGGGTGATCGACGACGTTCACTTCGCGCCGCTACGCGATCCGGTGGGGCCGATGATGTTGATATTGCCGCAGACGTATTTCAACACGGCATCGATCAAGCTCACCGGCGGCGATGTCGCGGGCACGCTCGCGCGCATCGACGCCGTGTGGGCGCGCGCCGTGCCGGAGCGGCCGATCGCCCGTCGATTCCTGGACGACGACTTCGATAGGTTCTATCGCGGCGAGCGCAAGCAGGCGCAGATGCTGGGCGTTTGCTCGTCTCTAGCGATTCTCGTGGCGAGCCTCGGCCTGTTCGGGCTCGCGGCTCTGACCACCGAGCAGCGCACCAAGGAAATTGGGATCCGCAAGGTCATGGGCGGGTCGGTCGTGGACATCGTGCGCTTGTTCACCGGCGAGCTTAGCCGTCTGGCGGTGCTTGCGAACGCCGTCGCCTGGCCGGTCGCGTATCTCGTGATGCGCCGCTGGCTCGACCAGTTCGCGTATCGCATCGATCTCGGCGCGCCGCTGTTCGTCGGCGGCGGGCTGCTCGTGCTCGCGGTTGCGTGGCTCACGGTGGGCGTCGTCGCGGCCCGCGCGGCCGCGGCGAAGCCGATTCAATCGTTGCGGTACGAGTGACCATGCCGGCGAACGAAGAAGACGGGGTCCGTGTTTCCGCGGAAGCTTCTGCACCGACTCGGTGCGAAATCCCTCCGCGGAGGGATTGTGATGGGACGCGTCGTCGTCGCGCGTCGAGGAGTCTCGAGTCGTGCTGAAGAACTATGTGCTCGTCGCATTCCAGCATCTGGTCAAGCAGAAGCTCTACACGCTGATCAACGTCGTGGGGCTCTCGGTCGGCCTCGCGTGCTTCGTCCTGATCTCGCTGTTCGTGCGCCACGAGCTCGTCTACGACCGGGGCTGGACGAACGCCGATCGGATCGTCCGAATCTCGCGCGACTTCTTGCCGACCGAGATTAGCAAAGCGGCCTATCTCGCGTCGCTCGCGGCGCCGGCTGCCGACGTGCTCAAGGAGGATTTCCCGATCATCGAAACGATCGCACGGATTCGATGCTGCGACGGCGCGACGTTCCGTGCGCCGGACGGCTCGCTGTACCTCGAGGGCGACGCCGCGTCGGCCGACAAGGAGATTCTCGAGGTCTTCGACTTCCGTTGGCTGCGTGGCGACCCGAAGTCCGCGCTCGCGAAGCCGAATACGGTCGTGCTGACTCGGAGCATCGCCCGGAAGTACTTCGGCGACGCCGACCCCGTCGGGCAGACGATGCTGCTCGACGGCACGACGCCGTTGGACGTCACAGGCGTCATCGAGGACCTCAAGGACGACACGCATCTCAAGTTCTCGCTGCTCATGCAGATGCCGCCGCCCGCGCCGAATTGGGGCGCGAACGCGTTTTACACGTACGCTTTGCTGCGCCCCGGTGCGAACCCTGACGAGATCCGGAAGGGCTCGGACGACTTCTTCGAGCGCCGTTTCGAGAAGGACTCGAGCCGCTACACGCGGCTCGACATTTTCAAGGTCGCCGACATCCACCTGAAATCGCACAAGGAGAACGAGATGAGCGTGCCGGGCAGCGCGAGCACGGTCCGCACGTTCGCCGCGGTGGCCGTGTTCATCCTGCTGCTCGCTTGCATCAACTTCATGAACCTCGCTACCGCGCGCGCGACGCAGCGCGCGAAGGAAATCGGCGTACGCAAGGTCGTCGGCGCCGACCGCAGGCAGATCGTGGTGCAGTTCCTCGCGGAGTCGGTGCTCATCGCCGGCGTCGCGCTGCTGCTCGCGATGGCGATCGTCGAGGTCGCGCTGCCGGCGTTCAACGCGTTCCTGGGAACGAACATCGCGTTTCACTATCTCGACAGCCCGGGCGCGATCGTGGGGCTGGTCGCTCTCACCTTCGTTACCGGGCTTCTCGCGGGCAGCTATCCGGCGTTCTACCTCGCCGCGTTCGAGCCCGGCCGCGTGCTCAAGGGCGATGCGACCCGCGGCGGCGGCGCGGCGGCGTTCCGCCGCGGGCTCGTGGTGCTGCAATTCGCGATCTCGATCGCGCTCTTGATCGCGACCGGGGTTGTTTTCGAGCAAACCCGGTTCGCGCGCGACATCGATCTCGGCTACGACAAGGAGCGAATCGTCGTGGTCACGGGGTCCTGGACCGGCGGCCTCGGCACGCAATGGGAAGCGATGAAGCAGGAGTGGCTCGCGAATTCCGAGGTCGCGGCCGTAACGGCCTCGAATCTCGTGCCCGGCATGGAGAACACGAATGCGGCCTACGTCGTCGCCGAAGGCCACGAGGGTGCGGGCAGCGGCATCACGGATCTCGCTGTGGACTTCGGTTTCTTCGAGCTCTACGGCATCGAAGCCGTCGCCGGCCGCGTTTTCGACGAGCAACGCGCCGCCGACAGGCCGGCGCTCGCGACGGCGCCGGGGGGCGCGCGCCCCGGCAGCTACGTGATCGGCGAGAGCCTCGCCCGTCGCTACGGCTGGACGCCGGAGGAGGCGACGAGCAAGTGGCTCAGCGTCTCGTATCTTGGGCCGGACAGCCCCGCCGTTCGCGCACCGATCGTCGGGGTCGTGAAAGACGTCCACTTCGAGTCCATCCGGAGCGCGATCGAGCCGACGGTCTACATGCTCGTGCCCGACGGCTTGGGCTTCCAGCCTTTGGACCAGGCGTCGCTCAAAGTCACGGGCCGCAACCTTGCCGCGACGCTCGCGGACATCGACGCCGTCTGGTCCAAATTCATGCCCGACCGGCCGATCGCGCGGCACTTTCTCGACGCCGACTTCGAGGCGCTGTACGCCACGGAGCAGCGCCAGGGCGAGATGTTCACGTTCTTCGCCTTGCTCGCGATCGGCATCGCGTGCTTGGGCCTCTTCGGCCTCGCGTCCTTCACCACCGAGCGGCGCACCAAGGAGATCGGCATCCGCAAGACGATCGGCGGCGGTGTGGGCGACATCGTGCTGATGTTCTGCGGCGAGTTCGGGCGGCTCGTGCTCGTGGCGAATCTCGTCGCGTGGCCGGTCGCGTACATCGCAATGCAGCGCTGGCTGTCGTCGTTCGCCTACCGCGCGGATATGAGCCCGTGGATCTTCGTCGGCAGCGCGCTCGCCGCGCTCGCGATCGCCTGCATCACGGTGGGCGGCGTCGCGGCGCGGGCCGCGAGCACGAAACCCGCTCGCGCCTTGCGCTACGAATGACTTACAGGGAGCTCGAACCAATGATCGGCAGCTATCTCGCGGTCGGCTTTCGCCGGCTCGTCACCCAGAAGCTCTACTCCACGCTCAACATCGCGGGCCTCGCGGTCGGCCTCGCGTGCGCGATCCTGATCCTGTTGTACGTGCACTACGAGCTGTCGTTCGACGAGCATTTCCCCGGCGCGGACAGGATCTATCGGATCTCCGCCGAGGTTCCCACCGGCAACGGCGGCGCGGCCATGCACGCCGCTCCGAACTTCTATCCGGCCGGTCCGCAGCTCGAGCTCGACTTCGCCGCCGACGTGGATCAGGTGGCGCGGATCGCGCGGCAGAGCGTGCGGCTGCGACACGGCGCCGATACCTTCTACGAGGATGGTTTTCGCTGGGCGGACGCGAGCTTCTTCGACATATTCGCGCTGGACTGGGTGGCGGGCGACCCGAAACGGGCGCTCACCGAGCCGTCCACGGTCGTATTGACGCAAGGCGCGGCGGCGAAATACTTCGGCGCGGAGAACCCGGTAGGCCAAACGTTGGTCCTCGAAGGACAATGGCCGCTCACCGTGACCGGCGTGATCCGCGACCTACCGCGCGACACCCATCTGAGCGCAACGGTGATCGCGTCGTTCGACGTCGGCGACAAGGTCCTCGGCTGGAACTACGACGGCAATTGGAGCTTCTGGTTCTACCACACCTATGTGAGGCTGAAGCCCGGCGCGCGCATCGAGTCGCTCGAGCGCAGGTTCCCGCAATTCGTGGCGAGCCACCGCCGGCCGGGTGACTCTGCCGCGACGATGATCGCGACCAAGCTCGCCGACATCCACCTGCACGGCCGCGTGCAGGAGCTCACGCCGCCGGGTAGCTTGACCACCGTCACGGCGTTCGCGGCGATCGCGCTCAGCATCTTGCTGATCGCCTGCGTGAACTTCATGAACCTCTCGACTGCTCGCGCGGCGCAGCGCGCACGCGAGATCGGTGTGCGCAAGGTCATCGGCGCGGTGCGCGGCCAGCTCGTCGCGCAGTTCTTGGGCGAAGCAGTGTTGTACGCGTTGCTCGCGACGCTCGTCGCAGTGGCGCTCGTGGAGGTGCTGCTGCCGCCCTTCAACACGTTCGCCGGGACGGCGATCGAGCTCGACTACGGCAATGTGGGTACGCTCGCGACGCTGGCCGTGCTGGCGCTCGCCGTTGGTTTGCTCGCCGGCAGCTACCCGGCGTTCTATCTGTCGGCCTTCGAGCCCGTGAAGGTGCTGAAAGGCGATGCGACGCGCGGACGTGGCGGCCAGCGCCTGCGCGGCACGCTCGTGGTCGTCCAGTTCGCGGTGTCCATCGTTCTGCTGATTGCGACCGTCACGATCTACCTGCAAACGCGGTTCGCGCGCGACGTGGACCGTGGCTTCGACACGGCGCAGGTAGTGCATCTCTCGGGCTCGCCGACCGTGGGGTTAGGCCCGGGCTTCGAGGCTGCGCGCAACCGCATGCTCGAGAACCCCGAGATCACTGCCGTGATCCAGGGCGGCATGCGTCCGGGCGGCGCGGGCACTCGCCTGATTCGCGCCGAGGGCTCGGACCCCGCGGGCCGACAGATGTTGGCCACCGGGGTCGACTACGGCTTCTTCGAAACGTACGGCATCGAGTTGCTCGCCGGGCGCACGTTCTCGCGTGACTACGGAACCGACGGCTTCACGCTGCCGAACCAAAACGGCGTGGCGAACACCCCGGGCGCCTACGTGCTCAACGAGCTCGCGGCCCGCGAGCTCGGTTTCACGCCGGACGAGGCGATCGGCAAGTGGTTCGAGACGGACTTCTCCGGAAACTTTTCGGCATCGGTGCGCGGGCCGATCGTCGGGGTCGTCAAGAACACGTATTTCGAGACGCTGCGCGAGCCGCAGAAGCCGCTCGTGTATTTCGCCGCGGCGGACTCCTGGAGGCTGCCGATCGTGTATTTCCGCGACGCGTCGATTCGCGTGACGGGCAAACGCTTGCGCGAGACGCTCGCGTTCATCGACGCCACGTGGTCGCAAATACAGCCCGACCTGCCGGTGGCGCGCACATTCCTCGACGACGAGTTCGCCGCGCTGTACGCCAACGACGAGCGGCAGATGCAGATCTTCGGCGTGTTCGCGGCGCTTGCGATCTTCGTCGCCTGCCTCGGACTCTTCGGCCTCGCGTCGTTCACCACGGAACGCCGCACCAAGGAGATCGGCATTCGCAAGACGCTCGGCGGCTCGGCGGTCGACGTGGTGACGTTGCTCACGTCAGAGTTCAGCAGGCTCGTGCTGCTGTCGAACGTGGTGGCGTGGCCGATCGCGTACCTGGCGATGCGGCGCTGGCTCGCGGATTTCGCCTACCGGATCGACTTGAGCCCGCTGGTCTTCGCCGGCGGCGCGCTCGTGACGTTCGCGATCGCGTGGCTCACCGTGGCGGGCATCGCACTGCGCGCGGCGAGCGCGAAGCCCCTGCACTCGTTGCGCTACGAATAGGGATAGCGCGCGCGTCCGGGCCCGCAAGTGGCACATGTCTTGCAGCCGTCTCTGTGTCACCAGTGCAGAGGAGACGGCCGTGGACCACACGGGAAGCGAGGCGGCCCCCGCGGGCGAAGCAGGCCAAGGCTTTCGGCCGCTGCGAGCCGCCGCAACGCGGCTCGCGGCGTTGTTGTTGCTGGCGGCCGCCGCGGGCGCGGCCCACGCGGACTCCGACGCGCAGGGTTACTTCGTCGACTGCGACCGCGGTAACGACTCGGGGAGCGGCACTTCCCCGCAGGAACCCTGGAAGACTCTCGGCAAGGTGAAGTCGGGGGTGCACGCCGTCGGTTCGGACGTCTTCATCAAAGCGGGCACCACGTGCGTCAATCAGGCGTTGACCGTGGGGTGGGAAGGATCTTCGTCTAACCGCGTGATCATCGGTTCGTACTACGTCGTCGGGTCCAAGGCCCTACAGGGCTTCGAGGGCAGCTCGCGGCCGACGATCCGTGGAACCTACGGCTCTGCCTGCCGCTCGACGACGCCGTCGACGTGCCCCGTCGGCGTCGACGCCGACAACAAAGACGCCGTGCCCGCCAATCAGTGGAACGGCCTCATCACAGTAAGGACGAGTCACGTAACCGTGCAAGACCTCGCCCTCGCCGACTCTTCCGGGGCAGGATTGGTTCACGTCGGCGATAACACCACGTCGGACCTCGTCGTCCAAAACCTGTCGATAGCTCAGACCGTGGAGGCGGGCATTCGCTTGCAGCGCGTGAAAAGCGACATCCTGCGCAACAACAGCATCGATACCGTGTCGGTCAAGAAGGTCGACGGCCGCACCAAAACGTGGTCGCCGGCGATCGTCGTGATCGATTCCGCTCCGTCCTACACCTTGATCGAAGGCAATACTCTCGGCAATTCCGGGGGCGAGGGGATCGGCGTTCTGCGCTCCTCGCACACGATCATTCGCGGCAACACGCTGGCGAATGTTCGCCGTCCCTTGATCTACCTCGACAACGCTTCCGACAACGTCGTCGAGCACAACGTGTTGCTCGGCAACGGCTATCTGAACGGCGTCGACGAGTCTTACGGCATCGGCCTATCCATTGCCGTGGAGCCCTACAAGCACGACATGCGCAGCTCGGTTCATAACGTCTTCAGAAACAACCTCATGGCCAATACCCGCGGGTGCATCAATCTCGAGGTGTTTCGAGAATCGAAGTACAACTGCGGGAGTGGGGACTGCGACGACCCCGCGGCGAAAGGCTATCAAGTGGGTGCGCTGGTCTACGGCAATACCTGTCTGCAAGAGAAGGGCCTCTACGTCACAAGCGCGAATCTCACCGTGAAGAACAACATCGACAAGATCGAGATCGTCGACAACGTGTTCTCGGCTAAAGCCGGCCGCAATTGCGCGCTTCCCGAAGCGCCGGCGTCGTTGCTCACCGTCGATTCGAACGTGTTCGGCACGCGGCCGTCCGACGACGCTTGCGTGGGCACGAATGCCAAGATCGGCGCCGCCGGGATTCCGCTCGACTATTCCGCGGTTCATTCCGGCGCGATTCCACCGCCTGCAAACTTTCGCCCGTCCAAGTCGTCCCCATCGAAGGCGTCCGTTGCAGAGCACGCGGGCGACTCCGAGGACCGCACGGTGATCGACCTCAAGGCGTTCCCACCGTCGATGCGTGAATTCTCTTGGTCGACTTGTCAGCCGTCGCCTACCGAATGGGCGAAGGCGCTGACATACGACTACGAATGCAAGACCCGCAACGGTCGGCCGAGCGCTGGCGCCCTCGAATAGCCGGGATGCGGGACTAGGGACTCCAATCTTTGTGATCCGATTCCCATTGCGACGACGGACCGCGCGGCTTGCACTCCGGTAAGGTAATGCCGGTTAGGCCTGTCCCGTCGGTTTCCGTGCCTGGATGAAAACCGAATTGCACGAGAAGTCGTCGTCCGACAGGGGTTGCCAGCGTTTGCTCAAGCGCGCGCGGCCGATGCCGGCCGCGCCACGGCGCTGCGCAACGTAGAGGATCTCGAAACCGCACCGCCGAATGTGCTCCAGGTGCGCCGAGCAGGGCTCGCGATTGATGAGAAACGATCGCTTGCCGCGCATCACCGCCCACATCGGATCCGAGATCGACCAGTGGCCGTTCCATTCCTTGGTGAGGCCGTGCGACCGCAGGTCGATCAAGTGGCTCATCACGCCGCCGGGCCGCAGCCACTGGTACAGCGCGCGATACGCGGTGTCGAGATCGTCGACGTGCTCGAGCACCGATTGCGAGACGACCAGATCGACGGAGTCGCGCTCGATCACGGCGGCGTCGTCCCACGGCGCGCGGTACTGGACCACTATCGGTCCTGCCCGGGGGGTGTCGCTCCCGAGCGCCTCGCGTAGATGCGCGAGCCGTGCCGGCGACGATGCGCGCGCGAGCCTTTCGTCGGTGAGCACTTCGGTCGGAAAGAGCTCGCCGCCGCGCGAGTAGGCGAACTCGGGAAAGCCCTTGTCCGGCCGCGGCGTGCGCTTCGACAGCAGCGCGATCAGCTCGTCGAGCACCGCCAGGTTCTTCCTCGGCTGGGTGTAGGCGAGGAGATCGAGCGCGTAGTACTTGTCCGCGCCGCAGAGCAGCGCCGCGAGGCCGACGCCGAGAGTGTCGCCGGGCCCGAGCTCGGCGACCACGGTGGGTGAGGTGTCGAGCCCGTTCGCGGCGAGCAAACCGAGGTGCTTGAGCCAGACTCCGTAGTAATAGGACGTGGCCGTGGTCGAGCCCGGAGGGGGTTTCGGCAACAGGGCCGGCGCGCCGGGCACGAACGTCAAGGCGCCTTTCAATAAGGCACGAATCCGCATGGTCTTCTCCCACCTGCCTTACAGGGATCTGTCGACCACGGCTGTGTGCACGAATCGTTCCAACTAGCGTGCCTGCCGGGGCGCGATCGGCGCCCCGGCAGACACCTCGCTCATCTGATCTTCGCCTCGTCGAAACGGTAGTTGCCGGTGCCCGTCGCGGCGCGTCCCAGCGTCATGCGCAGATGCGATCGCCGCCCGCGTCGCGATCCCGATAGCTTCCGTGGTAACGGGCCGAGTGGCCGCAAGAACTAGACCAACGATGAGACGCTTCCCGATCGCCGCGTTGTCCCGCGGCGTAGAACGTCGGCACCGCGGCTCCCGCCGATCCAGATCGAGGGGAAGCCCGCGTGCTCGACGTGTTCTCGCGAAACGGTATTCGGGTAGCCCGTCTGAAACGTCAGGCTCCAGCCGCCCAGTGCAAGTCCCATGCCGCCAGTTGCCGTCCGCGGCGCGGACGCTCATTTTGTCTGCCCCGGGAGACGCTTTGACGCATCACCAAGCCGGTGGGAGGATCAGCGCACTCGGGTGATCGGGGGATCACAAAAAAACATCCACGGGTCGCGGCGCTGGGGGCGCTCGGACGGCCGGATTGCCGCCTTCTTTGTTTTGTGGCGACGCGATTCGCGCTCAACGTGCGTTCTTGAAATTTGCATTCCCTTTTTGGGACACAGCGCTCGAAGCTCGTGTTGAAGCTGGAGTCTGCGCGGAGCGCGGAGGCTCCTCGGCAATCCACACAAGGAGTGTAGCGCCATGCGGTCCGTTCTCTTCTCATGCCTTCTCGCTTCGTTGCTGCTCGTCGCGTCCGCGGCGGAGGCCGCCACGTACTACGTACGCGCAGACGGCAACGACAACGGCGACGGCCGTTCGCATGCCACGGCCTGGGCGACGCTCGGCAAGGTCAGCAAGCAGAGCTTAGCCACGAGCGACATCGTGCTGTTTCACGAGGGTGACACCTTCAGCGGGACGCTGACCGTCAAATGGGCCGGCACGTCGTCGCAACTGGCCATGGTCGGCGCGTACTACCTGAAGAACGGCGTCGCCACGCGGGGTTACGCCACGAGCCGGCCGGTCATCGACGGCGGTAACACGCTGCCGAGCGACCACTACGACGCGTTGCTGCGTGTGCGCGCCAATTGGGTCCGCGTCGAGAACATCAAGGTCATCAACTCGCGAGGCCGCGGCATCGACGTCGCCGACTCTCAGTCCTCCGCCGTCGTCGGCTGCTCGGTCGACGGGGCCTATAACAGCGGAATCCAGTTCCTGCGCTCCACGAGCCCGCGCGCGGAGCAGAACCGCGTCACGCACACCGGAAAGGGCATCAAGGAAGGTGCGCCGTGGGGTGGGGGCATCGAGGTTCAAGCAACGACCGGCGCCATCCTCCAAGGCAACACCGTCACCGAAGTCTACGGCGAAGGGATCAACGCCAACGGCGGCGCCGACGGGACGGTGATCGAAGGCAACTACGTCTACGGCGCCCGCGCCGTGGGCATCTACGCCGACGCGTCGCCGAACACCACGATTCGCCGCAACGTCGTGGTCGGCACCACCAATTCCGAGTACTGGCGCACGAGCCGCACCGTGGGCGCCGGCATCGCGCTCAACAACGAGAGTTACCACTACGAGTCGGTAGCCGCCCTGCTGTCCTCGGTCCAGTCGCAGCGCGCGAGGGTGTACGACAATCTCGTGGCATTCACGAGCTCCGGCTTCGCCATTTGGGGCGAATATTCGCTCACCTCGTTGGACGGGCTCCTGGTCTTCAACAACACCTTCGTGGACAACGAAACGCAGGTCACGCTGCAGGCGAGCGTACCCAAGCCGAACTCCAGGTTCATCAACAACATCCTGCTGTCGCTTTCCTCCGGCACGCGCGACGTGAGCGGCACGGACTTGGCCGGCATGACCGCGACGAACAACTACTTCAGCAATGGCAACCCCGGCGGCGGCTACACGAGCTCCGGCAATCGATTCACGGGCCTCTCGCTCGCGAAGATGTCCGGTTGGCGATCCATCAGCAGCGCCGACCAGGTCACTTGGAGCGACTTCGAAGTGGCGAATGGATCGTCGGTGATCGGAGCAGGCGACGACGAGCCGCTCAACATGTCGTCGGGCGGCGATACGTTTCAGCTCGACTACAACACCACCGCTCACAACGAACCGATGGACATGGGCGCGCTGCGCTTCGGCCCGAACCTCGCTGCGAAGCAACCCGCGGCGCCGGAGAATCTCGCGCTGAATTGACGTTTCGGCAGGTGCGACGCGAAACGGGTGCAGGGCACCAAGGTGTCTGAGACGGCACCGTATAGGGACAGTCCCGCTCAGCGTCGGTCAGCGATCAGCTTGAGCGTTTTCTCCGCGAGAGTGCGGTCCGCGTTGATGGTGTCGGCCACCGTCAGGTAGCGTTCGGGCGTCCAGCCGTGTTGAGCGACGGTGGCTGTGCTCTCCTTCTGCATGCGCGAGTGCACTTCATCAGCCTCTTGATCGGTCTTCGCCGCTGCAAGCTGGGGCTGGAACTTGTCGACCGTGCGCTCCAGGTCCACGTAGATGTCGGCGAATCTTTCCAGATCCGAGTCGGAGACCTGCGGTCCCTGCTGCGTTTGGCCCGGAGGCGCTCCGCGATCGGTGGGCTGCTGTGCAAGGGCGCCCACGGCGAAAGCGAGCGCTGCGGTGGCTACGACGGTGACGATTGGACGTTCCATGTCCCTTCTCCTCGTTGTTTCTCGAAACCGGGGAGCATGCAAGCTCCGTACCGGTCGCGCCCAGGGCCTTGGGCGGCGCGGAACGATCCAAGATTTGGAGCGTGCGACGAAAGATTTGGAATCCGTGCCCGCGTCGGGTTCAGAGCCCGAACGCGAGCAGCACGTTGCCGGCGGTGCCGACGAAGCCTGCGTTGCCGGCCGTGACGTAGAGCATGCCGTTCGCGACGACCGGCCCCGGGCCGTCGATCGAGCCGCCATGCGCCTTGACGCCGTTCCCGCTGTCGAAGTCGCGATTCGTGTCGAAGGTCCAGACGATCGCACCGGTGTTGCTGTCGTACGCGCGCACCGCGCCGTCCGCCGAGCCCGCGAACACCGCGCCGGGGATCGAGGTCACCGCTGCCGACTGCGCGGCGCTGCATCCCGGGCCCTTGACGCAGACCGGAGCGGGCGGCGCCGTGTACCACGCGCGCTTGCCGGTCGCGAGATTGACGGCATGCAAGCCGCCGGGCGCCGGCGAGAGTTGATCGGCCACGCCGAAGTATGCGCGATCGCCGTCCGTGCTCAGCCCCCATACGCCGCCGACGGGGCTGCCGCGGCCCCAGCGGTATTCCCACACCAGCTTGCCGCGCTTGTCCGGATTCAGCGCGAACCCGACTCCGGATTTTTGCGTGACGACCAGCAAGTCGCGGCCGCTCGACAGCGTGACGAGCGCCGGCGAAGCGGAGAAGTCGAAGTCGGGGCCCACGTCGCGCGGACAATTCGGATTGTGCGCGGGCGGCGCGGCGGGCGCCCCGGACGCGGGCGCGTTCGGCGCGGCGATGCCGGGCGGCGGCCCGCCGCACCCCAAGATCCAGACGTCGGGCAGGATCTGATTGACCCAGCGGATCTTGCCGGTGGCGAGATCGAACGCGACCACCCCGTCGCTCGTGCGCGGCGGGGGATCGGCGTATGCGTTGCCCGTGGCCGCGTAGATCAGCCCGCGCTTCGCGTCGATCGTGGGCGCGCTCCAGATCGGCGCGCCGGCCGGTCCCCACAGCATCTTGCCGGTCGTGCTCAGGCCGCGCGGCTTCGGCTCGTCGACCGTGTAGGTTTTCCAGAGCACGGCGCCGGTCGTCGCGTCGAGCGCGGTCAAGCTGCCGCGGAACTTGCAGCACTCGTAGTCCGGCATCGCGGCCGCCGATTCCTCCGACACGCCCGACAGGACCACGTACAGCCGGCCGTCGTAGAGCGTCGGCGCGCCGGTTGCGCGCGCGGCCGGGTGGTCATCGACCTTGCGGTTCCAGATCTCCTTGCCGGTGGCGGCGTCGACGGCGTAGGCGCGCGCTTGCGCATCGGCGAAGTAGACCGCGTTGCCGGTCGGCGCGCCTTTCGGTCCCACGGGGCCCACCGAGATCGCGGTGCGCACGCCCGACTGAGCCTTGTACGTCCAGTACGTGCAGCCGGTCTTCGGGTCGAGCGCGTAGACCATGCCCGACGCGCTCGCCATGTAGAGCCTGCCGCCGACGATCGCCGGCTGTGAGCGCGACTGCGTGACGTTCGGCACGCCGAACGCCCACTTGAGCTTCAGCTGCGAAACATTGGCCGCGGTGAGACCGCCGGCGTCACGCTGGAAGCGTGTGTTGCGGACGTCCGGGCTCCAACCGTTCCATTCGGGGCTCGACGCGGCGCTCGCGCGGCTCGTGCACTGCCCGGCGTCGGTCGCCACCACGGCGGCCGCGACTCGCTTGCCCGTGACGGCTTCCGCGATCGCGACGCGCTCCGCCGCTGTGAGCGGCATGCCCTGGATCCGCATCGGGCCGTCGGTGAGGGACGCGACGATCACGTCCGGCTGCAGCTGCTCGAGGTGCTCGCGTCCCGGGATCTCGGGGTCGGGCGCGGGGCTCTGATGGCACGCCATGCAGTGCTGTGCGAACAACGCCTCGCCGTTGGGCGACTGCGCGGAGGCATCAGCCGCGAACAGCGCGACGGCGAGCGACAACGAAACCGAAGCTGGAACCAAGGAACGCATGCAACCTCCGTAGCACAAACAACGCGCGGCGGCGGCCGGCCCCGCGCGCACATTAGATTACAGTGGATTCGACTCAGCGCGTTGCTGCGCGCGCCGCGTGCTCGAGCCCGAGCGGCCTCACGATCCACACTCGAAATTGGCGGCGTCGCCCGGATCGCCGGTGCCTTTGTACCGCGGCAGCTGCGGATACGGGCACAGCGGCCGCGACAGCGTCGACCCGGCCTTCGTCGCGAGCAGAGTAGCCGGCGCAGTCCCGCGCTCCACCCAGCTCTCGAGCGCCGTCAACGCGTCGAACCGATCGGGGCCGGCGCCGCCGCGGCAGTGCAGCACGCCCGGCGCGAGGAATAGCCGCACGGATTCGCGCGCCGCGGGCACCGCACGCTGCACGGCTTCGAAGTACTCGATCGTCGACACAGGGCTCGGTCCCGGGTCGTTGAAGCCGTGCCACAGCAGGAGCTTGCCGCCGCGCGCGACGAACCGCCCGATCGCGGGATTTTGCTGGTGCACCTCGGCTCCTGCGATGCCGCCGGCGAGCGCCGCCATATCGCGCTCCGGATCGAACGTGAAGAGGTCATACCGAGCATCGGCCTTGACGATGTAGGACATGAACGGCGCGCCGAGTCGCGCGTTCACGCCGTTCGGCGCCTCGGGTGTGCCGACCATGCGCGCCACCCAATCGCTCTCGCCGCCGCGCATGATCGGCATCGCGGCGTACTTGCCGTCCTTGGTTTTTACGCCGGCATACACGCGCCGCACGGTTTCCACCTGCGCGTGGGTGAGGCACTCGGCCGACGCCGCGGCCTTGCATTCGAGCTCGCCCGGATCCCACGAGCAGGCGCGCGGATCGGTGAGAATTCCGTCGGCGACGCCGTCGAGCGTGTCACAGGCGGCGAGCACGGCCTTCTGGATCAGCGGCACTTGCGCGGGCAGCAGGTTGCTTTCGGGTTTCGAGTGGAAGGCCTGAACGCGCAGAATCGCGTTCGAGTAGACGAGCGGGGTGTAGACCGGCGCGCCCGCGATCACACCGTCATAGTCGTCGGGATAGCGCTGAACCTCCGCGAGGCCTTGGCGGCCGCCGGTCGAGCAGCCCTGGAAATAGGCGTAACGCGGAGCCCGGCCGTAGAGCTTGGCCGCCACGTCCTTGCCCACCACCGTGGCGAGATGCGTGGCGCGATGGCCGAAGTCGACGATGCCCTCGACGTTGCGCGCACCGGAGGCGTCGAGCGCGAACGACGGATCGAGCGCGTCGGCGCTCGGGTGCCCCAGGTCGTTTTGGACGACGGCGTAACCGCGCGCGAGTCCCGCCGTGGCGGCCTGCAGCGTCACGTCGCCCGCGAAGCCGCCGCCGCCGACGCCGAGCAGCTTGCCGTTCCAGCTTTCGGGCAGCCGGTACACCGCGCCGATGTGCGAGCCCGCCGCCGGCGTGATCGCGGCCCGCACCTCACAGAAGGCCGGCACCCCTCGTGCGGCATCGGCCGCCACGGCGGTGATCGAAAGGATGGTGGTTTCGCGGAACGGGGCGGCGCCGCCGGCGCTCGTGACGCCCGGGCTTGCGAGGCCCGCGCAGATGTCCTCGCCGCGTGCCGTCGACGCTGCGACGACAGCGCAGCACACGAGCGCAAGTGTTCTGCTCGACATCGTGTTCCCCCGCGCGATGAGTGGCGCGCGCAGTATCGCACCGCCACGGGCCGTTGTTAATGTGGGCGGCTCCTCAGGCCGTCACCGCACCGAGCTTGCGAAGCTGAAGCACCGGCTCCGTGAGCAGCAGCGGTACGGCCCAACAGAACCACGCCGCGAGCGCCGCTTGCTCCCCCGGCGTGCCGACGCCGAGCGCGCCGAACTCGACGACGAGCGCGCGAAACAGCACGAACGCGAGCGTCACGACGTAGCTCCGAATCATCCACTCGCGGTGCTGGTCGAGCGCGCGGCGGCGGATCGCGACGTAGGCCATCGCGGTCGTGATGGTCCACGCGACGCCGAGCCCGATGAGCCCCCACGAGTAGATCCAGCCGCCCGGCGTCGTCAGCGCGAGATAGAACGCGCCGAGCACGCCGACGGTCACGCCGACCACGTAGAGAGTGCCGAGCGTGCGATGCCAATCGAGGCGGCGGCGCGTCGCGCCGAGCCAGAGCTGCAGCGGTCCAATGAGCAGGGCCACGCTGCCGCCCGCGATGTGGACGAGGAGCGGATAGCGCCGCGACCAGAGGTCGCCGAATTGCGCCGGGTCGAACCGGAGATAGGGCAGGGCGGCGGCCACCCAGAAGGTGAGCGCCGCGAGCATCGCGGCGATCAGCAGCGCGGCGAGGGGCCGGTGGCCTCGAGCGGCGGGGACGGTCACGCTACTCACGGCGCGCAGTATCGCACGCTCGGACGCGGGTACAACCCGGGGCGACGCGGCCGTTCACTGCGGCGTCCCCGAGCGCGGATCCCGCGCCGGCCACTGTCAGCGGTCCTTGGGGAGGAGACGTCCGAGAGTTGGGGCGCGGCGCGGGACCCGCTTCGAGCTCCTGCGGCTACTGCGCTCGGTCGAGGGCCTTGACCGTCTCGGTGATGCGCTTCACGTTCGCGTAGCGATCGACCACGATCAGCGATCGCGGCGGAGACGCGGCCATGTGCGCCGATTGGGGCAACATCGGCCGCAGGACCGGCACGAGCTGCGCCGTGTCGATCGAGCTCGTGGTGATGATGCGCTGCACCCATTCGTCGGCTGGGATCTTCGGGTCGTCGGCGTTCACCATCGGCAGCGGGTAGGCGCGGATGTCGCTGTCGCGCACGATGTTGACGCGGCCTTCGATCGTGGCGGCGGCGAGACCGTTGGCGCGTAGGATCGATAGCAGCAGCGGATAGGTCACGTCTTCGATCCGCGCTCCGCCGAGGAAGATCTGCTGCGGGGTGCGGATCTCCATCAGGAATTCCTTGTTGGAGTTGCGCGCGACACGCGCGAGCACGTCAGACAGCGCGACCGTCGGTAGCGGCTCCGCCGGCGGCAAGTTCGGTGGGGGCACCGCGAACCCCACTTGCGGCGCTGGTTGTTGGCCTTGCCCCTGTTGCGGCGCCTGCTGCTGAGGTTGCCCCTGTTGCTGGATTTGCTGCGGCGCGCCACCGGCCCGTACTTGAGCAACGGCCGGCGTTGCTGCGAGCAGCGCGATCGAGGCAGCGAGGCCGAGGTGAATGAAGCTTCGCGATTTCATGAGACGACTCCTGTGCATGGTCGATCGAGACGAGACGGATGCTCAGCGGTCGAACGCGGGCTCCGCGACGGACGCGAGCGTGTTGTCGCCGCGCGCCGAGCTCGCGGCGCGCAGCGCGCTGCGGCGCAGTGTCGGGTCGACGAGCGTGGCGGCGATGCCGTCGACGAGCGCCGCGCTGACGGAGCGCAGCTCGCCGAGCGTCGTGTCGTAGTCGGCGCGCCAGACGACGTCGTTGGTCGCGGCGTCCGTCAGCTGCGCGTGGACGCTCACGCCGGCCGCGTGCAACTCGACTTGGCCGCTCACGATGCCGCGGGTGCCGAGCAGCACGCCGATCTCGGCTGCGGACAAGTCCGTGTGCGCGTAGGGCGCGACGACCGCGCCACCGCGCACGTAGACTCCCGGCACTGCGGCGAGGTCCGCGACGATCGCGTTCTGGAGCAGGGCGCCGCCGTCGGCGTCCGCGCTGTCGTCGTCGGCGGCGAATGCGAACGGCAATACGGCCACCGAGTTCGCGTCCACCGCCACGCCGCCCGGCAGCAGGACCACGGGCGCGACCGGGGCCGCGCGGGCGACGATCTCGGCCGCGTGCGACACGACCGGGGGGCGCTCGGCCGTCGTGGGCGGTGGCGAGCGCAACGACAGGACGAGCGCGGCGGCCACCGCGGCCGCGGCGACCCCGGCGCCGGTCCACGCGAGCCAGCGGCGCGCGCTGCGGTGCGCGCCGTCGCCGCGGGCTCGTGCGTCGCCGCTCGCGATGGCCGCGGCCTCGTCGTACGCCCAGCGCAGCTGCGGATCGTCGGCGAGCCCACGCGCGATCGCGACGGCGGCCGCGCAGCGCGCGAGCGCGGCGTCGTTGTCGGCGGATTCGTCCATCCAGGCCGCGGCCCGCGCGTCGTCGCCCCCGGTCGGGTCACGCGAATCGTCGCCGGCGCTCGCAGTGTCGAGCGCCACGAACCACTCGGCGGCGGAGCGCGGATCGGTCGGCGACGTTTGCGGCTCGCGGCTCATCGGTTGCGCTCCGGTTGCAGGCGTTCCTGGCAGATCTCGAGCGCGATCTGCATCTCGCGCTCCACCGTGCGTTTGCTCAAGCCCAGGCGCTTCGCGATCTCGTCGTAGCCGAGCTCGGCGGACGTGCGCAACAGGAACACCTGGCGGCAGCGCGGCGTGAGCTCGAGCAGCGTGCGCTTCACGATCTCGACGCCTTGCTCGAGCGCGACGATGCGCTCTGGTGACGGCGCGTCGCTCGCGAGGTCGCCGAGCTCGGCGTCGGATTGCGCGCCGCGTACGCGGCGCTCGCGGAAGCGGTCGTAGGCGAGGTTGGTCGCGACCTTGAATAGGAACGCGCGGGCGCGCGCGTCGGAGCGCTCGAGCGTTCTCGCGTTCATGAGTCGGAGGTAGGTCTCTTGCACCACGTCCTCGGCGTCCTCGCGCCGCGACAAGAGATCGACGAGATACTTGAGCAGCGCGCGGCGGCAACGCTCGAACAAGCCGGTAACGAACTCGGCGTGCGGATCGGTGCCGCGAGGGGAGGAATCGCGTAGCGAAGGCATCAACCGTATCCGGCCGCGCCGAACCGCCTTGTTTGTCGTTACCACTTGCTTAATACGGTCGAGCCGGAGGAGTCCGCCAAGAAAACAGGGACATGTTACGTTTTTCGAGGAAAGTCGCGCCCCGAAAACGTAACATGTCCCCATTTTCCGCGTGGTGCCTCCCTTGTCGCATGCCCACCAAGCGCACCCGATTCGGGGCGCGTTGCTCAAGCTCGTGTCCGTGCTGTTCCTCGCGAGCATGGCCGCGTGCGTCAAGTACCTCGGCGCGGCGATCCCCAGCGGCGAGACCGTGTTCGTGCGCGGCCTGATCTCGCTCGTCGTGCTCGCGTTCATCGCGTGGCGCGTCGAGGGCCTGCATCTGCTCAAGACGGCAAACTTGAGGTCGCACGCGCTGCGCTCGCTGTCGGGCACGGCCAGCATGTTCTGCTGGTTCACTGCGCTTACGCTGATCCCGCTCGCCGACTTCACCGCGATCACGTTCACTGCGCCGATGTTCCTCACCGTGCTCGCGATGCTGTTTCTCGGCGAGCGGATCCACGCCTATCGCTGGACGGCGCTTGGCGTCGGCTTCGCCGGCGTGCTGATCATGGTGGGACCGCATCTGTCGTTCGGCGGCGGCTCGCTCGGCGTAGGGCTATCGCTCGGCGCGGCCGTGTTCTCGGCGGTGGCGATGATGTTCCTGCGCAGCATGAGCGGCAGCGGCGGCGAGCACGCGATCACGATCACGTTCTATTTCTCTATGACCTCGATGATCGTCGCGGCGTTCACGGCCGTCGCCGGCTGGCCGATGCCGACGGCCGAGCAATGGACGTTCATCGTGCTGATCGGCGTGCTTGGCGTGTTCGGCCAGCTGCTGATGACGTGGTCGTATCGCTACGCCGAGGCGTCGATGATCGCGCCGCTCGACTACGCGAATCTGCTGTTCGCCGTGCTCTACGGCTACTTCTTCTTCGGCGAGACGCCGTACGTCTCCGTGTGGATCGGCGCGCCGCTCGTGATCGCGGCCGGTCTCATTATTCTATGGCGAGAGTATCGCGCGTCGCAGGCGCGAGCCGGGCCCGTCGTGGTGCCGAACGCGCTCGCCGAAGGTCACCGCGAAATTCCGTGAAGCGTCAGCGTGCGGCGGCGTACATCCGCTGCTGGAGCACGACGCCGTAACAAACCATCGCGGCCAGCACGAGCCCGATCGCGAGCACGCTGCCCGCGACGCCGAGCGCGGGCGCGGGCGCGGCGAGCGCGGCGCCGAGCGCCGCGAGCGCACCGCCGAGCTTCACAAGCGCGTCGCGTAGCGCGTAGGCGCCCTCGTCGGCGGCTTCGATCGCGGCCACCGCGAGCAGGAACACGGCCACGGCGGCGCCGATCGCGAGCGCGACGCCCGTGTCCGGCAGCGCTACGTTCTCGCGCTCGGTGAGCCGTTCGACGGCGAGCGCAAGCCCCGCGCCGATCGCCGCCAGCGACGCGAACACGAAGTAGTGCCCGTAGCCCCAGACGATTTGCGCGGCGCGGCCGGGCGCCGCGGCCTGGCGGCCGTGGCCGCCCGCGCTCAAGTCGAAGTAGATCCACCAGATCGAGAACACGATCACGAGCCCGCCGACCGCGAGCACGAGCAGCGGTAGCGCCGCGGCCTGCGTCTCGACGGCGCGGCCCACCGCGACCGTGGCGGCGGCGATCGACTCGCCGAGCACGATCAGCGTGAACAGCCCGTAGCGCTCCACGATATGTCCGCGATGGCCGCCGAGCCGCGCGTCCCAGCCGGCGATCACCGGCGTCGCGACGTCGGCCGCGAACCAAAAGACGAACACGGGCAGCCGCCACTCGAGCGGGCAGTAAAGGAAAGCCACCCAGCCCGCCTGGTTCAGCGTCGTCAGAACGATGACCTTCCAAGCGATCGGCCGCCAGGTGGGGTCGCGGCTTTGGAGCACCCTCAGCCACTGGGCGACGTAGGCGAGCCGCATCACGACGTAGGACGACACCCCGATCCTGAAGTCGAGCTCCGCGATCCGGGGCACACCGGCCGCGAGGCCGAGCGACCCTGCGATCATCAAGAGCATCCATAGTCGATAGGGCACGTCGTCCGTGTCGAAGACGTTGCCGAACCAGGTGAACGACATCCAGGCCCACCAGATCGCCGCAAACACCAATAGATATGAGACGACCGCGGCGTCCGGATGGCCTTCGGCGAGCCGGTGCTCGAGCTGGAGCGCGGCCTGCGCTACCGCGATCACGAACGACAGGTCGAACAGCAGCTCGAGCCACGACGCCTGCCGATGGCCTTCGCCATGGCTGCGCGCGACGACCGGCCGCCGCCATGCTTTCGCTTGCAACATCTCGCCGTACCTCGTCGCCGCGCCGCGGCACATGCCAGCCCGCTGCCGGCGACTCTCATTATCTCCAGCTCGCCTTCCACCCGCGACCGGCGGGACGCGCCGCGCCGCGCCGCGTGCTGGGCTAAACTCTACGCGTCAATCCGGGGGGACCTAAGACGATGAACACGAGCGTGCTCAAGGTCGCGTTGCGGACCCTCGCCCGCGACAAGGCTTACGCGTTGATCAACGTGGCCGGACTCGCGCTCGCCGTGGCGTGCTGCCTGATCCTCGGCGTCTATCTGCGCAGCGAGCTCACCTACGACCAGAGCCACGTCAACTACAAGCGCATCTACCGCGTCGTGAACGAGTTTACGATCAACGGCAAGGTCGACACGTTCGCGGCCACGTCGGGGATGCTCGGACCGATGCTCAAGGACGAGAATGCCGACGTCCAGGCATTCGTGCGTTTCCAGGGCGGTGGAGGCGGCAACCAGCGGTTCATCAAACACGGTGACGTCGGTTACTACTGGGAGAACGTGTCCACTACCGACCCCAACGTGTTCGAGGTGTTCACGCACAAGATCCTCTACGGCGATCCGAAAACGGCGCTCGTCGAGCCGACGTCGGTGGCCGTGAGCCGCAAGTTCGCGCAGAAATACTTCGGCGACCGCAATCCGCTCGGCGAGACGATCAACATCGAGAACGGCTCCGAGTTCAAGATCACGCTGGTGTTCGACGACCTACCCGAGAACACGACGTTGAAATACGACGTGTTGTTCTCCACCACGCAGCAGCAGTTCACCGTGCCGGACGACATCAACCAGCGGCGCAACCGGCTCTACAACGTGGCTCTCTTCACATATCTGCTGATGCCCGAAGGTTACGACGCGGCCAAGTTCGCCGACGTGTCCAAAGCGTTCTTCGACCGGAACATGAGCGACATCAGCGCGCGCCTCAACGCAAGTTGGCGCGCGTGGATCCAGCCGCTCGACCGAATCCATCTCTATTCCGACCTGCCGAACGACATCTCGACCGGCAACCGCTATTACATCTACGGCTTCATCGCGGTCGCGGTGTTCACACTGCTCGTGGCCGGCATCAACTACATGAACCTGGCGACGGCGCGTGCCAGCAAGCGCGCTAAAGAGGTCGGAATGCGCAAGATCATGGGGTCGAAGCGCACGGCACTCGTGGCGCAGTTCCTCGCGGAGTCCGTGTTGTTGGCCGGAATCGCCGTGGTGCTCGGCGTGCTGCTCGTCGAGGCCGCCTCCGCGTTCACGCCACTGGACACCCTGTTCGGCAAGCAGATCGCCTTGGGCGGTCTGGGCTCGCCCGCCAGGGTGGCGGCCTCGATCGTGGGTCTGGCGCTCGCGATCGGGCTCGGCGCGGGCCTCTACCCGGCGTTCTATTTGTCCTCGATCGTGCCGGTATCCGCGCTCGTGAGTGGCAAGAAGGGCGGGTCAGGCAACAGCGGGCTGCGCGAAGCGCTCGTGCTTCTGCAGTTCACGATCTCGATTGCCGTGATCGCGAGCACTCTGCTGATGGCGCGGCAGATGAGCTACGTGGCATCGATGTCGCTCGGCTTCGAGAAGGAGAACCGGGTGGTCGTCACGATGCGCGGCGCCGACGTGGTCGAGCGCAGCGAGGCGATCAGAACCGAGCTGCTCACGAATCCGAACGTGCTCGGCGTGTCTTGGAGCGCGTCGATGATGGGCGGCGGCTTCAACATCAACGTGCTGAACCTGGAGAACAACGACGGCGTCTTCGAGTCGACGTCGTTGATCCACATGGGCGTGGGACCCGAGTTCTTCGACGTGATGGGCATGCAGGTGCTGGCGGGGCGCGCGCCGAACGAACAGGATCTCGGCGCCGGTATCTCGGCGATCGTGGTGAACGAGGCGGCCGTGAAGATGCTGCGGTGGAAGGAGCCTATCGGCAAGCGCTTCGAGATCGGGCTGGGTCCGAGCGCGCAGAAGGGCGCCGTGGTCGGCGTCGTCAAGAACTTCAACTTCCGGTCCGTGCACGACGAGATCGCGCCGTTCGCGGTCTACCGGATCAACGAGAACTTCGCCCAGGTGCCGCCCCCGCAGCGTCCGTTCCAGAATCGGATCCTCGCGGTGAACATCTCGGGTAAGGACGTGCAGGGCACGATCGACCACATCCGCAACACGATGCGGAAGTTCGATACGGAGCATCCCTTCGAGTTCAAGTTCCTCGACGACTCGCTCGACCAGCTGTACTTGTCGGACACGCGGCTCACGAGGCTGATCGCGATCTTCGCGGGGCTCTGCATCTTCATCGCGTGCCTCGGGCTGTTCGGCCTCGCGTCGTTCACCGCCGCGCAGCGCACGCGCGAGATCGGCGTGCGCAAGGTGCTCGGCGCGCGCACGAGCCAGATCGTGATGCTGCTCGCGCAGCGGACGGTCGTGCTCGTGCTGATCGCGGCGCCGCTCGCGTGCGTGGGGGCGTACTTCGCGATGGACAAGTGGCTCGACGGGTTCGCGTACCGCACGGCGATGAGCCCGCTGCCGTTCCTCGGCGCCGCCGTCGCGGGGCTCGCGATAGCCTATGCGACGGTCGCCGTGCAGTCGCTCAAGGCCGGTCGCGCGCACCCCGTGCACGCGCTGCGGTATGAGTGACGGCGGGGAGTGACGCGGCGGGAAGCACGCCCGGAGAGGGACCGAAAAGCGAGCATCGCCGCCGCCCTTCTGCGGTAAGCTGTTCCTCACCAACCTAGGAGGGACCCCCATGTTGCATCACGTCTCAGTCGGCGTCATGAACGTGGAACGCGCCGCCCGTTTCTACGACAACGTGCTCGGCGCGCTCGGCTATCGGCGGGTGATGGAGTTCATGCCGTACGGCATCGGTTACGGCGACGACACGCCCGTGTTCTGGGTTCAGCTGCCGCACAATCAGAGCCCCGCGACCGTCGGCAACGGCGTGCACGTCGGCTTCGTGGCGTTCACGAAGGACGTGGTCGGCGCGTTCCACCGCGCGGCGCTCGAAGCCGGTGGCGTGGACGAGGGCGCGCCCGGGCCGCGTCCAGACTACGGCCCTGACTACTACGGCGCGTTCGTGCGGGACCTCGACGGCAACAAGCTTGAGGCCGTGCTCGTGAAGAGGCCCGCGGCGCAGGCCGCGGCAAAGCCGAAGCGCAAAGCGGGCCAGAGCAAGGTGTCGAAGAGCAAGGCGTCGAAACGCAAGGGCCGTGGCGCCACCAGCGCGAAGGCCCGGACCAAGAAGACCGCGCCCAGGAAGGCCGGGGCCAAGAAGAAGGCCAAGCGCCTCCGCCGCTGAGCGACGCGGCCGCGCGCGGCGGTCAGGAACTGTCGCGCGCGGCTCCCGTCACGCGCCACACGACGTTGCCGACGTCGTCGGCGACGAGCAGCGCGCCTGCGGAATCGATCGCCACGCCAACGGGCCGGCCGCGTGCTTCGCCGTCGCCGTTCACAAAGCCCGTCAGCACGTCGCGCGGCATCCCACTCGGTTTGCCGCCGGAGAACGGCACGAAGATGACCTTGTAGCCGGACGGCGGTCTGCGGTTCCACGAGCCGTGCTGGCCTACGAACATGCCGCCGCGGTACGCGGCCGGCATCGCGTCGCCGGCGTAGAACGCGAGACCGAGCGAAGCCGTGTGCGGCCCGAGCGCGTAGTCGGGAACGATCGCGCTCGCGACGAGGTCCGGCCGCGCCGGCTCGACGCGGTCGTCGACGTGATTGCCGTAGTAGCTGTACGGCCAACCGTAGAATCCGCCACGCTGCACCGACGTCAGGTAGTCCGGCACGAGGTCGCTGCCGATCGCGTCGCGCTCGTTTACGACCGTCCAGAGCTCGCCCGTCAGCGGCTCCCACGCGAGACCGTTCGGATTGCGGAGGCCGGACGCGAACACCGTCGTCGCGCCGCTCTCGGGATCGATCTCGAGGATCGCCGCGCGCCGCTCCTCGTTCTCGATGCCGTTCTCGGCGACGTTGCTGTTCGAGCCCACGGTGACGTAGAGGTGCTTACCGTCGGCGCTCGCGATCACGTTCTTCGTCCAATGGTGATTGATCGTGCCCGCGGGTAGCGTCGCGACGGTTTCGGGGGGCGCCGTGATCTCCGTAGAGCCTGGCACGTAGGGGAAGCGGACGAGGGCATCCGTGTTCGCGACGTAGAGACGGTCGCCGATCAGTGCCATGCCGAACGGCGACTCGAGCCCGCTCAAGAACGTGGTCTTGAGCTCGGCCTCGCCGTCGTGATCCGCATCGCGCAGCAGCGTGATTCGATTCGGGCTCGGCACCGTGGCGCCCGCGCGCTTCATGAAGAGCCCCGTGACCCAGCCAACGATGCCGCGCGAGTCGTCTTCGCGGGGCGGCGCGTTGGTCTCCGCGACGAGCACGTCGCCGTTCGGTAGCAGGTACATCCAGCGGGGGTGAACGAGCCCCGTCGCGAACGCGCGGACCTCGAGGCCCGGCGCCGCGGCCGGAGTGTCGCCGTGCGTCCAACCGACCGACGGCGCGACGTCGATCGTGGGGAACAGCTGCCGGTTGGGCTCGGGTAGCTGCGGGCTCGGCCCCGTGCCGTCCGCGACCGCGAGCTTCGCAGTGTCGGCTCGGGCCGCGCCCGTGAGCGCGATCAGGAGCAGCCACATCCCGAGGCGCGCGCGGCGCGCTCCTGCGCCGCGCTCCATGCAAGACATCCATGTGCTCATAAGGCGCGTCCTCCGTTGAGTTCGGTGCAGATTCCATGCCACGGCGCCGGCAGGTTGGCACGGCCCTTGCTGCTATTGGAGGTGCTTCGGCGACGGGTCGGTGAATATCGGCTCTAGAGGCACGGCAAGCCCAGCGGAGTCTGGGCTTGTCTTTTTAGGCACCGAAGGAGGAAGGTCGTATGCGTAACTCAAGTCTCCGATCGAGCGTCGGCTCGATGCTCGTGGCAGGTGCGATCGCCGTGGTCACGCTCGGGTGTGAGCAGCAACCAGCGGGTGACGGAGCGCGCCTCGCGCCGCCGGAAGCTGCGTCCGCGGATCGTGCCGCGCCGCCGCCGCTCGCGCTTGCGCCGCGTACCGAGACGGACGCGCCGCCGCGCACCGTGGCTCGCGCCACTCTCGAGCCGACGGCCGGCAACGACGCTCGCGGCACGGTGTATTTCGCCGAGAGCGGCACCACGGTCACGCTCGACGTGATGCTGAGCGGCCTCACGCCGGGCCCGCACGGCATCCATGTTCACGAGTTCGGCGACTGCAGCGCAGCCGACGCGTCGTCGGCCGGTAAACACTTGAACCCGCACGACGCGCCGCACGGGGCGCCCACCGACGCGCGCGACGCACGCCATCCGGGCGACCTGGGCAACGTGGTGGCGGATCAGGCGGGTAACGTGCGCACGAGCTTGCAGGACGCGGTGCTCGGGAGCGAGCCGGACTTCCAGATGATCGGTCATGCGCTGGTGGTCCATGCGGGCGAGGACGACCTCGAGTCCCCGCCGTCCGGCAATTCGGGCGCGCCGGTCGCCTGCGGCGTCATCGAACCCGCCCCGAGCGGCGGGTCGCTCCCCGCGCCGGGCTGACGTTTGCGGCGCGTCGGGCGCGTTGACCTTCGCGCAGGCGGTCGACGGCTCGCCGACGCCTCGGAGGCCGCTCCCGAGACACGCCGAAAAACCGTCCCTGGGGCTCGGCGGCGCACATCCCTGTGCGCCGACGGTCTCGGGAGCGGCCTCCGAGGCGTCAGCGAGCCACCGACCTGCTTGGGCGCGTCGCGGCGTTAGCGAGCGCGTTACGACGACGTTTCGCAGCCGGCCGTGGGCACTGCGCGGCCTCCGAGGCCGGCGGTTGCCACCATGGCTGGAGCAAGCGTTCGGCGGCTGTGCCTCGGAGGGCGCTCCCGAGACCCTCGCGGCACAGGGATGTGCCGCGCGGAGCCCCAGGGATGGTCTTCCGGCGTGTCTCGGGAGCGCCCTCCGAGGCACAGCCGCCGAACGCTTGCTGCGCTACGCGCGTCGCAGTTTTTGTGAGCAGCGCAATTCTTGGGAACGACGCGAGTGGCCGCTAACCTGTTGATCCGGTGAGGTTTAGTGGTGCCCGGTCAGGAGTCGTCGTCGTCGAGGAGGGTGACGTCGACCGTGTCGATTGCGCCGATGCGGGTGCCGTCGGAGCGCGCCGCGATGTGGACTTGGAAGTGCTCCGTCGCCTCGCGCAACGAGTCCGAGACGATCGGGATGATGATCCTGCGCCCGTAATCTTCGGGCCTGAATTGCTCGACGCGCTTGCCGAAGCTCGCATAGTCGTCGCGCGCGTGAGCCGTGTCGTCGGTCGTCCACCAGACCACGCTCGCGGGCCCGTCGCCGCTTGTCCGCACGATGTCGAGGACCACCATCGACTGGCTCTCGCGGGCCGTGATCTTCGCGGTCGCGAACGACAAGACCGGCGGCTCCGGTCGCGGAGGCAGGCTCGGCGCGGTCGCCGCGCGTTCGGGCGCGGTCGCCGCGGTTTTCGCCGGCTCGGTCGGAACAGGCGCCCTCTCGGGCGGAGACTCGTCGCCGGCGCCGGCGGCGTCCGGGCTGCGCAGCCCCAGCGCGCCGCTGGCGTTCTGCAGCTGCCGGCCGGCCGCGACCAGCGCGTCGACGCCGCCCGTCTCGTGCACCGCCACCGCGAGCCCGGCGAGCGCCATGAACGGCACGGCAAACCGCCAAACCGAGCGCCGCGGCGGCCCGGGGCGCGGCCTGAGCTCGAGAGGCGCGATCTCGCCGACCGCGAAGTCGAAGGCCGGAGCCGCGGGAGCGGGCTGCTGCGCCGGTGCGGTCTCGGGCGGCGCGTCCGGCTCGAGGCCGGCGGCGGCCAGGAATTCGCGCACCGTCAGTCCGTGGCGGCCGGCGTGCAGCGTGGCGTCGATCGCCCGCGCGAGCCGCTTCGGCGCTTTGCTGCTCGCCTTGTCCCGGGCGCCCAGCCGCTCGCCGGTATAGAGCTCGTGCGTGAGCGCCGCGAGGTCACGCAGGTCGTCGCCGGTGCGCGCGACCGTCGGCTCGAGCCGCAACAGCCGGCTCGCCATGAAGTTCGCGAGCTTCGCCTCGTGACTCATCGTCACGACTACATTTTCCGCGCGAACCTCGCCGTGCACGATGTCGCAGTCATGCGCGTGCGCGAGCGCAGCGCCGATCGCGCACACGATGTCCGCGGCCTCGTCGGGGCCGAGCCGCTCCGGCCGCAAGTGATCGAGCACGTTGCGCAGCGTTTCACCGTCGAGGAGCTCGCCCGTGATGAAGTACGCGTCGTCGATGCGCCCGAGCTCATGGAGTCGAGCGATGCCGGGATGGTGCAACGCGCGAACGCGCGCGAACGCGTTGCGGAGCACGTCCGGTCCCACGCCGTTGCCCGTGTGCGCCGGCAGCAGCCAGAGCATTACGCGTCGTTCGAGCGCGCCCGCGGGCCGATGGGTGTCCATCGCGCGATAGGCGGAGCCGAAAGGCACCTGATCGAGCGCCTCCTCGAGAACGAAGCGGTTGCCGATCAGCGTGCCGAGCCGTTCGTGGTGAATGTCCAAGCAACCTCCCGCGACGTACCGCGTCTCCCTGCCATGCGTCGTGGGAAGTGCAATATCCATACCACGCATTCCCCGTGAGAAACGCTGCAACGCAAAGTTCATCCGTTGACAGCAACGCCTTGATTCTCGGCAAGCGTGCGGGCCTCGAGGGGTGTGGGCTTATCGCGACACACGCGCGACCCGTGGCATGGATATTGCTTTCCATCGCCAGGGGGTCGCAGATGAAAAAGCCGGCAATTCCGGCCCGGCAAAGGAATGGGAGGACACATGAGATCACAAGTTCGCGCGGCCTTATTCGGCTTCGCGCTGCTCTGCGCGGCGACGTTTCGAGCCCAAGCGGCGGATCCGCCGCGGGCGCCGGCCGCGGACAACACGACGGCGCGCTACGAGGTGCAACCCGGCGACGTGCTGCAAGTGTCCGTCTGGAAGGAGGCCGACCTGAGCCAGCAGGTGCTGGTGCGCCCGGACGGCGGCTTCTCGTTTCCGCTGGCGGGCGACGTGAGCGCGATCGGCAAGACGGTCGAGGAGCTGCGGCTCGAGCTCACTCAGCGCCTCGGCAAGCTCATCCCGGATGCGTTCGTGACGGTGGCGGTGCAGGAGATCCGCGGCAACAAGGTCTACGTGATCGGCCAGGTGAATCGCCCGGGTGAGTTCGTCGTGAATCCGCGCATCGACGTGATGCAGGCGCTGTCGCTCGCGGGCGGCACCACGGCGTTCGCGTCGCCGAACGACATCTTCGTGCTGCGGCGCGAGGCTGGCGCGCAGCGCCGCCTGCCGTTCAACTTCTCCGACGTGACGCGCGGCAAGCAGCTCGATCAGAACATCCTCTTGCGTAGCGGCGACGTGGTCGTCGTTCCGTAAGGTGCCGCAGCAGTTTCGAGAATCGAGGAGAACGACAGAGTTATGACAGATCAATCCGCCCCGGCCCGGGGGGCCGCCGATCCCGCGGTCACCGACTATCTGGGAGTCTTGAAGCGGCGCGGCAACTTGTTCTTCGGCGTCGTCGCGGTCGTCGTGCTGGTCGGCGTCGCGATCGCCTATCGGCTGCCGCCGCAATACGAATCGAGGGGCGTGATGCTCGCGGAGGTGCCCGACGTCTCGGACAAGGTCGTGCGCTCGACGGTGCCGAACTTCCCCGAGGAGCGCGTGCGGATCATCACGCAGCGCGTGCTCACCAAGGAAAACGTCCAGAAGATCATCGACGACAATCACCTCTATCCCGAGCTCGCGGCGACGCCGGTGGAGGCGCGCCAGGCCTTCCGCAGCCCCGATCATCTCCATCTCAGCGCGGAGGATCCGGAGATACTCGAGAGCATCATGGGCACCTCGAAGCCCGCCGGCGCTCTGGCGTTCTCGGTGTCGTTCCGCGATCCGTCCCCCGTAGTGGCGCGCGACGTCGCGGACGATCTAGTGGAGCTGTACCTGCACGAGAATCAGGAGGCGCGGCGCGAGCAAGCGGCCGAGACCGCGCAGTTCCTCGCCGCCGAGGTGCAGCGGCTCGAGGGTGAGATCGCGGAGCGCGAGATGCGACTCGCGCAGTTCAAGAGCGACAACGCCGGCAACTTGCCGGAGCTCGCGAACAGCAACCTGCAGATGGTGGACCGCGCGGAGCGCGACCTCGACGCCGTGGAGCAGGAGATTCGCGGCTTGCGCGAGCGTCAGCAGCTCTATACCTCGGAGCTCGCGTTGCTGAGCCCGCAAGCCACCGTCTTGAGCGACCAGGGCTCCCCGATCCTGAGCCCGACCGATCGCATGAAGGCACTGCAGCGCCAGTACATGCAGCTGTCGGCGAGCTACAGTCCCGACCACCCCGACGTGCTCAAAGTGCGGCGCGAGCTCGAGCAGCTCGCCCAGAGCACGGGCTTGCCGGCCTTCGATCGCGCGACGCTGCAGTCGGAGCTCGCGGCGCGCGAGGACGAGCTCACGGCGGCGCGCGACCGCTATTCCGAGGACCATCCCGACGTGCGCCGGCTCGAAAAAACCGTCGCGGGATTGAAGGATGCGCTGGCCTCGACGCCGCGCATCACCCGGCGTGCCACGTTCGAGCCCGACAACCCGGCTTACATCCAGCGCGACTCGCAGCTCAAGGGCGTGCAATCGGACCTCGCCGCGGCGCTCCAGCGGCGCGAGCAGGTGCGCGCGCGCGTCGCCGACCTCCAGAACCGCCTGACGACGTCGCCCGAGGTAGAGCGCGAGTACACGGCCCTGCAGCGCGGCTACGACCAGCTCGTCACCCAGTACAACGAGACGCAGACCAAGCTGCACGAGGCCGAGATGGCACTCAACCTCGAGGAGGACAGCAAGGGCGAGCGCTTCACGGTGCTCGAGCAGCCCGCGGTGGCGTCGACGCCGGCGAAGCCGAACCGCATCGCGGTGCTCCTGCTCACGCTCGCGATCGCGATGGGGCTCGGCGCCGGCGGTGTGGCGCTCGCCGAGCGGTCCGACGTGACCGTGCGCAGCCCGAGCGACGTTACCGCGTTCCTCGAGATCCCGCCGCTCGTGGCAATCCCCTACGTAGCGAACCCGCTCGACATGCGGCGCCGCGCGCGCCGCCGCGCGTTCGCGGCGCTCGCCGTGTGCCTATGGGCGTGCTCCGTCCTGGCGCTGATCATCACACCCGCATAGGAGTTGCGAGATGTCGAATATCGAGAAGGGACTCGCGCGAGCGCGCGCCGGAGCGGCGTCCTTGCGCTCCGTGGATTCCGCCGCGGCGGCCGACGTGCTGGCCGGCGTGGTCGCGGGTGGCGCGGACGGCGTCGCAGGCGTGGTCGCGGGCGGCGAGGCGGTGGTCATCGACCGTCCGCAGGCGGCGCCTCCGTGGCTCGACGTGCAGCGCTTGCCGAGCGTCAAGCTCGATCCGACGGTGCTCGAATGGAACCGCATCGTGGTCGACGATAACTCCGGCGCCAGCGCGGCTTACAAGGTGCTGCGCACGCGAGTTCTACAGCGGATGCGGCGCAACGGCTGGAAGACGCTCGGCGTCACGGGCACTTGTCCCGACGAGGGCAAGTCGCTGACCGCGATCAACCTGAGCATCAATCTGGCGCGGCAGTCGGGCACCTCCGTCGTGCTCGTCGACATGGACCTGCGCAAGCCCTCGATCCACCGCCACCTCGGTATCGCGCCGAAGCACGGCATCGGCGACCACCTCCGGGGAGGAGTACCGCTCGAGAAGGTCGCCGTGCGTCCGGGGCTCGACCGCCTCGGCGTGATCGTGAACGAGCGGTCCTTCTCGAACTCGTCGGAGATCCTGTCGTCGCCGCAAGTCGCCGAGCTCGTCGACGAGGTGAAACAGGGCGAAGGGCGGATCGCGGTGTTCGACTTGCCGCCGGTGTTCGCGGGCGACGACGTGCTCGCGTTCTCCCCGATGCTCGACGCCTTGCTCATCGTGCTCGCGCAGGGCACCACGAAGCGCACGGACCTGGTGGCGATCCGCGAGCTCCTGCAGAACGTCAACGTCGTCGGCGCCGTGCTCAACCGGTCGTCTGTAGAAGTGGCGCCGTATTACTACGGCACTCGCTGACCTCTCATCGGCACTTCCGCCATCCCTGCTCGCCGCGGCGCCGCCTCGGCTACTGACGCGGCGCCGCGCGAGCCGCCCCGTTCGAGGCCGTCTCGCGCAGGACGCCGCGCGCGAACCGGAACAACAGCCGGAAGGTCTTGTCGCCGAGTAGCGCGAGCACGGCCGAGTAGAGCGCCGCACCGAGCGGCAGGCTCGCCGCGGCGACGACGAACCGCGGCCCGCCGAGCGCCCTCACGAACTCGGTGGCGACGATCATCACGGCGCCGCCGAGCAGCGTGTACCAAAGCAGGCGCAGCGCCGTCTGCACGGGGTGCAGCTCGTGCAGCACGCGCGCGAGGCACACGAACATCGCGACGAAGGTGAGGGCCGCGGTCACGGTCGTGGCGAGCGCCAGCCCCTGCGTGCCGAGCAGCGCGCCGAGCGGCACCGCTGCGCCGACGTACACCACAGTGCCGAACGGCATCACGATCGCCGGAACCTTCACCTGGTTCATCGCATAGAACGCGTTCGACAGGAGCTGATTCAAGCCGAGCAACAGCACCGAGGGGATCAGGGCCACGAGTGCGCCCGCCACCAGACCCGCCATCTGCGGCGTGAACTCGCCACGCAGGAAAAACGCCCGCACGATCTCGTCGCCGTTCAGCGCGACCCACCAGAGCAGCGGCGCGAGCAGCAGGAAGCTCACGCTCAACCCCAGCGCGTAGACCTGGCCGAGCGCGCGCTCGTTGCGCTCCACGAACAGGCGCGCGGTGTGGTTGAACATCACCATGCGCAGCCCGGAGAACGCGCTGCGCTCGAGCGGCTCCGTGAGCTTGGTGGCGAGCGCCAGCGCCGCGATCGCGCCGCCGCCGAGCGTCGAGCCGAGATAATTCATGATGATCGACTTCGTTCGCGCGACGAGGCCGGTGCTCATCACGATCGCGGAGTTCGCGAAGACCCGCCGCTCGAGGCCCGGCCGCATCGCGATGCTCAGCCGGTAGCGGTACGGCGCCCGCCTGATCAACATGAAGAAGACCACGACATGCCCCACGAGGAAGCCGAGCGGCAAGCAGTACTCCCCGACGAACGGCGCGAGCACCAGCATGCCCGCAAGGTTCGCCGCGGGCAGCGCGAGCCGGCTCGCCGAGACGTAGACGAAGCGCCCCTCGTACTGCCAGACGTACTCGTGGAACGTGTTGACGGCCATGAACACGATCGCCGGCGCCATGATCGCGAAATAGCGGCTCACGAGCTTCGTCTCGCTCGTGTCGAAGCCCGGCAGCAGCAGGTCGAACAACCGGCTGCCGAAGAGCGGGAGCAGCACTGCCGTTCCTGCGGCCAGGAGGCCGACGATCGTCACGACGCTAGACGTGAGCGTCGAGGCGCTCTCGTCGCTCTCGTGCTTCGCCGCAGCGAGCACCGGCAGGAAATTCTTGCCCAAGTAGTCGACACACAGCGCCATGAACAGGCTCGGCAGCATCGAGGCCGCGAAGAAGGCGTCGACGCGGCGCGTGAGGCCGAAGATCGCCGCGATGATGACGTTGTTCAAGAACCCGATCGCGAGCGCGCCGAGCACGAGCGCGTTCACGGTGAGAAGACCGCGCCCATGGCGGAGCATGTCCGTTTGCTCTTTCAGGGTGTCTCCTAGAGCGGCGTCCTAAAGATTCACCGCGCGCTGCATATCCGCCGGCGGCGTGGCCGCGTCGAGCTTGAGCAAGGCGTTCATCCGTGATGCAAGGAACGAGCGAAACGCGAACGCGAGCGGGTCGAGTGACGGCTTCACGCTGAGCCAGGTCCGCGCCGCCGCGCGGAGGCGCGGAGGTATCGCCCGCGCCAGCCTGAGCTTGAGCGTGGACGGGCGCCGCGGCGCCCGGCTGGCGAGCAGCGCCGCATTGATCGTCGCACAGACTTTGTTGCGTAGCGCCGGCGAGAACAAGTCGCTCGCGCCGCTACCGCGCATCTCGTCGAGCATCAGCGACAGCAATGCGCGGTCAGTCAGCACCTCCTCGAGCGACGGCACGGCGATCCGGCTCGCGAAGGGCACGTCCGGCAGCCATGAGCGCACGAGGTCGCGCCACAGGCGTTTCTCGGTGCGCAGGCCGTCCGGCAGCTCGCGCACGCAGTCGAGCACTGCGCGGGCGAGCAGCGGGTTCGCGACTTCGACGTAGGCGGCCTTCAGGTCGGTAAGCCCTGCGAGCACGGCTGGGACCCGGAACTGCTGATAGAGCCGGTCGCGCCAGGTCGAGAGGCTCTCCTCGCGCTTGCGCTCGAGCTCCAGCGGCACGTGCTGCTCCGGCAGGTCGAACGCCGCCAGCTCGTGCGGCGAGAAGAAATCGGACAGCAGCGTGAGGCTTGCCGTGTGGCGCACGCCGCGGGCGTTGCGCACGAGGACAGAGCCGAACGCCTCGTCGCCGCGGATGATGCCGTCGGCGCCCTCGTCGAACAACGTCTTCCAGACCAGGAATCCGTCGAGATACCCCGAGATTCGTGCGACCCGGCCTTCGCCCGCCGTGAGGAAACGCTGGATCAGCCGCTCGCGCGGCTCGCTCGAGAGGTCCGTGGGGAAGAACCGATTGCCGATGCCGAACACGTCGGCGAGCGTACGTGCGATCTGCGCGTCGTTGCCGTCCTGTTCGCGCGTGCCCGTCATGCCCCAGGTGATGGTCTCGAGACCGCGCCGCTTGTGCAGGTGGAACAGGAGCGCGCGGCTGTCGACGCCGCCCGAGAGCGGCAGCGTCCATTTCGTGGAGTCGAAGGTCAAGCGCTTGCAGACGGCCTCGACGATCTCCGCGAGCCGCGCGCGGTGCGCGGCCTCGTCGCGGTCGGCTGCCGCGCGGAACTCGGGTGGTTGCCCGCTGCGCGACAGCCGCCAGCGGCCGCGATCGAGCGTCACGCGCTCGCCGGGCCGGACCTGCTCGAGCCTCGCGTCCCAGCCCGCCGCCGGGCCGAGGGTGCCGGACGAAAGCAGCCAAGGAAGCGCCTCGCGATTCATCTCGAAGGAGCCGAGCAGCGTGACGATCGCGCGTTGCGACGTGGAGGCGATGAGCTCTTCGTCGGTGAGCACGTACCAGATGGTCCGCGACGCCGCCGCGTCGGCCGCGAGCTCGACCCGGTTTGCGTCCGCGCGCAACAGCGCATAAGTCCCGTCGGGAAGGCGGGCGCCCGGGGCGTGCCAGAGCGGGGCCTCCTCGAGCAGCGCGCCGATGCAGACGCTCGTGCCTTCGAGCCGCGTGGCGCCGTTCGGGTTGAAGATCGCCGCCTCGACGCCGGATGCTCGCACGAACGCGGGTGCGTGCGGCACGATGTTGTCCGGCGCGAGGTTGCGGTTCAACGCATCGAGGTACGCCTCGAGCCGGCCGCTTGCATCGGCTCGGCGCCGCACGACCAGGATCGCCCTAGCCACGCGGGAGCGCCTCGCCGACGGCGTCTCCGTACACGGCGCGAGTGAGCTGCGCGGCGCGTCGCCACGAATAGCGCGTGCGCACCAGCGAGCGCAGCTTGTCGCAGCGCTCGCGCTCGGCCCCCGGCTCGGACACCGCGGCCCTGAGCAGCGTCGCGAGCCCGCGCGTGTCGCCGACGCGGAAGTAGCGGTCGCGCGGCAGCGGCAGCGCCAGATTGGCTTCGATTGCGCTCGCGAGGATCGGCACGCCGTAGGTCGCCGCCTCGAGCAGCACGATCGGATGACCCTCGACCGCCGACGGCAGCACGAACAGGCCGGCGTGCGAGTAGAGCTCGCGCAAGGTCGCGCCGGCCTGGAAGTCGGTGAGCACGACGTTCGGGTCGAGCGCCGCACAGGCGCGAATCCGCTCGCAGTAGCGGTCGCCGATGCTCAAGCCGCCCACGATCACGAGCTTCCAACCTAAGAGCTGCGCCGCGCGAAACGCTTCGATCAAGTCCCCTTGGCGCTTGCCCGGATCGAGGCGCCCGACGCACAGCACGTAGCGGCCGGACGCGAGGCCAAAACGCTCGAGACTGCGGCGCGTGACCGCGGGCAGCACCTTCGGCGCGCCGTTCGGAATGAGCTCCGCGCCCACGCCGTAGCGGCGCGCGACCTCGTCCCTCAGCGTCGGCGACACGACGATCGGGCGATGCGCGAAGCGCACGCCGAGCCGCTCGCCGGCGCGCAGCAATACCTTGGCGGAGGCGCCCCATTTCTCGCGCTCGTAGTCCGGGCCGTGATGCGTGAGCACGACGCGCAGCCCGAAGAGGCGCGCGAGCGGCGCGAGCAGGCCGGGGCCGACGGCGTGCAGATGCAGCACGTCGGGGCGGCGCACGGCGGCGTACAGCACGCCGAGCAAGGTATGCACTGCGGTCTCGAGCACCGGCTTGGTGGGGCTCCAGAGATACGTGAGCTTGATCCCGCGCCAATACCGGCGACGCCCGCCGCGCGGGAAGTACGGGCCGCGCTGCACGACCTCGATCTCGCAGCCGAGCCGGGCGAGCAACGGGTAGAGCATACGGGCGTGCGACTCGATGCCGCCTTGGACCGCGATCCCGCGGAGGCCCAAGACCATGATCCGGAGCGGCCGCGGGCGATCCGCCGCCACGGCGATCTCGTCGATGCTTACGGCCATACCACCCCCAAACGGGAATAGACCCCGCGAATGTCGTCGCGATAGCGGCTCGGCGAGAACTCCGCGGCCACGCGGTCGCGCGCCGCGCGGCCCGTGGCCTCGACCGCGGAGTCCGGCAGATCCGCGACGCGGCGCAATCGCTCGGCGAGCGCGTCCACGGATCGCGACTCGAAGATCCAACCGGTCTCGCCGTCGACGACGAGCTCCGGCAGCCCGCCGATGCGGGCGACGATCAGCGGCTTGCCGAGCGCCGCCGCCTCGAGCACCGACAGCGGCGCGTTCTCGTACCACTCCGACGGCACGACCACGGCGCGTGCGGCGCCGATCGCGGCGTCGAGCGGGACGCCGGAGAGAAAGCCCAGGAATCGCACGTCGGTTCCCGCGCTGGCGGCGAGCTTCTCTAGCTCTGTGGCTTGCGGGCCGGCACCGACCAGGTCGACGCCGACGCGCGCCCGCGCGGCCGCATACAGCAGCGTCGCGAGGCCTTTTTCCGCCGAGAGCCGTCCGAAGTAGAGGAACCGCGTGCCGGGTGCGAATCGCGGCTTCACCGCCGACGCGTCGACGAAGTTCGGCACGTACGTAAAGCGTGCCGGATCGAAGCCCCACTCGAGGAGCTTGCTCAAGTAGAACCTGCTCGGAACGAGGAATCGGTCGACGTTCGCCACGTAGCTGCCGAGGTAGCGGTGCAGATAGCTCTCGACCATGATCAGGGTGCTCAAGACTAGGCTGCCTTTCATGCAGCGGTTCGTGACGACCTGGAACAAGCGGCCATCCCGGCACCGCTCGCAGATGCCGTCGTGCGTGAGCATCGAGTAAGCGGGGCACGCGATCTTGAGGTCGTGCAGGGTCATCACCAGCGGGATCCCGCGCCGCCGGATCAGGCTCAAGACCGAGGGTGAGATGTGGTGATAGACGTTGTGCGCGTGGCAGACGTCGGGTAACGCGCTGTCGATGAGCCGCGCGACCTTGCGCCGCGACTCGAAGGAATACACCGCCTTGAGCGCCTTGCGCGCCTTCGTGAGCGTACCGTCGTCTCGGCCGAGCTCGATCTCGTCGACGAACGTGGCGTTGACGCCGCCGACGTTGCGCTCGTGATTCATCGCGAACGGCACGATCGACCAGCCTTCGCCGCGCAGCATCGCGTTGTGGCGGAAGAACGCGACCTCCGCGCCGCCGCGCGCGTAGTAGTAGTTGTTGACGCTCAAGAGGGTGGCGGCCATGCGCGTCACGCACCGAGCGCCGCGTCGCGCGCGGACGGCTCCGCCGCCGTGCGCCACGCTGCGGGCACGCGCCGTGTGGCGCGGCTCACGTGTGCGTGCCGTACGGCATAAGCGCGCGAGGCCACGAGTCCCGAGAAATACCAGAACAGATAGCCGACGTCGTTCATCGAGAAAACACTCTTGTAGAGCAGGCCGAACGCCATGACGATCATCGCCACGGTCCATATTTGTCCGAGCTCGGCGGCGTAGTCGTCGGACTTGGCGAGCACCATCGAGTCGCTCGCGAGAAAGGCGAACAACGCGAGATAGGCGAGCAGGCCGACGACGCCGATTTCCCAGAGGAAGGTCGTGACCTGCGTCTGGCCCACGCCGAAGCGCATGTAGTACGACCAATACTTGCCCGCGAACTGCGGCACGAACGACTCCGCCACGTTTGCGGCGCCGAGGCCGAACGCGAACGTGATCGGGTCGCGCACCGTGTGCTCGACGGCGAATTCGAGACTGTCGAAACGGCCGATGTACTCGGCGTCGTGCTCGGCAGCGCCCGTGTAGAAGTAGTAGGTGAGGCCCTTCGTGCTGAAGGCGTCGCCGAGCGGATGGCTGTATTGCCGGTACTGGATCAGGTAGTCGTAGGCGCCCACGAAACCAATGCCCGCGACCGCACCGATCGCGGCGATCGGCACGAGCTTGCGCGCGGCCTTCGACCCTGCCGGCATCATGAACGCGGGCACGAGCAGCGCGAAGGGCAACAATATGATCGTGGCCTTGGTTTCGTTGATAGTCGTGGGCACGAACAGCCAGCCGATCAGCAACAGCACCGCGAGCAGGCGGAGCTTGCCGCGCAGGTACGCCACCACGATCCCGGCGATCGCCACGACCATGAACATGCTCAAGGAGCTCGACGAGGTGGTCGTGCCCTTGATCGGATCGCCGTCGTTCATTTTGTTCGCGAACTCGACGAAGCGCTGGTAGAACGCGAGCGGCGTTTGGACGACGAGGAGGGCGAGCACGAGCCCGAGCTGGGCGCGAAGCTGCCGCGGCGTGAAATTCCAGACGGCCGGAAGCAGAAAGAAGGGAATGAATTTCAGATAGCTACGGGCGCCGGCGACCATCGCCCCGGTCGGTACGTCCTGCACGGCGTAGCCGAACACGATCGTCGCGAGCAGCAGCGCGAAGAACGCACCGTAGCGCCAGTCGAGCAAGATGCGAGCGCCCGCGACGATGCGCGCGAACACGATCAGCATCGCGATTCCGGACAGGAGCTCCGGCACGAGCAGGAAATACGAGCTCAGCAGGCCGCGGTCGCGCACGAGATACTCGAGTACCAGGATCGCGGCGAGCAGGGCCATGACGAGGAGGTGGACCATTGCGGCTAGGCGGCGACCCGGCCGCCGGGCGCCGATCGCGCCGCGGGCACGTCGAGCAGGCGCGCGATCGTGGCGATATTCGACTCGCTGTGATTCGCCACGGCGTACGCGCGGCAGCGAGCGCCGAGCGTCGCGCGTTCCGCGGGCGGAGTTTCGAGCCAACGCGCGACGTCGCGGGCGAGTTGCTCCTCGGACCCCGCGACCGTGCCCAAGCCCGCGCGGGAGAGCAGCCCGTCCGGGTCCACGTGCAGGCTCGCGACCGGCACTTGGCGGAGCCACGCTTGGATGAACGTGTTCGCGAAGCCCTCGTACTCGCTCGTGTTCACGAGCACCGTGGCACGCTCGAGCAGAGCGTTGACCTCGTCCTGCGTGAGCCTGCCGAGATATTCCACGTTCGGCGCCGAGCGAATCAGCGCGAGCTGCGCCTGCGTCCAGGGGTCGTCGTAGGACGCGCCCGCAATCGTGAACTTGACGTCGGACAACGCGGCGAATTTGGCCGCGAGCCGCACGAACGCGGCAGGATTCTTCGTGCGATTGAGGTTGGCGATCCATACGACGCGTTGCTCGCCGCGGGGGGCTTGCACGAGCTCGGGCGGTGCGGGATGGAAGTTCGCCACGACGATCGCGTCGTCGCGGCCGAAGCCGTCGATGAGCAGGCGCCGCTGGTTCTCGGTCTGCGCGACGATCGCGTGCGCGTTGCGGATGCCGTAGTTCAGGAACAGGCGCTCGAGGTGACGATGCACGTGCCACCAGGGCGCGCGCTCGGGCACGAGGCTGCGGTCGTGAGTGACGCGCCAGATCATTCGGCAGCGGTTGCGCCGCGCATAGAAGGCCGCGATGCCCGTGTGCGCGCATCCCACGAACTGCACGATGGCGTGGGGCTCGAGCCGCCGCAGCGCACGATAGAGCCGAAGCGCGTCGAAGAAAGATCCGTAGCGGCGCAAGCCGCGGCGGTCCGAGAATCGCACGATGCGGTAGCCGTCGGGCGTGAAGCCGGGTTTGTCGTACGCCGTGAGATACACGAGCTCGACGTCGTGATTCGCGAGCAGGAACTCGATCATCACCTTGGCTTGGTACTCGGAGCCGCCCATGAGCGCTTCCCAGTGGGCGGGAACGAGCACGCAGAGTCTTGGGGTCATTGCAGCGCCTCCGTATGAACGTTCGATCGACCGCGCGAATCAGTCGCGCGCCAGGTCGAGGCGATCGCCCTCCGCCGGCGGCGCGCCCCGTCGTGTGCGATCGGCGAGTACCTCCTGATAGCGCTCGGCGACCAGGTCCACCATGGCCCAATGCGTGCGCCGCGCCGCGACGAACTCCCGGCCCGCGCGCCCCATGGCGGCCGCGCGCTCGGGATTCTCGAGCAGCTCGACGATCGCGTCGGCGAACTCCTCCTCGTCCCAGCCGCACACGACCCCCGCGCCGCTCTGCTCGATGACCTCCGACTGCTCGGGGTGGTCGTTCGCGACGACGGCCTTGCCGAGAGCCATGTACTCGACGAGCTTGGTCGGCGAGGTCGAGCGGAGGATCGGCACCGGAAAGTACGGCGACACGCAGACCGCGGCGCGGCGCGCGTGCTGCCACGCGAGGGGCATCGGCAGCCAGCCCGTGATCCGCATCGCATGCGCCACGCCCAGGCGCTCCGCCTCCCGGCGCAGCAGCTGCTCGTCTGCCGGCATCTCGCCGCGGCCGACGAACACGAGCTTCGCGGCGGGAACCGCCTCCAGCACGCGCGCGAGCGCGCGCACGAGAAAGTCGAGGCGGCGCTCGCGCAGCAGCGTGCCGAGATAGACGATCGTCTTGTCGTCCGCGCCGGCCTCGGGCCCCGCGGCCGCGGCCGCAGCCGCAGCCGCGTCTATGTCCTCGAGCTTGATGGAGCTCGGCACTGCGGTCATCTTCTCGGGCGGGATGCCTTCGTGCGCGACGTCGATTCGCATCTGCTCGCTCTGCACGAACACGTGCTCGCATGCGGGCATGATCACGTTGTAGAGCAGGAAGCGCTGCAGCGCTCCGCGCAGCGAGTACCAGAAACCGTAGCGGGCGACGCCGCTGCGCGCGGCGTAGAGCGACGCCTCGCCGTGCGGGTAGGCGAGCCAATAGAACACGGGGACGCGGCGGATCTTCGCGGCCGCGATTGCGAACAACGCTCCCAGGTACTTGTCCTTGACCTGCACGAGCGCGTAGCGGCGCGTGCGCACGAGCTCGAAGACTCGAAGGTCGTTCCTGAGCTGCGCCCAGTGCTTGCGGAGCCGCGCGAGCCGGGTCCCGCCCGTGTCCGTGGGCGCGATGTACGCCGTGCCGCCCTTGAACGGATGCGCGCCGACGGGGCTCGTCGCGTCGGCGGCGGGCATGATCCAGTCGATGCGATAGCCGCGCTCCGCGAGGCCGTCGGCGAAGATCGCCTTTGCGGCGGGACGAAACGGCGGGAATTGATCCGACGTCACGAACAGGATGTCGAGCGGCGCGCAGGGTGCAGGGCGTGCGCCCTCGGTGCTTCCGGCGGACTCGGGGGCGGCGTCAAACACCATGGGTCGTTCCGATCGTGCACGGCGCTATCCACGACGTGATCGCCGGTCCCTGCCAGGCTGCCGGCTCCCGATGCGCGTGCGGTCGCGCGTGGCCGCGAATCCCGGCTAGCGGCCGCGGCGGCGCATCGACAATCGAGCTTGCCATTGTTGTTCGTACCCGAGCGATCGTGAACCCGGGCCTTCACTGCAAGTCCCATGCCGCAAACCGGCGTGCCCGCGCCGGCACTCGTTCTTGTCGCAGGGGGACGACGTTTCGACCGAGTTGCGCGGCCGGTGGACGCCGCAGCACCGTGTCGGTGCTGCTTCCCTGCAAAATCTGCTTCCTCTTTTTGGGACGCATCGACCGGCGCTGTGCGCCGTCTGCACCGACGCATCGCCGGACGCGACGATCCGTCGCAACATCGTACGTCGTTCGACGGGTTGCCGAGCTTCAACAGCACGCCGGTCGACGAACGACGCGCAGATGACGATGCAGTCGGCAGTCGGTGAGCAGCCGCGCGGCACGATTTCGACGTGCCGAGCTGCTCGTCGGTGATTGGCGCCGGCGACGACGAGCCCGCGGCGCATGTCGTCGGGCAGCGACACGTTTCAGTCGACTTCCTTGCGGTGACGCTGCTCCCCCGACGCGCCGGGCGGAAGCGCAACCCATCGCTTATCGGCGACGCGCAACGTCGCGCTCGCGCCGCACGCGAGACGCAACTGCGACGCAGTTGCGCCGCGCTCCCGCGCCGCATTTTGCGGTTGCTAATTTGTAATGGCATTCCAAAGTTTGCGGGTAATCCGGGGCGGTGTGGCGCGACGTGTACGCGCAACACCGGCCCCCCCTTCCCGCGTGTCGCGCGGCGACTGCGGGGCCGCGCGTCGCATCAATGGCACACGCCTTGCATCGCGAACACCGCCGGAACGGAAGCTGGTTGACCGCCGGCATACGCAGGAAGCGAGGTGTTGAGACACTGTGCCGATGACGAAGATCAGTTTACAAGTGACGCTCCTGACGGCATTGAGAATGCTGTTGGTGCCGGCGGTGACGATCGCGATGCTGATCGCCTGCACGTCGTTCCTCGACGTCCGTTTCACCCGCGCCTACGTCGCGCTCGCGATCATCACGGCGCTCCTCACCTGGATCTTCATGGGCCAGGACGAGTCGCAAAGTACGGCGGTGCAGGCGAACGGCCTCACGTTCGCCGGTCAGATCGGCATCGGTTGGCTCGGAGTGGTGGGCGCGCTGCTCTTGATCGGCTACGCCACGAAGAGCTCGGAAATCTTCTCGCGGCGCGCCTTGTTCCTGTGGCTCGTGGCGACTCCGGCGGTGCTGGTCGGCGCGTCGCTCTGCCTGCGGCAGTGCATGCGGATGGCGATGCTGTCGGCGCGCAACGCGCGCGGCGCGGTGATCGTCGGCGCGAGCAAGATGAGCCTCGAGCTCGCCCGGATCATTCACGACCGCCCGGAGCTCGGCCTCAAGCTCCGCCGCCTGTATTCGGCCGGAGGCGCGGATGATTCGCCGCTCGCTGCGCACGAGCTCGCGTTCCTGCGCGACAACATGGGCGTCGAAACTTGCGAAGAGCTGGCCGCCGTCCGCGACTACGTGAACGTGCACCACATCCCCGTGGTGTTCATCGCGCTGCCGACCGGCTCGCCCAACATGCGGGCGATGCTCGAGGAACTGCGCGACACGACCTCGTCGGTGTACCTGATCCCCGACGTCTCGTTGTTCGACCTGATCCAGGCGCAGAGCGCCGACATCCAGGGCATCCCCGTCGTCGCGCTCTGCGAGTCGCCGCTGCACGGCGTGCGGTACGTGATGAAGCGCGCCACCGACATCGTGTTCGCGGCGCTGCTGTTGCTGCTCGCGTCGCCGCTGATGATCGGCGTGGCGATCGCGATCAAGCTGACGTCGCCCGGCCGAGCGCTGTTCAAGCAGGACCGCTACGGGCTCGACGGCGAGCGCATTACCGTCTACAAGTTCCGCTCGATGACCTGTTGCGACAACGGCGATCACATCGTTCAGGCCACTCGCAACGACGCGCGCGTGACACGCGTCGGCCGGTTCCTGCGGCGCACGTCGCTGGACGAGCTGCCGCAGCTCATCAACGTGTTGCAGGGCCGCATGAGTCTCGTCGGTCCGCGGCCGCATGCGGTTGCCCACAATGAGGAGTACCGCAAGCTGATCCGCGGATACATGGTGCGCCACAAGGTCACTCCGGGCATCACCGGGCTCGCGCAAGTCAACGGTTGCCGCGGCGAGACGCATTCGCTCGAGGACATGCGCCGACGCGTCGACTACGACTTGGAATACCTGCGGCATTGGTGCTGGCTGCTCGACATCAAAATCATGATTCGGACCTTCGTTCTGGTGTTCCGCGACAAGCATGCGTATTGAGGAATCGCGAGGAAAACACATGTACGGACGGTCGAGTCCATGGCGCGCAACTTGCATCGCCCTGTTCAAGCAGGTCACCGAACGTGAGTCATGGCGGCGTCAAATGATGAGCAGCGCGATCTCTCTCGCGGTATCTCCGGCAGACCGGTGGTATTCGGCGAGATCGTGTTCGACGAGTTCGACGACGACCTGCATCAGCCCGGCGGAGCCCCGCTGAATGTCGCCTGGCATCTGCACGGCTTCGGCCTCGACCCGCTGCTCCTTTCCCGCGTAGGGCGCGACGACCTCGGCGGGTTGCTGCTCGAGCGCCTCACGGGCGCGGGCCTGGATACTCGCGGTATTCAAGTCGACCCGCTGCGCGCGACGGGACGCGTGGTGGTCGCCACGAGCGAGGACGAGCCACGCTTCACCATCCCCGGCAATCAGGCCTACGATTACATCGACAAGGCCGAGTTTCCGAACCTCTCGCAACAGAAGCTCGCGTTTCTCTACCACGGCTCGCTCGCGGCGCGAAAAGCCACGAGCGCCGCCGCGCTGCGTTTCTTGAAGGACACCGGCCTGTCGACGTTCGTCGACGTCAACCTGCGGTCGCCGTGGTGGGACCGCGCGGCGGTCGAGAGCCTGGTGCGCGGCGCGCGCTGGCTCAAGTTGAACGGCACGGAGCTCGCGGAGCTCGTCAACGGGCCGATCCGCACGCAGTTGCAGCGGGCCGAGACGCTGCGCTCGCAGTTCGGCCTCGATCTCGTGGTGGTCACTTACGGGGACCAGGGGGCGCTCGCGGTGACCGCGGATCTCTCGATCACGGCGCAGCCGGAACGCGTGCCGAGCTTCGTGGACTCCGTGGGTGCGGGCGACGCGTTCAGCGCCGTGCTGATGGTCGGGATCGCGCGTGGCTGGCCGTTGCAGCTCGGCCTGCATCGCGCCACGTCGTTCGCCGCGGCGGTCTGCGGCATTCGCGGCGCGCTGCCCGAAGACGAGGCGATCTATCAGCGCTTCCTGAGGCAATGGCGGACCTGAACGGCAGCGCCTCGCGCCCGCCCGGCGGCAAGTATCTCCTGCTGCTCAGCGTGCATGGTCTCGTGCGCGGCGAGAACATCGAGCTCGGCCGCGACGCCGATACGGGCGGCCAGGTGAAATACGTGGTCGAGCTCGCGCGCGCGCTCGGCGCCGATCCGCGCGTCGACCGGGTGGACTTGATCACGCGGCGCATCGAGGACAAGCGTATCGACGCGAGCTACATGCGCGCGGTGGAGCCGCTCGCGCCGGGCGTGCAGATCGTTCGCCTGCCGTGCGGCCCGCGCCGCTACCTGCGCAAGGAGACCCTGTGGCCGCACCTCGACGGGCTCGCGGACCAGATCATTCAGCACGTCGCGGCGGCGCGCCGGCCGCCGGACGTGATCCACAGCCATTACGCCGACGCCGGCTACGTGGGCGCCCGCGTGGCCGCGATCCTGGGCGTGCCCCTGATTCACACGGGCCACTCGCTTGGCCGCGTGAAGCGCGAGCGCTTGCTCGGAAGCGGTAAGGCCGACGCGCAGATCGAGCAGGACTACAACATGATCCAGCGCGTGGAAGCGGAGGAGCTCACGCTCGATGCTGCCGCGCTCGTGATCGCGAGCACGCAGCAGGAGCGCGACGAGCAATACGCGCTGTACGACAACCACCAGCCGCGGCGAATCCGCGTGATCCCGCCGGGCGTCGAGCTCGATCGTTTTCACCCGCCCGACGGCCCGGCCGTGCGTCTGCCGATCGTCGAGGAGCTCGAGCGCTTTCTCAAGGAGCCGGCGAAGCCGATGATCGTGGCGCTTTCGCGACCCGACGAGCGCAAGAATTTGCGGACGCTCGTGCGCGCATACGCGGAGCGTCGCGAGCTGTCCGAGGTCGCCAATCTCGTCGTCATCGCCGGCAACCGCGACGACGTGGCCGAGATGGAGCACGGGCCGCGGCAAGTGCTCACCGAGCTGCTGCTCGACATCGACCGCTACGACCTGTACGGCAAGGTCGCGTATCCGAAGCATCATCGGCCCGAGGACGTGCCCGAGGTGTATCGCGCGGCCGCGCGCACCCACGGCGTGTTCGTTAACCCGGCACTGACGGAGCCGTTCGGGCTCACGCTGATCGAGGCGGCCGCGAGCGGCTTGCCCGTGGTCGCGACCGCCGACGGAGGTCCGCGCGACATCCTCGCCAACTGCCGCAACGGCGTGCTCGTCGACGCGCTCGACGGCGAGGCGATGGGGACGGCGATCCTGCGCGCCTTGTCCGATCGCAAGCGCTGGCGCGCGTGGTCGCGCAACGGCGTCCGCGGCACGCGCCGCGTGTACTCGTGGCCGCGTCACGTCGACCAGTACTTGAGCGCCGTCGAGCGCGTGCTCGAACGCTGGCAACGTGCCGATACCGCGCCCAAGCGCAGCCGGCTCCCGCGGGTCGACCGCCTGCTGGTCTGCGACATCGACAACACGCTGCTCGGCGACCGCGGCGGCGTGGAGGAGCTCGCGAGGCGGCTCCGCTCGGCCCCCGGGCACGTCGGCTTCGCGGTCGCGACCGGGCGCCGGATCGAGAGCGCGCGCAGGGTGTTGAAGGAATGGCGCGTGCCGCCGCCCGACGTGCTGGTCACGGCCGTCGGCACGGAGATCTACTACGGCCCGGAGGCGGTGCCCGACGAAAGCTGGCAGCGGCACATCGACTACCGCTGGGACCGCGACAATCTGCTGCTCGCGGTTAAGGAGCTGCCGGGGCTCGTGCCGCAGGCGCAGACGGAGCAGCGCCGCCACAAGATCTCGTTCAACGTCGATCTCACGAAAGCGCCGATGGTTCGCGAGATCCGACAGCACTTGCGCCAGCACGACCTCCACGCGAACGTGGTGTTCTCGCACGGCAAGTACCTGGATCTCTTGCCGCTGCGCGCGTCGAAGGGCACGGCCATCCGGTATCTCTCGATCAAGTGGAAGCTGCCGCCCGAGCGCATGCTGATCGCGGGCGATTCCGGGAACGACGAGGAGATGTTGCGGGGCGACATGCTCGGTGTCGTGGTCGCGAACCACAGCGCGGAGCTCGATCGCCTCCGCGACCACGGGCGGCTGCACTTCGCCGACAAGTCCTATGCTTGGGGCGTGATCGAGGGGCTCGAGTACTTCGATTTCCTCGGTGACATCGACACACACGACGACGAGTGCTTTCCGCCGGGCGCGCCGGCCGGCGAGCACCGCGAGGGGTGGCGCCAGTGACGACGCCGGACGCCGCGCGCGGGTGGGACGAGTTCCTGAGCGAGAGCAGCGAAAGACTCTACGAGCTGCTCGAGCACTACCGCCGCCTCGGTAAGAAGCTGTTCCTCCAATCGGACCTCTGGGACGAGTTCTTGCGCTTCTGCGAGCACGACGGGCGTGAGGGGCTCTCGAGCTCGCCGCTCGGCCGCGGCGTGCGCGTCTGCGTGGAGGCCGTGCTCGACGACCATTGGTTCTACGTGGCCGTGCGGCCGTCGGTCGCGCGCTGGCGTTATCTGCGCTTCGACATGGACCGCCACCGACACGAGCACATCGCAGGCACCGACTTCCTGCGCTGCAAGGAGCGGCTCGTGAACGGCCGCGCTCACGACGGTGCGTGGCTGCTCGAGGTCGATTTCGGTCCCTTCAATCGCGAGTTCCCGCGCATGCAGGAGGAGCGCTCGATCGGCCGCGGCGTCGAGTTCTTGAACCGCCGCTTGTCGAGCCAGCTGTTCCAGGAGCTCGGCAAGGGCGACCGCTACTTACTCGACTTCCTGCGCATTCACCAGTATCGCGACCTCCAGCTCATGTTGAACGAGCGCATCGCGACGGTCGAGGATCTGCGCAGCGCGCTCCGCGACGCGCAGGAGTATCTCGGCGACCGCAAAGCCGACGAGACCTGGGACGACGTCGCCGCCGGCATGAAGCGGCGCGGCTTCGAGGTAGGCTGGGGTCGCGACGTCGCGCGGATGCGCGCGACGCTCACGCAGCTCTCCGACATCCTCGAGGCGCCGGAGCCCGCGACGCTCGAGCGGTTCTTGGGCCGCGTGCCGATGATCTTCTCGATCGTGATCCTGTCGCCGCACGGCTACTTCGGGCAGGCGAACGTGCTCGGCCTGCCGGATACGGGCGGGCAAGTCGTCTACATCCTCGACCAGGTGCGCGCCCTCGAGAAGGAGATGCGCCGGCGGCTCTCCGAGCAGGGTCTCGACATCGAGCCGAAGATCCTGGTAGTGACGCGGCTCATTCCCGACGCCGGAGCGACGACCTGCGCTCAACGGCTCGAGTCGATCGATGGCACGAGCAGCGCGCGGATCCTACGCGTGCCGTTCCGCGACGACGCGGGAGCCGTGGTGCCGCACTGGATCTCGCGTTTCGACGTGTGGCCGTATCTCGAACGCTTTGCCGCGGACGCCGAGATCGAGATCAAGGCCGAGCTGGACGCGCGGCCGGACCTCATCATCGGCAACTATTCCGACGGCAACCTCGTCGCGACGCTGCTCGCCGAGCGTCTCAAGGTCACGCAGTGCAACATCGCGCACGCGCTCGAGAAGACCAAGTATCTCTACTCCGATCTCTATTGGAAGAACAGCGACGAGCAGTACCACTTCGCGTGCCAGTTCACCGCCGACTTGATTGCGATGAACGCGGCGGACTTCATCATCGCCAGCACCTACCAGGAGATCGCGGGCAGGCGCGACACGGTGGGTCAATACGAGAGTTACTCCGCGTTCACGATGCCGGGCCTTTACCGCGTGGCGAAGGGCATAGACCTCTTCGACCCGAAATTCAACATCGTGTCGCCGGGCGCCGAGGCGGAGACCTACTTCCCCTATACCGACACGGCGCGGCGGCTCGCGGATCGCCACGAGGAGATTCGGCGGATCGTCTACTCGGCGGAATTTCCGGAGGCGCGCGGGCAGCTCAAGGACACGCACAAGCCGCTGCTGTTCACGATGGCGCGGCTCGACCGGATCAAGAACATCGCGGGGTTCGTCGAGTGGTACGCGAACGACTCCGCGCTGCGCTCGGTCGCGAACGTGCTGGTCGTAGCGGGACACGTCGACGCGGCAAAGTCCGCAGATGCGGAGGAGCGAGCGGAGATCGAGAAGATGCACGCGCTCATGGACGCGCACGGGCTCGACGGTCAAGTCCGCTGGGTGGGCGCTCGCCTCGACAAAGCACTCGCCGGCGAGCTCTATCGCTGGATCGCCGACCGGCGCGGCGTGTTCGTGCAGCCCGCGGTGTTCGAGGCGTTCGGGCTCACGGTCGTCGAAGCGATGATCTGCGGCTTGCCGACCTTCGCGACGCGCTACGGCGGACCGCTCGAGATCATCGAGGATGGTGTCTCCGGATTCCACATCGACCCGAACCACGGCGCCGAGACCGCGGCCAAGTTGGGCGCGTTCCTGCAGCGCTGCCGCGAGGAGCCGGGCTACTGGGAGCGGCTCTCCGCCGGCGCGGTCGAGCGGATCCGCGCGCGCTACACCTGGGAGCTTTACGCCGAGCGGCTCATGACGCTGTCGCGCATTTATGCGTTCTGGAAGTTCACGACCAACCTCGAGCGCGACGAGACGCGCCGTTACCTCGACTTGCTGTATGGCCTGCAGTTCCGGCCGCTCGCGAGGGCCGCGCGGCGCGCCTGACCTACTCGGCGCCCCGCACGGGTACGTCCGGCGACGCGGGCAACGTGTAGCGGCGGCCGATCGCGTCGCGGAGCTTGGCGAGGCTCTTGTCCCTCTCGCCGAGATCCCGTCCCTCGAGCTCCGCGGCTTCGTTCGCGAGCTCCTCGTCTTTGATGTGCTCGCGGAACCACTTCGAGTAGTCGCCCTTGTGCAGATGGAACTCCCAGGTCTCGGCGTCGACACCTTCGGCGAGCTCGAGAAACTGAATGAGATTCTGCGCCCTCAAGTTGAGCTTCTTGTCGCGACCGCGGAAATAGAAGCTGCGCTCGGCCGATAGGCGCCCCTCGGCGTACTTGCGCGTGTGGCGGCGGTGCTCCTCCGTCGGCGGCCGGACGCGCACGAGCCGGCAGCCGCCGTCGCGCTCCGACCAAAGCAGCACTTCGCCCGGGGCCCGCGGCGCCGGCGCGGCCGGGATCTCGACGTGGCGGACCTCTGCCAGCCGCGCGAGGATATCGGGCGCCGTGGGGCCGGCCGCGATCACGTCGGTGACGCGCTGCAGCACCTCGAGAGACAGCAGCTCGGGGTGCACAGTCACGAGGACCACGTTGCGCAGGTGCTCCGGTAGCAGGCCGTTCGGCGGCTGCCACGCCGCCGGCATCAGGTGATGCGCTTCGTCGAGCACGAGCCAATGCGGCCGGCCGTAGCGCACACGCATCTTCAGCAGCCCGGCGAACAGGTCGACGAAGTACTTGGGCCGGTCGGAGATCGGCACGCCGGTGAGACACACGACGCCGTTGACGCCAACGTCCTCGAGCAGCTGCAGCGCATCGTCGAGCGAGGGCGCCGCGCTCGGCTTGCCCACGACGACGGCGCCGCCGAGACTCTCGTAGTCGCCCTCGGGATCCACGAGGCAGAACTGGTACGCCTGCTCGCGCAACGACTCGACGAGGCGCTTGGCCACCGTGGACTTGCCGCTCGCGGACGCGCCGCAGATCAGCGTGCAGCCGCCGTACGGCTCGAGCTTCACCTCGCCGTGCGCGTCGTCGCCGAACGTGAGTCTCCTCCGGGCGAGCTGCGCCGCGACGCTCGCAAGGTCGTCGCGCAGCAGGTGGTCCACGAGCTCGGTCGCGCCGTCGCCGTGATCGCCCTCGGTGACCACGTCCGCCGTGCTCTTCACGGACGGGAGCGCGTTGGCGACGGCGACCGAAACCTCGCAGAGCTTCATGAACGAGTGGTCGTTCTCGGCGTCGCCGATCCCCACTGCGTTGTGGGCGGACATCTTGAGCTCGCGCAGCGCCGCGGCCAGGCCGCTAGCCTTGTTCACGCCGGTGGGCAGCGCCATCACGGCGCCCTTGTTGAAGATCACCTGGAGGTCGAGGCCGAGATCGCGGATCGCGTCGAGCATCGTCTGCGAGTGCGGCTCCCAAGTCGCGACGACCACTTCGCCCACCGACATCGGCCCGACGCCGCGCTCGCGAAGCTCGGCGACGAACTCGGGCGGCGGCGGAGGCGCGAGCTGCTGCGTCGTCTTCGTGGCGGGGCGATAGAGCAGCGCGCCGTTCTCGGCGACCACGAGCTCGAACAGGTCGAGGTGCGGGAAGACGCGCTGCAAGTCCGGCAGCTCGCGGCCGGTGACCATCACGAGCTTGCGCCCGGAGCCGAGCAGCCGCTTCAGCGCGTCGAGCGTTCGCTGCGACACCGCGCCGCCGTGCGCCAGCGTGCCGTCGTAGTCCGTGGCGAGGATGTGGTAGCGCACTAATGGAGGAGGGTGCAAACGCTATGCCAACCTCAACGGTCAAAGTGAGCGCGAGCTCGGACGCGACGTCAGTGGAGCGCGTCTTCGACCGAAGTGATCAGCAGGCACGTGCAGCCGGTTCCGCTCCAGACGATGTGATCGTCGGAGCCGGGCTCGGCGCGGCTGTAGTCCCCCGGCCCGAGCTGTCGCCCGTCGATCCACAATTCACCGTCGAGCAGGTGAAGCTCCTCGACGCCCGCGTGACGGTGCGAGGGATACGCAAAGCCCGGCGCGAGCCGAACCAGCATGCTCACGCGATCCGCTTGCGAATCGGCGGACAACATCTTCACTTGGATCCCGGGTGCGATCTGGTTCCAAGGAGGATCGGGTTGCGCCACCGCGGACGCCAAGATGCGTTCGTCGCCGGTCTCCGCGGCGCTTCGGCGTGCGAGCCGCCGCCGAACGGACCGCGGCGGACGCAAGACATCCGTTCCCCAGGACGCCAACGCGTCGACGACGTGCTGCAACTCTTCGAGCTCGCAACGGCATTGCGTGCACCCGGCCAAGTGCCGTTCGAGGGACGCCGCTTCGCTCGCCGGCATGGCTCGCAAGACGTACTCGGGCAGCGCTTCGGCGCGCTCGCAGCGAGCCTTCGGCGTCGCGACTCGCCGGGCGCTTTTTTGGAGGATCAGCTTGAGCTTGCCGAGAGCAGAGCGGATCCGCAGCTTCACCGCCCCGTGCGGCTCGTCGACGGCCGCCGTCTCGGCGTAGGCGATCCCCGACAAGAACGCGGTTTCGATCGTCAGCCGCTCGTCTGCCGTTAGCACCGAGAGAGCGGTGCGCAAAACGCGTTCTCGCTGTGCGTCGTCGCCGGCCTCGCGTGCCTTGCCGTGCGCCGCCGGTCGTTCATCTTCCGCACGTGGATCGGCGTGTCGCTCGCTCCTCTCGAGCCACGCTCGCTCGCTCGCTCGGGAACGGGCGGCATTCATGATCCAAGCGATGACCGATCCGTTTTGGGCGTCGTAGCTCGAGGCTCGCAGCCAAACGTAGCGAAACACGTCGAGAGTCAGCTCCTCCGCCGTGACCCGATCTTTCACGGTGCGCAAGATCAACGTGAACACCGGCGCGCACACGCGCTGGTACAGGGCGTCCAGTGCACGCGGATCGCTGGCCGCCACGCAACGCACGAGCACCGCCCAATCGTGCTCGGACGCGGTCGAGCCGACGCCGCCTGCGCGGAGGATGTCCCTAAGAGTTACGGCCGGCGTGTCGTCGCCGTTCCCACTCATGGATCGGCTCCAGAGCAATTTACGTGCGGGGTATGTCCCGCTGAATCCGGTCCGCGAGGGGTGTGGGAGCGCACTGACTATATTAAAGGTGTGGAAGGCACGCGCAGGCCCGCTACGGTCGTCAGCGGACGGCGGCTTGGTCGGCGGACGGAACCGCGGCCCTCGGCGTTCGGACGGCGGCACTGTCGAGTCGTGCCAGCAAGCCGTGGAGCTGGGCGGGCGCGCAAGGGAACGTCGTCGAGTCGCGCGCGGAGCGGATCAACGCGAGCGTGTTGCGGTGCTCGCAGTAGACGAGAAACGGGAACCGCAGCTGTTGCTGGCTGTTGAAGCAGCGCAGGCAGATCGCGTCGGGCTTACACAGGGAGTCCCGCCGCGCGACTTTCGAGATCTCCACCCCTGAACGCTCCCTTGTCCGGCGCTTGGCGCCGTCATCCGGTCACGATGCAAATAGCGGGCCGTCGGCCGCGCGCGCGTGGCACGCGCGTTGCATTCCTCCTGGCAGGGCCGGCATCAAATAGGGTGGCGACCGCGGATGCGCGGGCGCCGGCCGACGTGAGGCGGGCCGGGGGCTTGGCGGGACGGCCTGCGACGGAGATGCCGCGCGGGTCCGAGCCGGGGTAGGGGTTTATTCCAAATCTTGGAAAGCCGAGTTCAGGAATTTCAACGGCGAGCCGCGTCCGACCCCCCGTGGGCCGTGGTAGTGGCCGGCCGCTTCGCCCGAGCGGCCTCGAAAAAACATCCCGCGGGGCGACGGGCGGCCGCTCGCGGCCGAGAACAACGTCCTTGCGAGGAGACGTGACTGCATGGAACCCCTGAGCCACACCGTGGTGGGAACGCCGTTCGGCTCGCGCGAGACCGAGATCGACTCCAAAGATCTGCTGGCGGCGCTGATGGCCGTGCGCAACGGCGACTTCTCGGCGCGCCTGGGCGCCGACTGCGTGGGGATCGCCGGCAAGATCGCGGACACGTTCAACGACATCGTTGCGGCCAAGGAACGGCTCGCGAGGGAGCTCGAACGCGTCGGTGACGCCGTGGGCAAGCGCGGCCTCACCCGCCAACGCGTGCAGTGCGACCGTCGTGCGGGCGCCTGGGGGGCGATGGAGACGTCGGTCAACGAGCTCATCGACGACCTGCTGCGCCCGACGATCGAGGTCACGCGCAGCATCGCCGCGGTCGCCAAAGGCGACTTGACGCAGACCGTGCCCCTCGAGATCGAAGGGCGGCGGCTCGAGGGCGAATTCCTGCGATCCGCGATCATCGTGAACCGCATGATCGAGCAGATGAGCGTATTTACGTCGGAGGTCACGCGCGTCGCGCGCGAGGTCGGCTCCGAAGGCATGCTCGGCGGCCAGGCGGTCGTGGAGGACGTGTCGGGCGTCTGGCGCACGCTCACCGACAGCGTGAACTCGATGGCCGGCAACCTCACGGCGCAAGTTCGCAGCATCGCGGCCGTGACCATCGCCGTCGCCGATGGCGACCTGTCGCGCAAGATCACGGTGGACGTCCGCGGCGAGATCCTGCAGCTCAAGGAGGCCATCAACACGATGGTCGACCAGCTGCGTTCGTTCGCGTCGGAAGTCACGCGCGTGGCGCGCGAGGTCGGCACCGAGGGCAAGCTCGGCGGCCAGGCGATCGTGCCCGGCGTCGCCGGCACGTGGAAGGACCTCACCGACAACGTCAACGTCATGGCCGGGAACCTGACGAGCCAGGTCCGCGGCATCGCCGAAGTGGCGACGGCCATCGCGCGCGGCGACCTGTCGCGCAAGATCACCGTCGACGTCAAGGGCGAGGTCCTCGAAGTCAAGAACACCATCAACACGATGGTCGACCAGCTCAACTCGTTCGCGTCGGAGGTCACGCGCGTGGCGCGCGAGGTCGGCACCGAGGGCAAGCTCGGCGGCCAGGCGATCGTACCCGGCGTCGCCGGCACCTGGAAGAACCTCACCGACAACGTCAACTCGATGGCCGGCAACTTGACGGCCCAGGTCCGCAACATCGCCGAGGTCGGCACCGCCGTGGCGCGCGGGGATCTGTCGCGCAAGATCACGGTGGACGTGAAGGGCGAGATCCTCGAGCTCAAGAACACCATCAACGTGATGGTCGACCAGCTCAACTCGTTCGCGTCGGAGGTCACGCGCGTGGCGCGCGAGGTCGGCACCGAGGGCGAGCTCGGCGGCCAGGCCGCGGTGCCGGGCGTCGCGGGCACCTGGAAGGACTTGACCGACAACGTCAACGTCATGGCCGCGAACCTCACGAGCCAGGTGCGCAACATCGCCGAGGTCACCACCGCGATCGCGCGCGGGGATCTGTCGCGCAAGATCACGGTGGACGTGAAGGGCGAGATCCTCGAGCTCAAGAACACGATCAACACGGTCGTCGACCAGCTCAACTCGTTCGCGTCGGAGGTCACGCGCGTGGCGCGCGAGGTCGGCACCGAGGGCAGGCTCGGCGGCCAAGCCGAGGTCGAGGGCGTGTCGGGCACCTGGAAGGACCTCACCGACAACGTCAACGTCATGGCGGCGAACCTCACCGAGCAGGTGCGCGGCATCGTCAAGGTCGTGACCGCAGTGGCGAACGGCGACCTGAAGCAGAACCTGACGGTGAAATCGAAGGGCGAGGTGGCGGCGCTGGCCGAGACCATCAACAACATGACC
>DASQOL010000017.1:0-4126 GCA_035644475.1 Gammaproteobacteria bacterium | reverse complement strand
TCACCAGGCCATGCACAACCACGCGAACAGCTTCATCTCGGGCGTCGTGTACCTCACGCCCACGCATCCCGGCTCGCAGACGGTGTTCATGCGGTCGCCGGGCGGCACCGATTTTCTGTTCAAGAACGACCACGCGGGGATCACGCCCGGCCCCTACAACGCGGACAAATGGATCAGCCCTGCGCCGCAACCGGGCGACCTGGTGCTGTTCCCGAGCTACCTGATGCACGCGGTGCCGCCGAATCAAGGCGAGCGGCGCATCACGCTGTCGTTCAATGCGATCCCTTCGCGGCTCGACTCCTGGGGCTACTCGATCAGGTTCAGCGGTTGAGCTCGAACGGCGTCTCGCCGCCCCGGCTGCAAACGAACGCCGGCGCGCCTTGGCAGCGGCGAGCCTCGCTTGCGCTGATGGCGGCTTCCGGGTTGGCCGCGTTGGGCTACGAGATCGTCTGGACCCAACAATGCGCGGTTTGGCTCGGCCATGAAGCCGCTGCCGTGCTCGCGGTGGTCGCGGCGTTCTTCGGCGGGCTCGCGGTCGGAGCGTTCGCGCTCGGCCCGCGGATCGAGCAGAGCCCGCGGCCCGTGCGGTGGTACGCCGGCTGCGAGCTGATGATCGCGTCGTGGAGCCTCGTGCTCGCGCTCGGCATGACGCCGTTCAGCGCGTGGTTGCTGGCGCTCACCGGGGCCCAACCGGCGGCGATCTGGCAGTGGACCATCGCGTTCTTCGGGACCTTCGTCTTGCTGCTGCCGGCCACCGCCGCGATGGGGGCGACGCTTCCCGCGATGGAGCGCCTCACGGCGGAGCTGCGCAGCGCGGGGCGCTCGATCGCGCCGCTGTACGCCGCCAACACATTCGGCGCGGTGCTCGGCGTGCTCGCGATCGCCTTTTGGCTGGCGCCCACGCTCGGGCTCGTGCGCACCGCGGGCGTTTGCATCGTGCTCAACCTGCTCTGCGGCGGCGCGTCGCTCGTCGTGTTTCCGCGCAGCGCGGCAGTCGCGCCCGCGCCGACCGCGCGCGATTCGCGGGTCGTGCGCGGCGTGCTTGCTAGTCTCGCGATCACCGGGCTACTCGGCATCGGTTACGAGGTGCTCGTGGTGCGTGTGCTGAGCCAGGTGGCGGAGGACACCGTCTACACGTTCGCAATGCTGCTCGCCGTCTACCTCGTGGGCACCGCTGCGGGCGCCGCGAGCTACGACCGATGGCTCGCGCGGAGCCGTGCCGCGGACGAGCTCGGCGATCGACTACTGTGCGCGCTCGCCGCAGCGGTCCTCGTCGGGACCTCGACGCTGTGGGCCGCCGAGCACGTAAAGGCCGCCGCGCTCCGCGCATTCGGCCCGAGCATGTCCGCCGCCGTCGGCGCCGAAGCGTTGCTCGCGCTCGCGGCGTTCGGGGCGCCGACGATCGTCATGGGCGCGGTGTTCAGCCACTTGAGCGCGCGCGCGAGCGCCGCCGGCGTCAGCTTCGGGCGAGCGCTCGGCGCAAACACGCTCGGCGCGGCCGCCGCGCCCTGGATCTTCGGCGTGCTGGCGTTGCCCGCGCTGGGGCCGAAGCTCGCGCTGCTCTCGACTGCGCTCGCCTATCTCGTGCTGACAGCGCGTGCCGCTTGGCGCATGCCGGTCGTTTGGGTGCCCGCGCTCGCCGTGCTCGCGATCGCCATGGCCGCGCCGCCGCTCGCATTCGTCGACGTCCCCGCGGGCGGCCGCGTCGCCAGCTACCGCGACGGCGTCATGGCTGCGGTAAGCGTGGTCGAGGATGCCAACGGCGTCGCGCGGCTGCGGATCGACAACCGCCAGCAGGAAGGCAGCAGCGCGACGCTGCGGGTCGACGCGCGCCTTGCGTGGCTGCCCGTGCTGCTGCACCCGGCGCCCCGGCGCGTGCTGTTCCTCGGCCTCGGCACCGGCAACACGGCGGCCGCTGCGGCTGCCGACTCGACGCTCGAGGTGGACGCCGTCGAGCTATTGCCGGAGGTGATCAGCGCGTCGGCGTACTTCGCAGATGCGCGGGGCGAGGCGGCACCGAATCCGCGTCTGCGCCTCCTCGCGGCTGACGCGCGCCGCTACGTCCGCGCGAGCGATCGGCGCTACGACGTGATCGTCTCGGACAACTTTCACCCGGCACGCAGCGGCTCCGGCGCGCTGTACACGGTGGAGCACTTCGCGGCGGTCCGAGAGCGGCTCGACGCGGGCGGCCTGTTCTGCCAGTGGCTGCCGCTGCATCAGCTCGATCTCGACACGCTGCGCAGCATCGTGAAGTCGTTCGTCGCCGTGTATCCCGACGCAGCGGCCATGCTCGCGAGCAACAGCCTCGAGACGCCGGTGCTCGGGCTCGTGGGGCGCGCGGACGGGACGCCCCTCGACGTCCCGGCAGTGCGTGACCGGCTGGTGAAAGCGGCCGCGCGGCAGAAGCTCGCCGATTTCGGAATCGAGGACGAGCTCGCGCTGCTCGGCAGCTTCGTGGCGGGGCCGAGCTCGTTGCGGCGGTTCGCGGGCGCGGCCGCCGCCAACACCGACGACCGTCCCGTCGTCGCTTATCGCGCGCCGCGGATCACCTATATGCCAACCTCGCTGCCGCGCGACCGATTGCTCGAGCTTCTGGGTGAGCTCTCGATCGACCCGGCCGAGGTGCTCGGCGCGGCGGACGAGACGTCGCGCCGACGCGTCGCGGCGTACTGGAAGGCGCGGAATCTCTTCATCGAAGCGGGTCGCGACGTACGGCCGTCGGCGGACCCGCGGGAGATGTTGGCGCAAGTGCGCGAGCCGTTGCTGGCGGTGCTGCGCGTGAGCCCGGATTTCCGTCCGGCCTACGACCCGCTGCTGCTGATGGCGACGGCGTTGGGGCGGGTGGATGTCGCGTCCGCGCGCGCGCTGCTCACGCAATTGAGCGAGATCCAGCCGGCGCGTTCCGACGCCGGCCGCGCGCTCGAGCAAATCGGCGCCACTGATCGGTGAATTGCGCGGACGCGCGCGCGTGCCCTGTTTACAAGTGAATGACAATCGCCGTCGCGATGTAAGCGCGATGTCCGGCGGAGTGTCGACGCGAATTCTCGTGCAGCGGAAATAACAAGAAAGCTACACATTACGTCAACACACGGCTGCTAAGGTTTTTCGCGAAGCAGTGTAGTCGTCTGTCCGGCCGAGTGCCGGGCCGGTTGAGCACGCACTAGAGATCGGGCCACGCGCCGCACCGTCAAACTCCAGGGAGCTATCGCGATGAACCAACGTTTCAGCATGAACAAGCTAGCGCTCGCTGTGGCCGCCGCCATCGGCGCCGGCGCCGTCGTCACGGCACCGACGGTCGCAACGGCCGCGAAGACGCCGGGCAAGTATGTCGCCGGCGACTTCCACAACCACACGACTTGCTCGGACGGGTCGATGTCGATGCAGAACGTGGTGAGGCACTCCACCGACTCGGCCAGCGTGCCGTGGGCTCTCGACTGGTTCGTGCAGGCCGGCCACGGCAACAGCGGCGGCACGCGCAATTGCACGCTGACGGAAGACGCGACGCTGAGCACCCCCGCCTATCCGTTCATACCGGGCACGAGCCCCTCGACGACGTGGACCGCCAGCATCGGTGCCTCAAACATCAAGGGCGACTTCTCCAGCCTCGCACCCTATGTGTGGCGCTGGCAGTCCGTTCAGGAATACCAGTATCCGCTGATGGAGTACCTGAACGCGTACCGGAACTTTCCGATGTTCATCGGCATCGAGTCGATCTCCGCGGGCCACGAGCACACCTCGATGTCCGTGATCACGGGCCAGATTCCAGCCGCGCTGGACAGCGCGACGTTGCCGACCTCCCCCGGCCCGATCACCGCGCGCTACACCCCGCTCGGCAATGCCGATGCGCTAGCGAAGTGGGTCTACTGTTTCGACGCGGGAGTCACCGACTTGAGCCGCGGCGATCAGCACCTCTCGAGCGTCGGTAACAATTGGGATTGCTCGGTCCCGGGCAGCTTGAATGCGGCAGACCCGAATTGGAGCGCTGCGGGGTTCAAGCTGAACCCCACTTCGACGGTCGCTATCGGCTCCGGCGCCGGCACGAAGGGCCACGCGAAGACCTTGGAGGGGCTCAAGTGGATGGCCCAATTCGAGCCGACCACGAGCTACTTCGTGCCCGCGCACCTCG
>DASQOL010000016.1:0-16534 GCA_035644475.1 Gammaproteobacteria bacterium | reverse complement strand
CGGCGGCGTGCCGCTGATCGATGGCGGGCGATTGCTCGTTGACGGCGTCACCGTGATCGAGAACGGCGCGAGCATCACGGTCGCGCCGCCGTCGCTGACGCTGAGGACGACGTTCGCAAAGGTTCCGGTCGTGCCAACCGGCGGCGTGCCTTGCAGCGTTCCGGAGGCCGCGCTGAACGACGCCCACGCCGGGAGATTCGCGACCGAGAACGTGAGCGTGTCGCCATCGGCGTCGCTCGCCGTCGGCGTGAACGCGTACACCGTACCCGCCTGCACCGACGTGGGCGGAACACCCGAGATCGCGGGCGCATGGTTACCGGCAGGCAGCATGACCGCGATGCTGAACAGCGGCAGCTCGACCGTCGTCTGGCCGTCGTTGACGCCGATCGCCAGGTCGGGAAAGTTGCCGACGTTCGCCGCCGACGGTGTCCCGACGAGCCGACCGGTCGTCGCGCTGAACGTCACCCACGCCGGTTTGTTGCGAACGGAGAACGTCAGCGTGTCGCCATCGGCGTCGCTGGCAGTCGGGGTGAAGTCGTAGGTCGCGCCGGCCGCCACCGACGCCGGTGGCGCACCGCCGATCTGCGGCGCTTGGTTCACGATGGCGCGGGCCGTGACCATTAGGTCGAACGCCGGCAGCTTGGTCGCCACCTTGCCGTCGGAGACCCAAACGGTGATACCGGGATAGTCGCCGGCGTCGCCCGCTGCGGGTGTGCCGCTCAATTGACCCGTCGCTGTGTTGAACAGCGCCCAGGGAGGTTTGGCGTCAACGCCGAAGATCAGCGCGTCGCTATCGCCGTCGCTCGCATTGGGTGCGAAGGAGTAGGCGCTGCCAGCCGCAACGGTCGTGCCCGGTGTGCCCGCGATGGTCGGCGCCCGGTTGGCGCTGCCCGAGCCCGAGTCGTCACCCCCTCCCGAGCTGCAAGCGGCCAGCAGAATCGTTAGCGGAAGAATTCCCCACGGTGACCCTGTGCGAACAACCCCCATCCCTAAACCCGTCCCCTGCCTTCGCGGGGCGGCCGGGGCCAATTTCCGTGCGACCAGCGAGAAATCGAGGCGCGGCGCAGTTTTTCCGCGCGATGGCGCCACGCGGTGACACCTCCGAGCATCTGCGTTCAGAGACACGGTGACGGTGGAAATGCACGCGCCGCTCACGGACATGGCGTCGGTTATAAGGCGACGTGCGCTCGTTCCGAGCGCCGCGCGATTGTTGATTTAAAGTGAAGCCGCCGCGAATGGTCCCAACAACGACAGGGACATCGGCGAGACAGTTAACGCGATGTCTCCAGATCGCCATTCGGCAACTCGAGACAAAAAATAACGGCGCGCGAGCCTGCAAAGTAGTTCGAGTTAGCAATGCAACGTCGGAGTGAGCTCGCGCCGTTTCACGAATCCATCTCCTCGACGCGGCGATCATAGTCGCCTTCGGGAATTCTTGCACCTGGGGAAATAGGCAACCGAAAGAGGTACACCCAAGCTGGTGTAGCTCTACCCTCGCGCTCGACGATCCGGCGCACTCGAACGAATCGTGGCCGCCCGCGACCGCTCTCTCCCCACTCGTAGAGGTCGAGCGTTCGCAGAGTCGGACGCGGCCGCCGCAACCGATACACGTCCCCGGTCACCCATTCGCAATCGCGCCGCGCCGCGATCATCCCCGGATACGCTCCGAGATCGTAGAGCCGGCCGCGCGTGCGGGCCGTCCCCGCGTGCACCGCGCGCGCCCGAAGCCAGAGCGCCATCGGCGAATGGGTGCACGGACGAAGCGTTCCGTAGACGAACAGCAATGCATCGCTCTTGCAGAGACGAGCGGATATCATTCGCCCTCCACGGCGGCGACCGCGGCGTCGCGCGACCAGGTAATAAGGATAACGGGATGCTTGTCGGACGCCACGCTGCATACGTGGCTCTTTTCGCACTGACGATCGGGAACGCGGCGCACGCACGGGGCGTGAGCCCGTACCTGCCGCTGGAGCAGTCGCCCGAGATCGAAAGACAGATCGAGCGGCTGTTGATCTTGGCAGACCTCCCGGTCCAAACGCGGCCGATCGCCGCGGCCACGGTGCTCGACGCGCTGCCGAAGGCGTGTGAGCGCGACGCCGTGCTCTGCGCGGAGGTGAAGCGCTATCTCGCAAGTTATATGCGAACCGCGGCCATCACGTACGCGAGCCTCTCGGGTGCCGCGAGCACCGGGGCGGCAACCGCGTTACCGAATCTCCATGGAGCGAACGCCGACAGCTCCTACGAGCTCGGGTTCGGCGCCTACTGGCAGCCGGGCGACTACATGCTCGTGAGCGTCGGCGTCGTCGCCAATGACACCGAGACCGCGCCGACCGGCAGCATGCTGAGCTTCGGGGTGGAATACGCGCAGCTCGACGTCGGCTATCGCGACCATTGGCTGTCGCCGCTCACCGACAGCTCGATGTTGCTCGGCACCGAAGCCGCAACGATGCCTTCGATAACGATCTCGAACTACACCCCGCTGACGCGCTGGCGGCTTCGCTACGAAGGATTCGTCGCGGAGATGAGCGAGTCGAGCCGCATCGCGGTCGAAGGCGGGGGCTACACGAGCGGCAAGCCGCGGCTCGGCGGGCTGCATTTGTCGATCGAGCCGTTGCCGGGCTGGTCGATCGGCGTCAATCGCGTCATGCAGTTCGGCGGCGGCTCGCGCAGCGAAGGGTTCGGCGACTTTCTCAACGCCTTCTTCAACCCGTCCAGCGCGGACAACACGGGCACCGTCGCCGACTTCGGCAATCAAGCCGCGTCGTTCACGTCGCGATTCGTGATGCAGACGCCGGTGCCGTTCGCCGTCTACTTCGAGTATGCGGGCGAGGACACGTCCACGCTCAACAACCTGAGGCTCGGCAACACCGCACTGTCGGTCGGCGTGGATCTGCCGAGGCTCGGAGACAAGTTCTCCCTGACCGTGGAAGCCAGCGAGTGGCAAGACGGCTGGTACGTGCATCACATCTACCAAGACGGTCTGCGCAACGACGGTCACGTCGTGGGCCATTGGGGCAGCGATTGGCGTGTGGTGGGCGACGGCGTCGGCGCGCGCAGCTGGATGGGACGCTTCGGTTGGCGGCCGAAGATCGGCGGCTTCGTCGAGGCGACCTATCGCAGCCTCGAGAACCAACTCTATTCGGGACAGCCGTACGAGCCGGCGCACGATCTCGAGGTCCGTTATAGCCACGCTTGGCAGCAGTTCTACGTCGGCGCGGAGCTCACGCGCGGCCGCGACGTCTTCGGTCAATCGTTCACGCGCGTCGGCGGATTCGTTCGCTTCTAGGTCTCGCAGAGATGGCTACACGCACAGTCGGCATTCGCTCTTTAGGCGTCATCGCATTCGCGGCGGCGGCGCTCGGCGCGGGCCGTGCCGAGGCCGAGGTCTTCGTCGACTTCGGCGTCAACTCCACGCGTGTCGACGCCGAGCTCGCCAGTCAGGCCACCAGCACCGCGAGCTCGAGCGGCCTGCACTTGGGCGCCGGAGTGCGGCGCGCCCTCCACGCCGGCAGTATCGGCGCCCGACTCGAGCTCGACGACGTCGACTCGGATGTGCTGCTCTCCGTGCGCGCACTCGACTATCGCCATCACCTGTCGCAGCGCTTCGCGCTCACCGGCTTCTTGGGCGCCGCGCGACTCAACCTCGCGACACCGGCTTTCGGCTACTACCTGGGAGGCGGCCTCGAGATAAAGCACCTGATCCGCAATTGGGATCTCGGGATCGACCTGCGCATGGGCGACAAGATCGCGCGCGACAGCGTGCTCGCGACCGACCCCGTCCCGCAGGGCGGGCAGAACGACAATTTCTACGACCTGCGCGGCGTCAGCCTCTACCTGCGCTATCGATTCGGCGGCGAGTAGCCGGGAGCGGCGGCCGGGAAGCCCTCGGTCGCGCGCAGCGTCGCGAGCGTCGCGCGAACGTAAGCGTCTCGATCGAACGCCGCGGCGTGCGCCGCGCCGGCGGCGCCGAGCGCGCGCCGCGTCTCGACGTCCGCGAGCAGCGCGAGCGCGCTCGCCGCGAACGCGGCGGGATCGGGAGCGTCGAGCAACCAGCGGCCATAGTCGGCCGCGAGACACTCCGCGGCGCCCACGCGCCGCGAAGTGAGCACGGCGACGCCGAGAGCCTGCGCTTCCAGCACCACCAGGCCGAACTCCTCGAAACGGGCCGCATATAAAAAGAGATCGAGCGCCGCCATCCAGCGCGCGGGCTCGCGACCTTTCGGCCGGTGCAGCAGGCGCCCCGATCGAACGAGCTCGTGCGCTCGCGCCCAGTCGGGTAGCGCCTTCGACCCGACGACGAGAAACCGCGTCGCCGGCCGCGCCGCCGCGATCCGCTCCGCAGTCTCGAGGAACAGATCGAGGCCGCGCTTACGAAAGTCGCCCGAAGTGACGAATCCGACGAGCGGCGCGGCCGAGTCGATTCCGAGCGCGCCCCGCGCGGCCGAGCGCAGCGCGGCCGCGCGCTCCGGCGCGAACGCGGCTTGGTCGTAGCCCGGGTAATGCACGACGATGCGCGTGCGCGCGAGCCCGTAGTGCGCGACGAGCGCGGACTCGACGAGCCGCGAGTTCGCGACGATCGGCGCCGCCGGATCGAGCGCGGCGAAGAACGCCGCTTCGGCGCGCGCCGCCTCCGCCCAGTCGTCTCGCTCGAGGTGACGAACCGCCTCCGTCGCCAGGTTGTGAACGAACACCACGGCGGCGGCGGGCAGCGCGAGCCCGTGGTCGACCACGAAGCCCGCGGCGGCCGCGCGCCGCGCGCCGGCCACGGCGAGCCGCACCGGCAGCACGCCCGTGCGCAGGAAGAATCTCAAGCGGCCGCGCTCGCAGCCGAGCCGCGCGGCCACGCCCGCGCTGGCAAGCCCCGCGAGCTGTGCGCGCATGAGCTGGCCCGTGCCGCTGCGCAGGTCGAGGCTCGGCCGATAGAGCAGCACGCTCATCCGGCGCCGTGCCGTGCGCGGCATTCGTCGACCACCGCGAGCACGTCGTCGACGTGCCGCGCGAACGTCGGGCTCGCAAGCACGTGGGCGCTCGCGGCGGCGCTCAGCGCCTCGTAGGACCGTGCGTCCGCGAAGAGCTCGGCGACCGCGGCGGCGAGCGCCGCCGGGTCCACGAGCGGGGGCTCGACGAGGGTGTCGCGGCGCGGCTCGTACACAAGACGCGGGATGCCGGCGAGCGAGCCGCCGAGGCCCACGTAGTCCGCGAGCGGCAGAGTCGGCGCGACGCAGCGGCCGCTTACGCCGTCGGCGACGGCCTCGGGCAGCCCGTCGATCGCCGCCGCGATCACCGGGCAACCGTGCGCCGCGGCCTCGAGGGCAACGAGCCCGAACGCCTCGGTGAGAGGCGGATGCACGAGGCAGTCGACCCGCGAGTAGAACTCCCGCATGTCGCGCACCGCGCCGCGAAACCGAACGCGATCGGCGACCCCGAGCCGGCGCGCGAGCGCTTCGAGGCGCTCGCGCTCGGGCCCCTCGCCGGCGATCTCGAGCCGCGCGTCGAGCCCGCGGGCCACGAGCAACGGCAGCGCGTGCAACGCCAGGGCCACGCCCTTGACGGGAAACAACCGCGCGGCGACGCCGAGCGTGACGGCCCCGGTCGGATGAGGTTTCGCGACAACGGCCGCGGGCAGCAAGCTCGGGCGCAGCGCGTTGCGGCAAACGCGCATCGCGCCCGAGTAGTCCCAGAGAAGCTGTAGCACGCGCGCCGACGCCGTCGAGTTTCCGATCGCGAGCGGCACGCGCCGAAAGTAGCGCCGCCGGTCGGCGTCGTGGCCCGGGTCCCACGCCGCGCCGTGCTCCCAATGGATGCAGCGGTCGGCGCCGAGCGCGTCGAGCACGAAGCCGATCTTCGCGCTGCGGTTCCAGATCAGCAGCACGTCGGTGCCGGCCGCTTCGAGCTCGCGGCGGCAATGCCACGCCCGGATCGCCGCGGGGCGCGACGGCAGCTTCACTCCCCAGCGGTACTTCGCGTAGACGACGTGGGCGAGCGTCGCCCGCAGGCGGTCCACGAAAAACGGATGCAGCGCGCGCGTCGGCGCGAGCCAGCTCTGGGTCCACTCGGAGTGCGCCGCGCGGGCCTGCGCGACGAACTCGGTGAAGTGCGCCTCGACGCCCGCGGCCTGCGACAGGCTCACGAGATGCGTCAAGCCGGGCACGCGGAAGCCTTGGGTCCGGGGTGGACGGTGGGGGGGATGGTGGGCCGTGTAGGACTCGAACCTACAACCAATGGATTAAGAGTCCACTGCTCTACCAATTGAGCTAACGGCCCAATGACTTCGTGTGCGCACGGAAAGTGGGGTGGACGATGGGACTCGAACCCACGACGGCCGGAATCACAATCCGGGGCTCTACCAACTGAGCTACGTCCACCAGCGTCCGGCAATTCTAACTGCTTGAGGCCATGGCGCGCCCGGCAGGATTCGAACCTGCAACCCCCGGCTTAGAAGGCCGATGCTCTATCCCTTGAGCTACGGGCGCAACTCAACGAGGTTATTGGTCGGGGCAGCAGGATTCGAACCTGCGACCCTCTGCTCCCAAAGCAGATGCGCTACCAGACTGCGCCATGCCCCGCGCTTGTCATCAAGGCGGGCATCTTATGCGCGGCCGCCGAGCACGGTCAAACCAACCTTGAGCAGCCCAGAAAGCCCGTGCGAGAATCCGCGCCTTTCCGCCATAGGTAAAGCCAGTGACCGCGACCCTGCTCGACGGCAAGTCCGTCGCCGAAGAAATCCGTAGCGAGCTCACCTCCCGCGTCGCGCGCGTCAGGCAGAAGCTGGGTAGACCGCCCGCGCTCTCGATCGTGCTCGTCGGCGACGACCCGGCCTCGCAGGTCTACGTCCGCAGCAAGCTCAAGACGGCCCAAGAGACCGGCATGGACGTGCGCCACGAGCGCTTGCCCGCCACGGCCACGCTCGCCGCCACGCTCGAGATCGTCCGTCGCTTCAACGCCGACTTAGGTGTAGACGGCATCCTCGTGCAGTCGCCGCTGCCGAAGGCGATGGGCGCCGACGCCGAGCAACAGGTGTTCGACGCGATCGACCCCGACAAGGACGTCGACGGCTTCAGCCCGATCTCCGCCGGCCGCCTGCTGCAAAACCGCGACGGCTTCGCGCCGTGCACGCCGGCGGGCGTCATCGAGCTCCTGGTGCGCCGCAAAATCGCGATCGAAGGCAAGCACGCCGTCGTGATCGGCCGCTCCGACATCGTCGGCAAGCCGATGGCGGCCCTGCTGCTGCACAAGAACGCGACCGTCACGATCTGTCACTCGCGCACGCGCGATCTGCCCGCGATGGCGCGCGAGGCCGACATTCTCGTGGCGGCGATCGGCAGGCCGGCGTTCGTGACGCCGAGCTTCGTCAAACCCGGCGCCGTGGTCATCGACGTGGGCATGAACAGCGTGACTTCGCCCGACGAAGCGCGCCGTATCTTCGCGACGCGGCCCGAACGGCTCGCGGTGTTCGAGAAGAAGGGGTCGGTGCTCGTCGGCGACGTACACCCCGACGTCGTCGACCATGCGGGCGCGCTGACGCCCGTGCCCGGCGGCGTCGGTCCGCTGACGATCGCGATGCTCATGGCGAACACCGTCAAGGCCGCGGAGCGCAGGATCCGCTGAGCCGCCCTCGGCGCGCGTGCACCGCGAGGCCCTGGTGGCTATGATCGGCAGCTGTCCCTGCAAGGATCGAAACTCAATGCGGCTGCCGATAACGCTCTCGTGCCTCGTGTTGGCGACTTGTTTGTCGACGGCATCGGTGAGCCTGGCTCAGGACAAGGCGCCGGTGAGCAACGCCGCCAACGCCCAACGCGTCCGCGTCGTCACCACGGCCGGCAGCTTCGTCATCGAGCTCGATCACGCGCGGGCGCCGATGACGGTCGACGCTTTTTTGGGTTACGTCAAGAACGGGTTCTACTCCGGCACGATCTTCCATCGCGTGGTCGCGGGGTTCGTCGCGCAGGGCGGCGGGTTCAGTAAAGACTTCGAGCAAAAACCGGTGACGAGCAGCGTCGTCAACGAGTCCGGCAACGGCCTGAGCAACCTGCGCGGCACCGTGGGATTCGCGCGCAGCAACGAGCCGCACTCGGGCACGAGCCAGTTCTACGTCAACCTCGCCGACAACCTCGATCTCAACCCGCGGCCCACGCGTTGGGGTTACGCGGTGTTCGGCAAGATCGTCGAAGGCATGGAAGTCGTGGACGAGATCGGCCATCGACCGACCGGCCCCGGCGGGCCCTTCGACCGCAGCGTGCCGGTCGATGCCGTCGTCATCGAGCAGATCGAGCTGCTGCCGTGAGACACGCGCAGGCGCCGCCCAAAGCGTCACCCATAGCCGCGCGGTGACCACGCTCTTCATCTCCGACCTGCATCTCGATCCTCGCGACGGCGACGCGGTCCGGCTCTTCACCCAGTTCGTCGACCGCGAAGCGCTCGACGCGAGCGCGCTCTACATCTTGGGCGACCTCTTCGAGGCCTGGATCGGCGACGACGACGACGATCCCGGGCTCGAGCCCATCCTCCGCGCGCTCGCGCGGATTCGCGACGCCGGCGTGCCCTGCGCGGTGATGCACGGCAACCGCGACTTTCTGCTCGGCGCGCGTTTCGCTGCGCTGACCGGCTGCCGTCTACTTGGCGACTTCGAGACGATCGTCGTGCAGGACGAGCCGCTGCTCCTCACGCACGGCGATCTGCTCTGCACGGACGACACGCGCTACATGACACTGCGCGCGCAGCTCCGCAATCCCGACTGGCAGGGGGCGTTCCTCGCGAAACCGCTCGCGGAGCGGCGCGCGATCGCGGCCGAGCTGCGCCGCATGAGCGCGACCGAGATCGCGGCCAAGGCCGAGGACATCATGGACGTGAACCAGGCCACCGTCGAACGCACGATGCGCGAGCTCGGCGTGCGGCGGCTACTCCACGGCCACACGCACCGTCCAGCCGTGCACCGCTTCGAGCTCGACGGCGCGCCGGCCACCCGTATCGTGCTCGGCGCGTGGCACGACGGCGTGAGCGTGGTGCGTTCCGACGCCTCCGGCTTCCGCCTAGAAAAATAGGGACATGTTGCCTTTTTCGCGCCTTCGTCGGGACGGCGCGTCGTGTCTCACTTTGGCTATTCGCCTCATCGCAGGCGTCGGCCGCACCTCGAAGGGGCTGCCCGAGACACGCCTGAAGACCATCCCTGGGGCTCCGCGCCGCACATCCCTGTGCGGCGAGGGTCTCGGGCAGCCCCTTCGAGGCGCGGCCGACGCCATTGGGCGCATTGCGCGGCCAACGTGAGACACGACCCATCGTCCGTGACGAAGGCGCGAAAAAGGCAACATGTCCCTATTTTTCTAGGCGACGCGGGCGAGAGCGGCGAGCAGCTCCGACGCGGATTGGTAGCGCTCGAGGCGCTCGACGGCGAGTGTGCGATCGAGGATCGGCTGGAGGTAGGTGAGCGGGCGCCCGAGGCGCGGCCGGGGCGCGTGGGCGTGGCGATAGATCACTCCCATCGGCGAGCTCGCGGTGAACGGCCGCTCGCCGGTGAGCATCTCGTAGAGGATGCATCCCAGGCTGTAGAGGTCCGAGCGCTCATCGGTCGGCTCGGCGTGACCCTGCTCCGGGCTCATATAGTAAGGCGTGCCGAAGATCTGCCCGGTGCCGGTGATCGCAGCGTGGAGCCGCATCTGCTTCGCGAGCCCGAAGTCGATGAGCGCGAGGCTGCCCTCCTCGCGGAACATGATGTTCGCGGGCTTCAGGTCGCGGTGCAGGATCCCGGCGTCATGGATCGCCGCGAGCGCGCTGCCGATCTGGCGTGCGTAGTCGATCGCAGTCTTGGGCGCGAGGCCCGTCGCCACCCGCTCGGCGAGGCTGCCGGAGCCCAAGTACTCCATCGCGATATAGGCGTGATCGTCGGCTACGCCCAAGTCGAAGATCCGCACGACGTTCGGATGCCGCACGCGGGCGATGACCTCGTACTCCTGCAGGAACCGGTCGAACAGCCGGCCGCCCCCCGCGTCGGGCACGTCGCGCAAGACCTTGAGCGCGACGCGCTCGGCGCCGTCCTCGGACTCCGCGAGGTACACCGACGACAAGTCGCCGGAGTAGAGCTTCGCGATCAGCCGCCTCTTGCGCGCGCCGTTGAGCGCCTTGGGGTCGACGAGCATCGACCCCGTGGGATCGAGCCGCGCCGTGACGAGCCAGGACCGGACCACGTCGATCAAGCGCCGATGCCTGACGCGGTCCTTCGGAAAGTAGTCCACGGCCCCGGCTTTGAGGGCCTCGACCGTGAGGAACTCGTCGCCGTTCGCGGCGAACAGGACGATCGGCGGACAGCGATCGCGGCGGCGTAGGCGCCGCAGCAGCGCGAGGTCGGCGCCGTGGGAAATCGGATGACCCAGCAGGATCAAGTCGAGCGCCGCGACGTCGAGCTCCTCCGGCGACCCCGCCGAGCTCGGCTGCCATTCGTCGATCGCCGCGTCCGGCCACTCGACTTCTAGGTGATAGCGGAGCAAACGCCGGTAGTCGGCGTCGTCGTCGATAATTAGAAACCGCAAGAGGGGAAACGCAAGGGCGGAAGCATAGGGTCTAGAGCCCGCTCGCGACCTGCATCGTGTCGTCCTCGAGCTCCTCGGCGCGCGCCTTCGCGTCGCGCCTGGCCTTCGCCGCGTTCGAACGAATGACCTCGAGCGCGTCGAGATAGGCGCGGCTCACGTCGCCGGTCACGTAGTGACCGGAGAAGCACGACGTGTCGAAGCCCTCGACCTCGGCCTTCTCATGCTGCACCGCATTGACGAGATCCTCGAGGTCTTGGTAGACGAGCCAATCGGCGCCGATCTTGCGCTGCACCTGCTCGACCGTGCGGCCGGCAGCGACCAGCTCACCGGCCGCCGGCATGTCGATGCCGTAGACGTTCGGATAGCGCACGGGCGGCGCGGCGGAGGCGAAGTACACCTTGGCGGCCCCCGCCTCGCGCGCCATGTCGATGATCTGCTGCGACGTAGTGCCGCGCACGATCGAGTCGTCGACGAGCAGCACGTTCTTGCGGTTGAACTCCAGACTGATCGCGTTGAGCTTTCGCCGCACCGACGCGGTGCGGGCCGACTGCTCCGGCATGATGAACGTGCGGCCGATGTAGCGATTCTTGATGAAGCCCTCGCGATACTTAACGCCGAGGCGCTGCGCGACCTGCATCGCGGCCGTGCGCGACGTGTCGGGGATCGGGATCACGACGTCGATGTCGTGGTCGGGCCGCGCACGCAGAATCTTGTCGGCGAGCTTCTCGCCCATGCGCATGCGCGCCTTGTAGACGGACAGGTTGTCGATGATCGAGTCGGGCCGCGCGAAATACACGAACTCGAAGATGCACGGCGTGTAGCCGGCGCGCGCGCTCGATTGGCGGCTGTGCAGGTAGCCGCGCTTGTCGATGTAAACCGCCTCGCCGGGCAGGATGTCGCGCTCGAGCTCGAAGCCGCCCGCGTCGAGCGCCACGCTCTCCGAAGCGACCATGCGCTCGACGCCGCTCGCGGTCTCGCGGATGCCGAGCACCAGCGGCCGGATACCGTGCGGGTCGCGGAACGCGACGACGCCGTAGCCGATGATCATGACGACGACGGCGTAGCCGCCCGAGCAGCGTTTGTAGAGAGCCTCGACGGCGTCCAGGATCTGCCCCGGCTCCAGGCCGTTGGTGGCGTGCAGCCCGAGCTCGTGGGCAAACACGTTGAGCAGCACTTCGGAGTCGGAATTCGTGTTGAGGTGGCGGTGGTCCTGCTGCTCGACGAGGCGCTTGAGCTCGTCGGCGTTTACGAGGTTGCCGTTGTGCGCGAGGCAGATGCCGTACGGCGAGTTCACGTAGAACGGCTGCGCCTCCGACAAGCTCGCGCTGCCGGCCGTCGGGTAGCGCACGTGGCCCAGGCCGACGTTGCCGCCGAGCTTCAGCATGTGCCGCTCTTGGAACACGTCGCGGACGAGGCCGTTGCTCTTGCGAACCCGCAAGCGGCCCCCGTCGTCCGTCATGATTCCGGCGGCGTCCTGCCCGCGGTGCTGGAGCACCGTGAGCGCGTCGTAGATCGATTGGTTAACCGGCTCCTGGCCGACGATTCCGACAAGTCCGCACATGTGAGCTACCTACGCTGAAGGACTACCGACTTCGACACTCGCTTGAGGCACAAGTCTCCGCGCGTCACACGACCTGGCCTTCCGTGAAGTAACGAGAGCCCAGCTCGGCGTAGTGCCGAACCGCCGCCGCCACTTGGACGGCGTAGGGCTTGAGCTGCGACTGCTGCCACCAAGCATCTTGGTCCAAACCCGCGAATTCCAAGGCGATGACGCCGAGTCCCACGAGCACCGCGCCCCGCGCGAGACCGAACACCGCCCCCAATAACCGGTCGAGGCCCGAAAGCCCCGTGTGCTTTATCAACGTTCGCGCAAGCCATGCGGCCACGGTCCCCACGAGCATCACGAAAACGAATACCGCGAAGCGCGCCGCCCAAGTCCTGACCTCGGCGTCGCTCAGCCATCGCTCGAGATAGGGCTCGACCACGAACGCAAACCGCCACGCGATCCAGATCGCCGCGAGCAGAGTCAACAACGCGAGCGCCTCCTTGACGAGGCCCCTCGCGAAGCCGATGCCCGCCGAAACCAGGCACACGCTGATGATCAAGTAATCGACCGGCGCCATCCTCGCGCTCAGTCGGCTGCCACCACTTGCGCCACGAAGCCGTGGGCGGAGAGCGACGACGCCGTGGCGTCGGCCTCCGACTTCTTGTCATAAGATCCCACCCGGACGCGGTACAACACGCGCCCGCCCGACCGAAGCGTCGACACGGCGGGCTTGTAACCGTACGTGCCCACGCGCTGCGCCTGCTTCCGGGCATTGTCGTCGTCGCCGAAGCTCCCAAGCTGCACGGTCCACGCGCCCTTGGCGGCCGGGCGAGCGGCCTGGACGGGCGCCGCGGACGTCGGCGGCGCCGAGGCCGGAGCCGGCGAGCGCGTCGGCGCTGTGGCGCCCGACTGCTCCCCGGCGGGTCGCGGCGTCCCGGCCGTCGACGCGGCCGGGCCCGCGGGCGGCGGGCTCGAGGCCGCGGCGGCCGCGTTCGGCTCGGACTCACGCGCGACGTCGGCCGCGGCCACCTGCTGCTCGTCGCTCGACGCGGCAGGCGGCTTCACAATCGGCACGGGCTCCGCCACGACCGACGCGGCCTCCGGCTGGCCGCCGACCCGGATCGTCTCGGTGCGCACCGGCACGGGCTCCTCGGGCGCCGGCAAACGCAACGCGTTCGCGCTCGTCTCCTGCTGCGCGCCGCGGCCGTCCAGGACCCACGGGATCACGAGCACGCCGAGCACGACGAGCACCGCCGCGCCGATCAGTCGTTCTTTCAAACCCTGGTCCATCTGGCGGGTGGAGTGCCTCGAGGGGGAGGAGCGAAGTATAGCCCAAGCGAGTCGGTGGCGACGCCCACCGTGTGAAAGGATCCGAACACCACGACGCGGTCGCCGGGCCGCGCGGCCGAGCGCGCCGACGCGCACGCAGCCGCTACATCCGCGGACACGGTGACCCCGCGCGCGCCGACCGCGGCCAAGACGTCGCGCAACTCCGCGCCCGTGGCGCCACGGTCGGCGTTCGCTTGCGTGACGAACCACTCATCCACCGAGCCCACGAAAGGCGCGAGCACGCCCGGCAGATCCTTGTCGCGCATCGCGGCGAAGACCGCGAGCGTGCGGCGCGGCGGCAGGCGCGAGATCGACGAGCGCAGAATCTCCGCGGCGGCCGGATTGTGCGCGACGTCGAACACCCATTCGACCGCGCCGACCTCGTGCCGCTCGAACCGCCCGCGCAGATACGCGTGGCGGATGCCCGCGGCGAGCGCCGCGTCGCCGACCGGCAGATCCGCGCGCAGGGATTCGGTCACGGCCGCACACGCGGCCGCGTTGCCGAGTTGCTCGTCGCCGCCGAACTCGGGCAGCGGCAACGGCGGCGCCGAGTCGGCGTCACCTATCCGGTGCCAGCCGAGTCCCGCGCGCCGATAGTCGAAATCGCGGCCGATCAGCGCCACGACCGCACCCTCCGCGGCCGCGTGCTCGAGAAGGCTGCGCGGCGGGTCGCGGTCCGCCACGACGACCGGCCTGCCGCGGCGAACGATGCCGGCTTTCTCGCGCCCGATCGCCTCGCGGTCCGGCCCCAACCATTCGCGGTGGTCGAGGTCGATGCTCACGATCAGCGCGCAATCGGCGTCGACCGCGTTCGACGAGTCGAGTCGGCCGCCCATGCCGACCTCGAGCACCGCCACGTCCACTTCGCTCCGCGCGAAGTGCAGCAACGCAACCGCGGTCGACGCCTCGAAATATGTCAGCGTGATCGTGCCGCGCGCGTCGTCGATGGTCTCGAGCAGCTCGACGAGCTCGGCGTCTCCAGCGTCGGCGCCGTTCAACCGAACTCGTTCGTTGAACCGCCAAAGATGAGGTGAAGTAAACGCTCCGACGGTGTAGCCCGCGTGCCAATAGATGCTCTCGAGCATCGCGACGCAGGACCCCTTGCCGTTCGTGCCGGCGACGGTGATGACCTTGAAGGGCGGGTGCCGAAGATCGAGCCTTTCGAGAACCGCAGCGATGCGCTCCAGGGACAGGTCGATCTTCTTCGGGTGGTGCGTCTCGAACCACCCGAGCCAGTCATCGAGAGTGAGATGGCGCCGCGACGACGTGGCCAAGGGCGAGCCCTCCTGGCTCAGGACAGCGCCGGGCGAGCGGTCAGCTTGGCGAGCAGCGCGGCGATCTGGTCGCGCGCCTGGCGGCGGTCGAGAATCATGTCGATCGCGCCTTTTTCAAGCAGGAACTCGGCGCGCTGGAAACCCTCTGGCAGCGTCTCGCCCGTGGTCTGCTCGATCACGCGCGGGCCGGCGAAACAGATCAACGCACCGGGCTCCGCGATGTTGATGTCGCCGAGCAGCGCGAGGCTCGCCGAGACCCCCCCGGTGGTCGGGTCCGTCATCACCGAGACATAGGGCAGCTGAGCCTCGCTCAACTGGGCGAGCGCGGAGCTGGTCTTTGCCATTTGCAGGAGCGAGAAGAGGCCTTCCTGCATGCGCGCGCCGCCGCTCGCGGAGAAGCACACCAGCGGCCGCCGGTGCTGGATGCAGTACGCAACGGCCCGCACGAAGCGTTCGCCGACGACCGACCCCATCGAGCCCGCCATGAAGCGAAACTCGAACGCGGCGGCGACGATCGGCATCGACTTGAGCGTGCCGGCCATCACGATCAGGGCGTCGCGCTCGTCGGTCTCGCGTTGCGCCTGATTGAGACGCTCGCGGTAGCGCTTGCTGTCCTTGAAGCGCAGCGGATCCTGCGGCTCGAGGTCGGCCGCGAGCTCGTAGCCGGACTCGGGGTCGAGGAACATCTCGAGGCGCTCGCGGCCCCCGATCCTAAGATGGTGGCCGCACTTCGGGCAAACGTGCAGGTTGCGGTTGAGCTCGGCGCGATAGAGCTGCGCGGCGCAACCCTTGCACTTGACCCAAAGGCCCTCGGGCACCGAATGCTTGCGCTTCTCCGTGCGAATCCGCGACGGCATCAACTTGTCGAACCAGCTCATAGCCCCGCACCGCCCGGTGATCGGGCGAATGATAGCCGAAAGCGGGCGCCGGCAATCACCGCTCGTCCTCGGCGCGCGGCAGCGAGTAGTGCGGCGGATACAACACTTCGACGAGCGCCAGACCGGCCGGTGGAGCGGTCACGTCGCCCGCCGTGCGATCACGGCTGGCCAACACGTCGGCCGCGGCGTTCGGCGGCCGATCGCCGCGCCCGATCGCCGCCAGCAAGCCGACGAGGTTTCGCACCATGTGTTGCAGAAACGCATTCGCGCGGAACTCGAGCGCGATCAGGGCGCCGTCGACCCGCGCTGCGCGCGCGACCCGAACACCGATCAGCCGGCGCATCGGCGACTTCGCCTGACATCCGGCGGCGCGAAACGCCGAGAAGTCGTGCTCGCCGAGCCAATGCAGCGACGCGGCCGTCATCGCCGCGCAGTCGAGAGGCTCGCGCACCCACCAGACGCGGTGCCGCACGAGCGCGGGTCGGCTCGGCTGCTGCAAGATCGAGTACCGATAGCGGCGCTCTAGGGCCGAGCGGCGCGCATCGAAGTCGCTCGGCACCTCGCGAACCCAGCGCACCGCAACGTCCGGCGGCAAGTTCGAGTTGACGCCGAGCAGCCACTGCCGTGGAGTGCGCCGCGCGGCCGTGTCGAAGTGCGCGACCTGCCCAACCGCATGCACGCCCGCATCCGTGCGCCCCGAGCCGTGCACGATCACAGCCTCATTCGCGACGGCGCTCACCGCCTGCACGAGCGCCCCCTCGACGCTGCGCCCGTTCTGCTGAATCTGCCACCCGACAAAGTCGGTGCCGTCGTATTCAATGCCGAGTGCGATGCGCGCCATGCCGCGATCTTAAGGTGCGATGAGGCAAACGTCAGAGCCCAGCTCGGCGGCGGGCGTCGTGCGCGCTCCTCGGGGGCGGTAGCAGCGAGCCGAGCCACAGCGCCGAGAGCCGCGGAGCCCAGGCGCGCAGCGCCCGGGTGCGA
>DASQOL010000015.1:0-31819 GCA_035644475.1 Gammaproteobacteria bacterium | reverse complement strand
GCGGCCGCGGACCAGGCCCTCGGCCGCGCGGGTCAGCCCGGCGGTGCCGACGGCGCCGGCGGGGCCGGCGGCGGGTCGAACGTGGGCGGCAGCGGCGGCGGCGCGGCCGGCGGCGGTGGCGGCAGCAGCTCGGTCGGCGGTCCGGGCGGCGGCAGCGGCGGCAGCGGCAGCGCCGATGGCGCGCCCGCGCCGGAGGAGCCCACCAAGACGGTTCAGGGCTGCAACGATCAGGACAAGGTCGCTCGCCAGCTCTGCGAGGCGGCGACGCAGGAAAAAGATCCGTTCCTCCGCGGTTCGCTCTGGAACGAATACAACGAGTACAAGAAGATCCTAGCGCGCCAGTAGGCGTAGCGAAGACTCAGGGAGGCTGTCATGCGGCTTGTCGGGTGTCTGGCCATGATCGCGAGCGCAGCGCTCGCCGGATGTACGAGCAGCGAAGTCCTGGTCGCACATGCCGTGCCGTTGGCGGCCGCGAAGCAGGAGATCCCGGAGGCCGAGCTGCTCGACGTCGGCGTCGCGGTCTTCGACCCCGGCGTGCCCGCGGGCGAGGTCGACAAGAAAGTCGTCGAGGAGCTGATCCGCGCAGGCACCTTCGTGCAGATCCGGCGCAGCGAAGCGCTGTACATGGCCGTGCTGCTGCGCGACACGCTGCAACGGAGCGGCCACTGGGGCTCGGTGTGGGTCACGCCCAAGGACACGACCGCCGCCGACCTGAGCGTCAACGCGAAGATCCTGCACTCCGACGGCGACATCTTGCAGCTGCACGCCGTCGCCACGGACGCCACCGGGCGGGTGTGGCTCGACAAGAGCTACGACATGGAGACCGCCGCGGGCGCGTTCAATCGGCAACGCTATCCCGATCTCGATCCCTACCAAGACGTGTTCAACCATCTCGCGAACGACCTCGCCGCCGCGTACGGGCAGCTCTCCGCCACCGACCGGCGCGACATCCGGACGGTTGCGAGCATGCGCTACGCTGCCGACCTGAGCCCCGAAGCGTTCACCGGCTACGTAAGCGAAGACGCGAGGAGGGGTCGCTACACTCTCAACCGGCTGCCCGCCGAAGGCGACCCCATGTTCGATCGCACGCAACGCGTGCGGCAGCGCGAACGGCTGTTCCTCGACACGCTCGACCAGCACTACGAGAAGTTCTACGCCGACGCGACGACTTCGTATGACGGCTGGCGCGAATACGCCCGGGAGGAGTCGCTCGAGATCGCGGAGCTCACGAAGTCCGCTCGCTGGCGCACGGGCATGGGTGTCGCCACCATAGTCGCGTCGATCGTCTACGGCTCGAGCTCGAGCAACGACGGCGGGTTTACCGATCAGGTGATCCGCAACGCGATGATGTACGTCGGCATGGACTTGCTGAAGACGAGCTCGGTGCGCCGGCAGGAAAAGAAGCTGCACACCGACACGCTCGACGAGCTCTCGTCGAGCTTCGATAACGAGATCAAGCCGATGGTCGTCGAGGTCGAGGGCACGCAACACCGGCTCACCGGCACGGCCGAAGCGCAGTACGCCGAATGGCGCGACTTGCTGCGGACGATGTTCGTGGCCGAGGGCGGCTTCGTCCCGGAGAACGTCGCGATCTACAGCGCGCCGGATGAGCCCGTCGTGCCGGCAGGCCTCGCTCTCGATACCAGCTCGATCGGCGCGTCCCCGCAGCCCACGGAGCCCGCGCCCGCGGCCGAAACGCCCCAGGCGGCTCCGGCCGAGGCCCAGGCCGAAGCCCCAGCCACTTCCGATGCAGCCGCGAATCTCAAGACCGGAACCTGAGCTCGATCCGACCCGACGCAGTGCCCGTTCGCCTCGATCGGTGCGCGGCCGAGCGCCGGAGGCCGGGCATTTCGTATCGAGCGAGCTCGTCGCCCGCGAGCTCATCGCCCACGAGCTCGTCGCCAAGGGCGGCAGCTCCGAAGTGCGGCGCGCGACGGGCGTCGGCGGCGGGGTCGTAGCCCTCAAGATGCTCAAGCCCGAGCTCCGCGAGCGCGCCGGCGCGCGTGCGAGCCTCGCTCGCGAGCACGACCTGCTTCGCGAGCTCGCGCATCCGCACATCGTGGCGACGCTGGGGCTCGTAGAGCTCGGCGGCGTGCCGGCGCTCGCCCTCGAGTATCTCGGCGGCGGCGACTTGGCGTCGCTCGCGGGAGCCGAGCCGCGGCATTGGCTGCGCGCGGCGGCCGACGTGGGCGCGGCGCTGCGCTTCATGCATGCGCGCGGCTACGTGCATCGCGACGTCAAGGCGCGCAACGTGCTGTTCGACTCGACCGACCGCGCGAAGCTGATCGACTTCGGCTCGGTGCTGCCGATCGGCGCCGCCTCGGCGCACGGCGGCGCGACGGCAGCGCACCGCCCGCCCGGCCGCGCGCCGGGGCCGGTCGCGCCCGCCGACGATTGCTACGCGTTCGCCGCGCTGCTCTACGAGCTGCTCGCCGCGCGCCTCCCGTACGGGCCGTCGCCGACCGACGCGGCGCCGGCCCCGCCGTCGCCGCTCGCGCCCGGCGCGGGTCTTACGCTTCGGCGGCTCGCCGACCTCGTGCTCGCCGCGCTCGCGAGCGCGGGCAACGTCCCGGGGGGACTTTCGGATTTTCTCGATGTCTTAGAATCTGCCGCGGCAACTCATTCTTGAACGACGCCTCCGTGAATTCGACTCCGGCACAACACGAAGAAACCATCGTTCCGGTAAGGCCGGGCTTTCGCCCTGCGGCCGCGGGCGCACCGGCGAGCGCGCGGCCGACGGGCGGCCCTTGGGGCACGGCGTGGCTCGTCGTCGCGGGCGCCATGGTGCTCGCGGTCATGTTCGGTGCGTTCTTCTTGCTACCGCGCTGGATGACGGAGTCGCGCACCGCGCGCGAGGTGGCGCCGCCGCCCGTGGCCGCGCCGGCGCCGGAGCCCGCGAGGCGGCAGCTGTCGCCGCAGGAGATCGCCGCGCTCCAGCAGCAGGCCGACGGCTTGCTCGCGGCGCTGCTCACGCAGCGCAAGGATTTGTCGGCGCACGGCACAGAGTCGTGGGGCGGCGACGATTGGGGCCGTTACACGGAGCTCGGCGACGCGGGCGACGACGCGTACCTCGCGAAAGATTTCGAGTCGTCCGTCGCGCGGTACACCGAAGCCACCGCGCTCGGCGATGCGCTGCTCGCGCGCTCGCAGCAAATCGTCGACGGCGCGTTCACCGCGGGCAAGGAAGCGCTGCTCGCGGGCAATGCCGAGGTCGCGATCAAGCAATTCGACATCGTGCTCGGCATCGAGCCCGAGCACCGAGGTGCGAAGGCCGAGCGAGCCCGCGCGGAGCGGTTGCCCGAAGTGCTCGCGCTCGTGCAGCGCGGCGACGCGCAGCGGCAGGCGGGCGAGGCGACCGCCGCGATCGCGAGCTACCGCGAAGCGCTCGCGATCGACCCGACCTGGGACGCGGCGCGCACGGCGCTCGACGCCGTCGCCGGGGGGCTCAAGGATCTGGAGTTCGAGCGAGCGATGTCGCAGGGCCTCGCGGCGCTCGCTGCCCAGGACTTCCCCGCAGCCCACGAGCACTTCTCGGCCGCGCTGAAGGAGAAGCCCCAGGCTCGCGAGGCGCAGGAAGGCCTGGCCGAGGCCGAGCAAGGCAGCACGCGCGGCAAGATCGAGCTCTCCGAGGCGCGAGCGGCCGCGTTCGAGCGGCGCGAGCTCTGGCCGCAGGCGATCGCGCAGTATCGCGAAGCGCTCGAAACCGATCCGAACCTCGCATTCGCGATCGCCGGGCTCGGGCGCGCGCAGGCGCGCCAGAGCCTCGAGGCCAAGCTCACCAACCTCATCGACAATCCCACGCTGCTGTTCAGCGACACCGTGCTCGGCGACACGCGCAAGTTGCTCGACCAGGCGAACGCGCAAGAGGATCGTGGCCCGCGGCTCACGGAGCAGATCGACAAGCTCACGCGGCTCGTGACGCTCGCGTCGGCGCCGATCAAAGTCGAGCTGCGCTCCGATCAGCTCACGGAAGTCACGCTGTTTCGAGTGGGGCCGCTCGGCAACTTCGCGGCGAAGGAAGTCGAGCTGCGCCCCGGAACGTACACGGTGATCGGTAGCCGTAACGGTTATCGCGACGTACGGCAGACGTTCACCGTCGTGCCGGGCCGCGAGCTGGCGCCGATCGACGTCGTCTGCAAAGAGACGATCTGAGGAGCAAAGGCGTGACGAATCTGGCAGCGGCGAGCGGTGATTGGGTGATCGCGGTCGAGTCCGGCGGGTCGCGCCGCGAGTTCGACGCGGGCGCTCTGCCGGTGCAGATCGGCTCGGACGCCGGCGCCGAGGTCGCGCTCGCGGGTTTGCCGGGCTCGATCGAGCTCGGGCGATCCGGCGGCGCGTTCTTATTGCGACCGGGCCGCAACGCACGCAACCTGCGAGTGGGCGGCGAGCCCGTCGCGGGTCCGCGCGAGCTCCGCGACGGCGATGTCATCGCGTTCGACCGCGCGCGCTTGCGCTGCGCCGTTCGCGACGCCCGCTTGACGCTCGAGGTGGAGATGCTCGTCACGGCCGGCGACACGGCGCCGCCCGACATCTCCGAGGTCGGGCGCGGCCGCGGTGGGCGCGACGAGGCGATCACGCCGATCGCGTTCAAGCCGACGGTGGTGGGCTCGACGGCGGTTAAGCGCCGCGGGCCGAGCAAGGCGGCGATCGGTGTCGGGGCGGCGCTCGCCGTGCTCGCGGTGGTCGCGTGGTTCGCGTTCACGGCCAAGTCGGTCGAGCTCAAATTCGAGCCGGCGGCGCAGAGCGTCAGCTTGCCGAGCACGTTGTTCAAGGTGCGGGTCGGCGATCGATTCTTTCTGCGCCCAGGGCCGCACCGCGTCGCGGCGGCCGTCGCCGGTTATTATCCGCTCGAAGCGAACATCGAAGTCGGCACCGCCGCCGACCAGTCGATCGACCTATCCTTCACCAAGCTGCCCGGCCTCGTCACGTTGACCACCGATCCCGAGGCGCAGGCCGAGGTGCGACTCGACGGCGAGGCGCTCGGCACGACGCCGCTCGCCGACCGCGAGATCAAGCCCGGTGTCCACCGGCTCGAGTTCGCGGCCGACCGCTATCTCTCGGAGGTGCTCGAGCTCGAGGTGCGCGGCGCCGGCGAGCGGCAAGCGCTGGTGGCGAAGCTCACGCCGAGCTGGGCGCCCGTGACGCTCGCCACGCGGCCGGTGGGTGCGACGGTGCTCGTGGACGGAGTGGAAGCCGGCGTCACCCCGATCGAGTTGCAGCTCATGGCGGGCGAGCGCGACGTCGAGGTGCGTCTCGCGGGTTACAACGCCTGGCGCAGCCGCGTCGTCGTCGGCGCCAACCAGCCGCAGCAGCTGCCCGACGTCACGCTCGCAAAGGCGGACGGCCGCGTGGAGATCGTCAGCAATCCGAGCGAGGCGAGCGTCAGCATCGACGACGAGTTCCGGGGCCGCACGCCGCTCACCGTACGCATTACGCCGGATCGCGCGCATCGGCTCACGCTCGCGAAGCCGGGGTTCGAGACGGACACGCGCGATCTTTCGGTTGCGGCCGACAGTGGCCGGCGCCTCGTCGTCGACATGGCGGCGCAATACGGCGAGATCGACGTGCGCAGCGAGCCCGCGAGCGCCGAGATCTGGGTCGACGGGCAACGTAGAGGGATCACGCCGAGCCGCCTCACGCTCACGGCGCTCAAGCACGTGCTCGAGATCAGGCAGGCAGGCTTCTCGATCGCGCGTGAGGAGCTCACGCCGCAGGCAGGTTACACGCAGGTCCGCGAGTTCAAGCTCGACAGTCTCGATCAGACGACGGGCAGCGGCTACGCGCGCGCGCTGCGCACGGGGCTCTCCCAAGAGCTCAAGCTGATCCCGTCGGGCCAGTTCACGATGGGCACGTCGCGCCGCGAGCAGCAACGGCGCGCCAACGAGATCCTGCGCCCGGTGCGGCTCACGCGCGCGTTCTATTTGGGCACGCGCGAGGTCACGAACGCCGAATTCCGCCAGTTCAAGCCGGATCATAGCTCCGGCGAGTTCAGCGGCCAGACTCTGAACGGGGACACTCAGCCGGTCGTCCGCGTCGCCTGGGACGACGTCGCGCAGTTCCTGAATTGGCTCAGCATCAAAGACGGCCTGCAGCCCGTATACGAGCAGAAGCCGAACGGCTGGGCGCCAGTGCGCCCGCTGCGCAACGGTTACCGCCTGCCGACCGAGGCCGAGTGGGAATGGGCCGCGCGCTTCGCCGGCCGCGAGGGCCCGGGGCTCAAGTACCCGTGGGGCGCCGACCTGCCGCCGCCCGACCGCTCGGGCAACTACGGCGACATCGCGGCGAAGAAGATCCTGCCGACCACGCTCGTCACCTACAATGACAACTTCGCCGTCAGCGCGCCGAGCGGCAGCTTCGAGCCCGATGCGCTCGGAATCCACGACCTCGGCGGCAATGTCGCCGAATGGGTGCAGGACTATTACGTGCTCGACGCGGTCGAGAATCCGCAGCTCATCGAAGATCCGCTCGGGCCGGAGACGGGCGATTTCCACATCGTGCGGGGCTCAAGCTGGCGCAGCCACGAGGTGGCCGACCTGCGGCTCGCCTATCGGACCTACGAGAGCGAGCGGCGCGAGGACCTCGGCTTCAGGCTCGCGCGAAATCTCGAATGACGGGGAATGTCCGCTGCGTATCGGAGTCAAACGTTCGTGCTCGAAACGACCGTGAGGTAGCCATGCGACCCGCTCGAATCGCTCTGCTTCCAAGCGTGGTGTGGTTCTGCGCGCTCGGCCTGTTGTCGGCCGTCTCGCTCGGTCAGGAGACGGCACCGGCGCAGACCGTTCCGCCGGCGTCGCAGCCGTCGCCCGCGCCGGCCCCGTCGCAGTCTGCGCCGGCGCAGTCCCAGTCTGCGCCCGGCAAGCCGCCTTTGGTCACGCCGGCGGCCGGCGCGCCGGTGACGCCGCGCGCGCCGTCGAAGGATGACGAGTTCATCCCTACCGAGGAGCTCAACACCGACGAGGAAGTCACCTTTCCGGTCGACATCTGAGACGGGTCTAGGATCGATGGGCAAGGTCGCAGTCGAACTCAACGACGCCGGTATCGTGGTCGCGGACGAGACGGGCGTGCTCGCCGTGGAGCCGGGCTATGCGTTCCTCGAGCGGGGCCGCATACGCACGGGGCTCGACGCGGTGGCGCACGCGCGCCGCGAGCCGCGGCGGGCGAGCAACCGGTTCTGGAGCGCGCTCAGCGTCGAGCCCGGCTCCGCAGGCCTCGACGGCCCGACGAGCACGGCGGAGCTCGCCTACACGCAGCTCGCGGACCTCTGGAAGCGCTTCGGCGAGGGTGCGAGCGACGCGCTGCTCGTCGTGCCGGGCAGCTACCGAGGCGAGCAGCTCGGCATCGTGCTCGGGCTGGCGCAAGAGTGCGGTATGCCGGTGCGCGCGCTCGTCGACGCGGCCGCGGCGGCCAGCGTGCGGCCCTACCCGGGCAAGCAGCTCCTGTACGTCGACGCGAGCCTGCACCGGATCGTTTCGACGTGGGTCGAGCAGCGCGAGGAGGCGTTCGTACGCGCCGAGCACGAGATCCCGACGACGGGGCTCGCGAACATCACCGAGGCGTTCGCGCGGCGGTTTGCGGAAACCTTCATGCTTGCGACCCGCTTCAATCCGTTTCATCGCGCCGAGACCGAGCAGCAGCTCTACGACCGTCTGCCGGAATGGCTCGCGGCTTTCCACGAGCAGGGCGAGATCGAATGCGTGCTCCGTGACGGCGACGAGGAGTTTCGCACCGTGGTCGGGCGCGACGCCGCGCTCGGCGCGGTCGGCGGTTTCTATCGCTCGGTGGTGCAGCTGATCGCGCAGAATCGCGAGCCCGGAACGAGCCTCGCGGTGCAGCTCTCGCAGCGCCTTGGCGCGCTGCCCGGGTTCGTCGCCGAGCTCGCGCGGCTCGACGACGCGCGCATCGAGCGGCTCGAGCCGGGGCACGCGGCGCGCGGCGCGCTGCTCGCGGCCGACGAGCTCGTCGCCGCCGGCGGCGACGTCAAGCTCGTCAAGCATCTACGCTGGCGCGCGCCCGCGGCGGATATCGATGCCGCGGCGCACGCGCCGGCCGAGCCGCCGCGCCTCGCCGGGGCGGCCGCGCCGACCCACGTCGTCTACCGCGGCATGGTCTATCGTGTGGACGCGCGCGGCCTGGTGGTCGGCCGCGAGCCGGCCGACGGCCGCCGCACGATCGTTGTCGAAGCCGCCACGGGCGGCGTGTCGCGCGCGCATTGCGAGCTCGTGTTGCGCGACGGCGAGCTGCGCGTCGTCGACCTGAGTCGCTTCGGCACGTTCGTCAACGAGAAACGGATCTCCGGAGAAACGATCCTGCGGCGCGCCGACGTGATCCGGGTAGGCTCGCCGGGCGCCGAGCTTACGGTCGTGAGCATGGAGCCTGCGCATGGCGCGTAGGGAGATCAATGTCTTCTCGATGTCGTTCCTCGACGCGATCTGCTGCGGGTTCGGCGCCGTCATCCTGCTGTTCATAATCATGAACGCCAACATCGACATGAAGACCGTGAACGAGGTCAAGGACCTCACGAGCGAAGCGAAGCGCATGGAGCTCAAGGTCGAGACGGGCCGCAAGAATCTCGTCACGCTCAAGCAGGATCTCGCGCACCTGCTCGAGCAGTGGGCGACGATCCGCGGAGTGCGCCAGGACCTGCTCACCGAGCTCACCGACAAGCAGGCCGAGGCCGCGACGGCCGAGTTGGACTCGACGGCTCGCAAAGAGGCGGTCGAGAAGCTCAAGGCCGAGCTCGCGCGGGTCCAGGCCGAGAACGACCGCTTGGCCGCGGCGGCCAAGGACCCGGTGCCGGGCGGCACGTCGGTTCGCGGCTTCGTCGGCGAGGGCAACCGGCAATATCTCACCGGGTTGCGCATGGGCGGCAAGCGCGTCGTGATCCTCGTCGACGTGTCGACGAGCATGCTCGACCGCACGCTCGTCAACGTGATCCGCCGGCGCAACATGCCGCCGGCGCAGCAGGTGCAGTCGCCGAAGTGGGTCCAGGTCGTCAACACACTCGACTGGCTCACCACCCAGATCGCCGAAGGCACGCAGGTGCAGGTCATCGCGTTCAACGACCAGGCGAAGTCGTTGATGCCCGGCACCGACGGCAAATGGGTCACGGTGACGACCAGCGCCGAGCTCGACGACGCGGTGAAGAATCTCCGTGCGACGGTCCCGAAGGGACCGACCAGCCTGCAGGTCGCGTTCGCGGCCGCGCGCGCGCTCGACCCGCAGCCCGATAACATCTATCTGCTGACCGACGGCCTACCGACGATGGGCCAGATCGTGCCGACGCGCTCCGGCGTGACGGGCCGCGAGCGGGTCGACCACTTCAATCGCGCCATTCGCGAGCTGCCCGTCGGCGTGCCGGTGAACACGATCCTGTTCGCGATGGAGGGCGATCCGAAAGCGGCTCCCGCCTTTTGGCTGCTCGCGCTGCACACGGGAGGGTCGATGCTCGCTCCGGCCGACGACTGGCCATGAGACGCCGCCGCCGCGAGATGGAGCAGCTCTCCATGTCGTTCCTCGACAGCATCTGCTGCGGGTTCGGCTCGATCATTCTGCTGCTCGTCATGAGCCGCCACGACCAGCCGCACCGCCTCGAGGAGGGCAAGCAGAATCTCGCCGGCGTGATCGCCGCCTACGAGCAGGAGCTCAACGACATCCTGGGCGAGACCGAGCTCGTGCAGCGCGACCGCAACACCACGATCTCCGACGTCGACCTCGCGAAGCTCAAGGTGGAGGATCTCGAGAAGCTGCTCGCGCGGGTGCGGTCCGAGGCGCTCAAGGCGGAGGGCGAGGCGGCAGTCTCGACCGAGTCGCACGATCGCCTCGCGAAGGCGCAGCAGAGCCTCACTGACGAGCAGAAGCGTCTGCTCGCGAACTACAAGCCCGCACCCGACGAGTACAAGGTCGGCGGCATCCCCGTCGACAGCGAGTACATCGTGTTCCTGATCGACACATCCGGCAGCATGCAGCAGTTCGGGTGGGACCAGATGCTCGAGCAGGTGCGCGAGACGCTCGAGGTGTATCCGAACGTCAAGGGCATTCAAGTGCTCAATGACGAAGGCGAGTACATGTTCAAGAGCTACCGCGGCGAGTGGATTCCCGACAGTCCGACGCAGCGGAAAACCATCATCGACACGCTGCGCCACTGGGACCCGTTCTCGAACTCGAATCCGCGCGAGGGCATCATCGAGGCGATCCGGACGTACTACGACCCGAACAAGAAGATTTCGCTGTACGTCTACAGCGACGACTTCGCCACGGGCACCGGCTCGATCAACTCCGTAGTTCGCGAGGTCGACCGCCTGAATCACGCGAACGATACGGGCGGGCGGCGCGTGCGGATCCACGGCGTCGCGTTTCCGACGATCTACACCGCGACCGGCGAGCTCTACAGCTCGACGGACTATGCGACGCTAATGCGCGTGCTCTGCCAGCGCAACGGCGGCACGTTCGTCGCGCTGCCGGTCTACGGGCGTGCCGAGCGCCGCCGCGACCGCAACTAGCGCCGCGGCCGCGCCGCGAGAATAGCTAACGCATGGCGACGCTGCGCGAATGCTTGGCGCCGAGCCGGCGCAGCCAGTCGTTCATGCTTTCGACCTCCGCCGCGTCGGGCAGTGGCCCGACCCGCACCCGATGCGACGATCTGCGGCGGCCGTCTTCGGTTACGACGAACGCGTTCACGACCCCTTGCGCCTTCAGGTTGTCCACGAGCTGGACCGCGTCGTCGCGTTTCGTGAACTTGCCGGCTTCCGCGAATAGTCTTGCTTGCTCCGCGGGTCTTTCTCGCTCCGCAGGTCTTTCCGGCTCCGCGATTCTCTGCCGCTTGGCGGGCGGTTGGGAGCGAGCCCCCGCGCTCGCGACACTTCCGCCATCGGCCGCGCGCCGTGACGAGTCGGGTGGAGATTTCGATGGCGTGGGTTCGGGCCCGCCGGCGGGCTTCGGCGAAGTCGTAGTCCGAGCCCGGTCGTCCCGACGGCCCGCCGTCGTTTCCGGTGGCGGCGGCCCGGAGAGCGCGCGAACTTCGACACGCGCCGTGCCATCTTGGACCATGTCGAGCGCCGTCGCCGCCGCGTAGGACAGGTCGATCACTCGCTTCCCGACGAACGGCCCGCGATCGTTCACTTTGACGACGATGCGCTTGCCGTTGGTCAAGTTCGTAACCTCGACCCAGGTCGGAATCGGCAGCGTGCGGTGAGCCGCCGTCATCTCGTGCATGTCGTACATTTCACCGCTCGAGGTTGGGCGGCCGTCAAAGGGATGGCCGTACCATGACGCGACGCCGCTCTCGCGATAGCCGTTGCTCGACGCAAGCACGCGGTAGCGCTTACCGAACACGTCGTAGGACGGCGGATTGCCGCCCGCGGCTTCCGCGCGCTGCGGCGTCGTCGACGGCGCGCGCGTCCGCGCGGCCTGCGCGTCGGGCGTCCAACCGGCGAGGAGCGTCGACGACAGCAGCACGCCGCAGGCGATGACTCGGCCGGCGCGCTGCGAGGCGCCCCCGGCCGGCGCGACCGCCCCGCTCCCGAGAGCGGGTTGCTTCGGCGTGAGCATGAGCTCCATCAACATCATCGGGGCGACCTGCGTCGATCCTACCCTGAAGGTGTTGCACGACCCGTGCCACCACCCGGCCCGCGGGAATGGCAGGAAATTGCGGCGTTGCGTGTCATGGGGCGTTACAAGATATGTAACGCGGTGGATTCTGGCACCGCGCCGTCGGCGCCGATCGCCGCTGCCCGTCAGAATTCGTCAGGATCCGGAGCGTCTCGGTCGTTTTTGATCAGCCCCCCGTCAGCCCGGTTCGCTGCAATAGCGAGCGTGTCAATCACTCACGCTTCGAGGAGCGAGCCATGCAGAAGAAACTCATTGCACTGTTGATCGGGAGCCTGATGATCACGGGTACCGGTTGGACCGCGGAGAAGGGTCGTGCGCACAAAGACGGCACGAACAAAGAGGAATCGATCGGCTTGGGGAGCGGCGCCGCGATCGGCGCGCTCGCCGGCGGTCCCGTGGGCCTGATCTTGGGCGCCGCGTTCGGCGGCTTTTTCGGCGACCGGTTCCATCACGTGAAGGCCGAGCGCGTCGCGGCAGAACAGCGCGCCACCGGCGCGCAGATCACCGCCGACACGGCCGAGCGCCGCGCCGGCCGCAGCCAGCGCGAAGTCGAGACCGTGAGCGCGCAGCTCGCGAGCGAGCGCAGCGCGCATCGCGAGGATCTGCAGCAGGCCCTGTCGATGGAGGTGCTGTTTCGCACGGAGGACGCGACGCTCGACGGCGCCACGGCGGACCGTCTCGCGAAGCTCGGCGGGATGATGGCGCCGCTCGACGGCACCGTGATCCGTCTCGAGGGCTTCGCGGATGCCCGCGGCACCGAGAGCTACAACGCGCAATTGTCCGTCACGCGTGCAACGGCGGTCCGCGACGCGCTGATCCGCGGCGGCATGCCGGCCGAACGCATCGTCGTGACCGCCGAGGGCGAGCAGACGGCCACGGCAACGGACGCCGATGGGATGGCGCTCGAGCGGCGCGTGCGGCTCGACGTCGTCGACATGGGCGACGCCGGCCGCGTCGCGCACGAGACCCAGCACTGAGCTACGCAGCACTGAGCCGCCGTCCTCCCCCGGGCGGTCCAGGGCGGCCGGAGATCGCGCGCCGAGGAGCAAGGCGTCGGTCTCCGGCCGCGAATCTCGGCGGATCGCATCGCGAGGCGCGGAAGAGTCGTAGGGTTTCAAGAAACACGCTCATCGCGCAGAATGGCGGACCCAAACGCCGAGCACTCTTCGCCTCATGCCCGACACGCTCGAGAACCTCCTGCTCGGCATCATCGAAGGCATCACCGAGTTCCTGCCGGTCTCGAGCACCGGCCACCTGCTGATCGCCCAGCACTGGCTTGGCCACCGGTCGGAGCTCTTCAACGTCGTGATCCAAGCCGGCGCGATCTTGGGCGTGGTGGTCGTCTATTGGCAGCGGCTGCTCGAGTTGTCGCTGCGCTTCGGTCGTCCTGAGAATCGCGACTACCTCGTGAAGCTCGTCGCGTCGTTCGCCATCACGGCCGTCGGCGGGCTCGCCGCAAAGCAGCTCGGCGTCGAGCTGCCGGAGACCGTCGCGCCGGTCGCGTGGGCGCTGGTCGCGGGCGGAGTTCTGATTCTCGTCGTCGAGTGGCGGCTCGCGGACGCGGCGCAGAACGAGCGCGTAACCTGGAGCGTCGCGGCTTGGGTCGGCGTGGCTCAGGTCGTCGCGGCGGTGTTCCCGGGCACGTCGCGGTCGGCCGCAGCGATTTTCGCGGCGATGCTCGCGGGCATGACGTCGCGGCCGGCCGCGGCCGAGTTCGCGTTCATCGTCGGCATTCCAACCATGTTCGCCGCCGCGGGCTACGAGCTGCTAAAGCTGCTGCGGACCACGGGCGTGCAGGGAGAGGACTGGGGCGGGCTCGGTCTCGCGTTCGCGGCGTCGGCCCTCGTGGCGTTCGCGTCGGTCAAATGGCTACTGATCTACATTCGCGCGCACCGTTTCACGCCGTTCGCGTGGTACCGGATCGTGTTCGGCGCCGCGTTACTCTTTCTCGTGCGTTGAGACGGTGCCGCGTGAGCGCGGCAGATAGCGTGCGAGCAGCGGCAGCAACGCGGCCGCACGAGCGTCGGGCGAAGCGCGCGGCAGTGTGGCAACCGGCGTCGGCCGCACGAATTTCGCGAGGGTGGCGGCCGTCTCGGCGAGCTCGACCGGCTGCTCTCGCGACTCGCTGACGATCACCGCCGCAAGCTCGCAGCCGCGCTCGCGCAGCACGGCGGCGGCCGTCAGCGTGTGGCTCAGAGTGCCGAGATAGCTGCCGACCACGAGTAGCACGGGCGCGCGCAGCGCCTCGATCCAGTCGAGCACCGTGTGCTCGTCGTCGAGCGGCACCATCGGGCCGCCGATTCCTTCGATCAGCGTGACGTCCGCCGCGCTCGGCGCGCGGCAGAACTCGAGCAACTCGGGAAACGAGATGCTCAGGCCCGCGCGCGCGGCAGCCATGTCGGGCGAGAGCGGCGCCGCGAAACGCCACGGCGTGATGTCCTCGACCGTGGCGAGCGCGGCGGGCTGGCCCTGCGCGAGCAATAACCGGCCGCCGTCGCTCTCCTCGGGGCGCGCGGCGTCGAAGCCCGTCGCCACCGGCTTGAGCGCGCGCGTGCGATAGCCGGCCGCGCGCAGCTCGCGAAGCAGCTGCGCCGCGACGAAGGTCTTGCCGACGTCGGTGCCCGAGCCGGTCACGAACAAGGTCGTCACGGGAGGGTCGTCATCGGGACTGTGGCGTCAGCACGCGCGCAGCAGCGGCGCGACCGCGACTGCGAGCGCGTGCACCTGCTCTTCCGTGTGCTCGGCCGAGAACGTGAACCGCAGCCGCGACGTGCCGGGCGGCACCGTCGGCGGCCGGATCGCCGCGACGAGGAATCCGGCGTCGCGCAGCCGCTCGCTCGCGTGCAACGCGCGCTCGGCGCCGCCGAGCGTAACCGCGACGATCGGGCTCGTCGCGGGCGGCAGGCTGAGCTCGGCGGTGAAGACGAGCGCGCGCGCGAGCGGCCGGCGCACGAGCTCGCGGTCCGCGGCGATGAGGCCGAGCGCGCGGCTCGCACCTGCGACCGCGCCGGGCGGCAAGCCCGTCGAGTAGACGAAGCTGCGCGCGCGATTGCGCAGCAGCTCGACGACGGTCTCGCTCGCGCAGAGATAGCCGCCGTAGCTGCCCGCCGCCTTCGACAGCGTGCCCATCTGCAGCGGCACCGTCGCGGCGTCGAGGCCGGCCGCGAACGTCGAGCCGCGGCCGTCGCCGACGACGCCGAGCCCGTGCGCGTCGTCGGTCATGAGCCACGCGTCGTGGCGCGCCGCGAGCGCGGCGAGCGCGGACAACGGCGCGAGATCGCCTTCCATGCTGAACACGCCTTCGGTGACGAGCAGGCAGTGCCGATGCTCCGAGCGGTGCGCGGCGAGCAGCTCGGCCGCATGCGCCGCGTCGTTGTGCCGGAATGGCAGCACGCGGCTCCGCGCGAGCTCGGCGCCCGCGAGCAGACAACTGTGCGAGAGCTCGTCGAGCACGATCAGGTCGGCCGCACCGGCGAGCGCCGGGATCGTGCCGACGCTCGCGAGATAGCCGCTGCCGAACACGATCGCGTCGGCCGTGCCCTTGAGCGCCGCGAGCTTGCGCTCGAGCTCGGCGTACAGCGGGTGATTGCCGTTGACGAGCCGCGCGGATCCGGCCCCGGCGCCGTAACGGCGCGTGGCCTCGATGCTCGCGGCGACGACGTCGGGATGGTGTGACAGACCGAGGTAGTCGTTGCACGAGAACGAGACGAGCTCGACGCCGTCCCGGCCGGCGCGCACGGCGTCGGTGCGGTCGGTCGTGACGAGCCGGCGCCGCAGGCTGCGCCGCTCGAGCGCCGCGAGCCGCGCGCGCGCCACGTCGTCGAGCGACGCGTGGGCGTCGCGAACCGCGGTCTCGTCGCTCGCGGGGGCGGAATCTGGCGCTCGCATCGGCGCCATTCTGGCCGAGCCAAGCACTCTTTGCGATTGGAGCCCGGTCCGGGTGTGTCTTACTGTGGCCGCTGCGATGGGCGCAACGGCGGCGGCCGTGCCTCGAAGGGGGTGTTCCCGAGACCCTCGCCGCACAGGGATGTGCGGCGCGGAGCCGCAGGGATGCTCTTCCGGCGTGTCTCGGGAACACCCCCTTCGAGGCGCGGCCGCCGCCACCACGAGACGCCAACGGCCACAGTAAGACACACCCGGGCCGGGCTCCAATCGCGGTCGATCGGGCCGAAAAGCGTATGGGTGTCGGCGGGCCGATCTGTTAGCCTTGGGGGCGCCGAAGGTCGATTTTTCGCGAGCGAGATGGCCGGAGCGAAGGGAAGAGCGAGATCGTGGCTGGCGGGATTCCGTTCCCGCAAGCATCGCGTTCCCATTGTCGCGCTGTTCGCTTGGCTGTTCGTCGCCCAGGCGCTGCTCATCGTCCATCGCATCGATCACGCGAGCGCCGGACACGACGTGGCCTGTGCGCTCTGCGCGGCGGCGGACCACTCGGGCGGGCCGATCGTGGAGCCGATCCGCGCGATCGCGCCGCCGACGCCCGCGCCGGCGGTCTCGCACATCGTCGAGCGCGCCGCGCCGTTCATTCTCGTCCTCTCCTACCGGTCGCGCGCACCGCCCCAGCACCTCCGATCCTGATTCCGGCCGCAGGCCTCGCCTGCGAGACAACGGTTCTAGGTGACGAGGGTGCCATGCAACTCAACAAGCGCGCGGCGTTGGCCGCGCTGTTCTTCGTTCCGATTGGCGACACTGCGTTTGCGCAGCAGGTCAGCGGCAACGCATTCAATCCGGCGATCAGCCTGATTCTGGACGGACACTACGCGAGCTATTCGCGCAACCCCGCCGACTTTCAACTGCCTGGGTTCTTGCTGGACGAGGAGGCCGGGCTGCCGGCCGAGGGACTGTCGCTCGACGAGACCGAGCTCGCGGTGAGCGCGAACGTCGACGACAAGTACTACGGCTCGATGACCGCGTCGCTCGAGCAGACGGACGGCGAGACGTCGGTCGCGCTCGAGGAGGCATACGTCGAGACGCTGAGTCTGCCGAAGGGCCTGAAGATCAAGGCGGGCAAATTCTTGTCGGACGTCGGCTATCTGAATCCGATCCACGCGCACGCGTGGGACTTCAACGACGCGCCGCTCGCGTACGTCGCGATGTTGAACACGGCCTATGCCGACACGGGCCTGCAGCTGCGCTGGGTTGCGCCGACGACATTGTTCGTCGAGGTCGGCGGGGAGCTCATGCGCGGCGACTCGTTCCCGGCGTCGGATGGCGCCGCGAGCGACGGCAGGGGGGCGTCGACGTTGTTCGTTCACGTGGGCGGCGACGTCGGCACGGAGAGCAGCTGGCGCGCCGGCGCCGCGCGGCTCTCCGCCGATGCGAACGAGCGGAGGTCCGTGTTCGACGGTGGCAGCGCCGCTTTCACGGGCTCGAGCGACGTCACGATCGCCGACTTCGTCTGGAAGTGGGCGAAGAACGGCAATCCGCGCGAACGCTACTACGTAGTCCAAGCGGAGTATCTGCACCCGAGCGAGGACGGCGACCTCGCCGTCAGCACGCTCGCGGCAGGCGACGAGATCGGGCGGTATAGCGGAACGCAGGACGGCTACTACGTGCAGGGCGTCTATCAGTTTCGCCCGCGCTGGCGCGTCGGCGCGCGTTTCGACCGGCTCGATGCGAGCAACGCCGTCGGCGTGATGGCGCCGACGCCGCTCGTCGCGAGCCACCGGCCGAGCCGCGTGAGCGCGATGGCGGACTTCTCGAACAGCGAGTTCAGCCGCGTGCGCCTGCAGCTGAACCGCGACGACTCCGGCCCGGAGACGGACGACCAGGTCGTCTTGCAATACATCATGAGCCTCGGTGCGCACGGCGCCCATCGGTTCTAACGGAGCAACATATGAAGAGCCTGTTGATCGTGACCATCGCCGTGCTCGTCACGGCGACGCGGCCCGCGCACGCGGCATTGGAAGTCTTCACCTGCGAGCCCGAGTGGGCGGCGCTCGCGACCGAGCTCGGGGGCACCCTCGTGAACGCCGAGTCGGCCACCACGCCGCAGCAGGACCCGCACTACATCCAAGCCCGGCCGAGCCTCATCGCGAAGGTGCGCCGCGCCGCGCTCGTGGTCTGCACCGGGGCGGACTTGGAGGTCGGTTGGCTGCCGCTGCTGCTGCGCCAGGCCGGCAACGCCGCCGTGCAACCGGGGCAGCCGGGCTCGCTCGTCGCGGCCGACTACGTCGAGCTCCTCGACAAGCCGTCGAGCGTCGACCGCTCGCTCGGCGACGTGCATCCGTACGGCAATCCGCACATCCAAACGGATCCGCGCAACATCGGCAAAGTGGCCGCCGCGCTCGCCGAGCGGCTCGCCATGCTCGATCCGCCCAACGCCGCGACCTACCGCGCGCGCTCGGCGGATTTCGCTATGCGCTGGCAAGCCGCTGTCGAGCGGTGGAGCGCAGCGATCGAGCCGGTGCGAGGCAAGCAAGTCGTGACACACCACAAGGGTTGGGTGTACCTCGAGAGCTGGGCGGGGCTCACGGAGGTCGGTAACCTCGAGCCGAAACCGGGATTGCCGCCGAGCGCCGCCCATCTCGCCGAGTTGCTCGACCTGCTGAAGGGCAAGGACGTCGCCGTGATCATCCGCTCGGTGTACGAGGACGGCAAAGCCTCGGACTGGCTCGCCGCGAGAACGTCGATACCCGACGTCGTTCTGCCCCACACCGTCGGCAGCGTGCCGGGCGCCGACGACCTGTTCGGCATGTTCGACGTGATGGTGAAGACGCTCACGGAGGCACGCCGATGACTTTCGACACGACCGGCTTGAGCATCGTCGGCCCTGCGCTCCTCGCCGGAGTGCTCGTGCTCGCCACACACGTGCCGCTCGGTCAAGAGGTCTTGCGCCGCGGCATCATCTTCATCGACTTGGCCGTGGCGCAGATGGCCGGGCTCGGCGTGATCGCGGCGCACGGCTTCGGGTTCGAGGGTCACGGCGTCGCCGCGCAAGTCGCGGCGTTCGCCGCCGCGCTGCTCGGCGGCCTGTTGTTGTCGTGGACCGACCGGCGTTTCGGCCAGGTGCAGGAGGCGATCATCGGCGTGTCGTTCGTGCTCGCGGCGACCGGCGGCATCCTGCTGCTCGCGAACGATCCGCGCGGCGGCGAGGAATTGCGCGACCTGCTCGTCGGGCAGATCCTCTGGGCGGACGTGCACACGCTCGCCCCGGCCGCGGTGCTCGCGGCGCTCGTGCTCGGCACGTGGCGAATCGTGATGCGCAAGCTCGGCCGCGCGGGCTTCTACTTGCTGTTTGCGATCAGCGTTACCGCGTCGGTGCAGCTCGTGGGCGTGTACCTCGTGTTCGCGAGCCTCATGGTGCCCGCGCTCGCGACACGGCGCTTGCGCTCTCACCGGCTCGCCGCGGGCTACGCGATCGGCTTCGCCGGGTATCTCGCCGGTCTGCTGCTGTCGGCGTACTTCGACTTGCCGACCGGCGCCATCATCGTCTGGACTCTGACGCTCGCCGGGCTCGCGGCGGCACCGCTGCTCGCGCGTTGGCGCAGTCCCGCGAGCGAGGCCGCCGACGCGGTGGTCGCCGCGAACGTCGGCAGCAAGACGTGACAGCCCCGGTGAGCGGCGAGGAACAACGCTACGACCGGAAGGGCGCTCCGAACATCTTGCGATAGAGCACGCCGATCACGAGGACCATCCAAGGGAGGGTCCAGATCAGCGGAATCAAGAACGCTGCCGCCGACAGGCCCGTGAGCACGCCCGCGAGCAGCAACAGGCCGAAGACGCTGAACCACTTGTGCGTGATCGCCTTGCGCGACGCCTCCATCGCGGCCCAGGGGCGCACGTCGTAAAACGCGAGCAGCGGCATCGTCATCGTGTAAGCGATGCTCAAGTAGATGCCCGGAAGGATCAGAAGCACGAGACCGGCGTAGGTGAAGAGCGTGGTCAGTATCGCGGCCGCGATCATCACGGACGCTTTGTTGAGATAGATGAACGCCATCGGCGCCGACACCGGCAGGCCCGACGCCCGCCTCACCGCCATCGCGGTGAGGCCGACGAAGAGCGGCGCCATCAGCGCGTCGACGAGGCTGCTCGCGAACGACTCGACGACCTCGAGCGGCTGCGGACCGAGCAGCCAGGGGGAGACGATCTCGCCCCAGACGAGCTGCAGCGCGACGAACAGGGCGCCGATGATGAGCGCCGCCACCCAGAACGGGGCCTTGAAGCCGTTCACGAGGTCCCAGGCCTCGCTCATGACTTCCCCGGCCGTGAAGTCGTAGCGGCCGGCCAAGGCGTCTTCGACCGAGCCTCCCTGGCGGATCGTGGCTGCTACCTCGAGCGGCGCGCGCGGCGGTTCGTACGGATTCCGCGCATCGTTGGTCACGATTGTCCCCCGGAGTGGTCCCCCGGGCGCATCGTAAAGTCATCCGCGCCGCGGGCCAAGCGCGCAGGCGCCCGCAGCGCGGGCCGCGCCTACACTGCCGCGACCTTGCCGCCGCCTTTGGCTTGCGCCGCGCGGCCCCGCGTCTCGAGCGCGGCATTCAACGCGTCGTCGATGTTCTCGAGCCAGACGAACTTGAGCTGCTTGCGCGCGGTTTCGGGGATCTCCTCGAGATCCTTCCTGTTCCGCTCCGGCAGCATCACCGTGTCGATACCGGCACGCAGCGCCGCCAGCGTCTTCTCCTTGACGCCGCCGATCGGCAGCACGAGCCCGCGGAGGCTGATCTCGCCCGTCATCGCGATGTCCGGCCGCACCGTGCGGCCCGAGAGCAGCGACGCGACCGCGAGGAACATCGCGACGCCGGCGCTCGGCCCGTCCTTCGGGATCGCGCCCGCCGGGATGTGGATGTGCAGGTCGTTCGTCTCGAGCGCCGAGCGTTCGGCGCCGAGCTTGTCCAGCCGCATCTTTGCGAGGCTCACCGCGGCCTGCGCGCTCTCCTTCATGACTTCGCCGAGCTGGCCCGTGAGGATCAGCTGACCTTTGCCCGGCACGAGGCTCGCCTCGATGAACAGGATGTCGCCGCCCACCGGTGTCCACGCGAGGCCGGTGGCCACGCCTGGCACGCTCGTCCGCTGCTTGACCTCGTTCTCGAATCTGCGCGCGCCCAGGATCGCCGCCACGTCGCCCGCGTCGATTGCGACGTTGTCGGCCGTGCCTTCGGCGATCCGCATCGCGGCGTGACGCAGCAGCGCGCCGATCCCGCGCTCGAGGTTGCGGACGCCCGCCTCGCGCGTGTACCCGTCGATCACCTCTGCGATCGCGGCCTCGGATACCGTGACCTGCGACTCCCGCAGGCCATTTGCCGTGAGCTGGCGCTGCACGAGGTACTTGGTCGCGATCGCGAGCTTCTCCTCCTGCGTGTACCCGGGGAGCTCGATGATCTCCATGCGGTCGCGCAGCGGCCCGGGGATGTTCTCGAGCACGTTCGCCGTGCCGACGAACAGCACCTTGCTCAAGTCGAACGGCAAGTCGAGATAGTGATCGCGGAACGTCGAGTTCTGCTCCGGATCGAGCACCTCGAGCAGCGCGGACGACGGGTCGCCGTGGAAGCCGACGCCGAGCTTGTCCATCTCGTCGAGCATGAACACCGGATTGCGCGTGCCGGCCTTGCGCAGGCTCTGGATGATGTTGCCCGGCATCGAGCCGATGTACGTGCGCCGGTGGCCGCGGATCTCGGCCTCGTCGTGTACGCCGCCCAAGCTCGAACGGACGAACTTGAGCCCGAGCGCGCGCGCGATGCTCTGGCCGAGCGACGTCTTGCCGACGCCGGGCGGGCCGACGAAGCAGAGAATCGGGCTGCGGCCGGACGAATTGAGCTTGCGCACCGCGAGGTACTCGAGAATCCGGCGCTTGACCTTCGCCAGGCCGTAGTGGTCGGCGTCCAGGATCTCGCGCGCCTTCGCGATGTCGATGTTCTCCTCGTCGAGCTTCGACCACGGCAGCGCCACGATCCAGTCGAGGTACGTGCGCACCATCGAATTCTCGGTGGAGGCCTCCGGCATGTTCTCGAGGCGCCGCAGCTCCTTCTTCGCCTGCTGCTGGACTTCCTCGGGCATCTCGCCCTTCGCGATCTGCTCGCGCAGCTCGTCGAGCTCGTCCTGCGTCTCGTCCTCGCCGAGCTCCTTCTTGATCGTCTTCAACTGCTCGCGCAGCAGGTACTCGCGCTGCCGCTCGTCGATCTTGCCCTGGGTTTGCTCGCCGATCTCACGCGTGATCTTCAGCACCTCGACCCTGTGCGTGAGGTGCTCGATGACGGCGTCGAGCCGGTCGCGGACCTTGAGCGCCTCGAGCACGGCCTGCTTCTCCGAGGGCTTGATGTCGATCAAGCCCGCGACCATGTCCGCGAGTGCGCCCGGCGACTCGAGCGCCTGGAGCTGCGGGGCGAGCTCGGGCGGCACCTGCGGCAGCAGCTCGATCGCTTCGATCTCCTTCTGCTTGAGCAGGGTGGCGCGCGCCTCGACGCCCGGATCGTGCGACGGCTGGTCGGCGATCAAATCGAAGCGCGCCGCGAGGAACGGTAGGCCGTTCAGGTAGTCGACGACGCGAAAACGCTGCTCGCCCTGGCAGATCAGGTGATGCATGCCGTTCGGAGCCTTGAGGTAGCGGACGACGGTCACCGTCGTACCGATCTTGTAGAGGTCGTCGGGGCCGGGCTCGTCGACGCTCGGGTCCCGCTGCAGCACGATGCCGAGCTTGTGGCCGTGCTGCACGGCTTCCTGCGCCGCCCGCATCGAGATGTCGCGACCGAGCGCCACTTGCGTGACCTGGCCGGGGAACATGACGACGTTGCGGACCGGCACGACCAGGAGCACGTCCTCGGGAAGACTCACCGACGACGTCTCCGGGGCCTCGTTCTGCGGACTGCGGGTTTCTTCGTTCATCGTGGGGCTGCGCAAAAAGTGGCGATGGCGGGTATCTTGGGGTAGCCCAACTCCTTTCAAGCTCCGTGCCAAGTCCCCGTTTTAGGGGGATCAGCGGCGAGCGAGACGGGCGGCGAGCCCGCCATAGTCGACGTCGGCCGTGGTGTCCACGCGTACCGCCTCCGCGAGCTCGCCGGCGTCGAGCGGTTCTTGGTTCTCGAGCTGCCAGTCGAGCACGGCGCCGGTGGCCTCCGAGGCGTCGCGGCCCCGGGCTGCGCGCGCCCCGATCCGGCGGCGGAGCTCGGCCTCGGGCGCGACGCAGTCGAGGATCGCGAAGCGAGCGCCTGCGCGTGCCGCGAGCCCACGAAACGACTCGCGCTCCGTCCGCCGGAGAAAGGTGCCGTCCACGATCAGGTCGAAGCCGTGCGCGAGCGCGGGGCCGGCTACCTCGGCGAGCCGCTCGTAGGTGCGCTCCGTCGAGCGCTCGCCGTAGCTGCCGCCGCCCACCGGCGAGGCGGTCCGGGCGTCGGCCGCGAGGCCGAGCAGGCGTTTGCGCTCGAGATCCGATCGGACGCGCAGCGCGGGCAGCCGCAAGACGAGCTCGCCCGTCACGTGGGTTTTGCCGCTGCCGGAGAGGCCGTGGGTTACGATGAGCAATGGTGAGCCGGGCGCGATGAGCTCCGATGCCAGGGCCAAGTACCGCGCCGGCGCTTCGCGGCCGCGCTCCGCGTGCCGCTGTGCGACTTTGAGCGCGCGGACCTTGGCGCGGATGAGCGCTCGGTAGACGAGATAGTAACGCTGCACCGCGAGACCGGCGTAGTCGCCGCCCGCTTCGAGGTAACGCGTGAGGAACGCATAGGCCAAGTCGGCGCGTTCGTGCGCGAGCAGGTCCATCGCGAGGAAGCTGGTCTCGCTTGCGACGTCGATCTCGCGCAGCTTGCGATCGAACTCGAGCGCGTCGAACGCGACGACGCGCCCGTCCGTCAGCAACAGATTCTCGAGATGTAGATCACCGTGGCACTCGCGGTGCGCGCCATGCGCCGCGCGGCTCTCGAGCGCCGGACGGATCGCTTCGCCTTCGCACTTCGTCCAGTCGCGCAGCGCCGCGATTCGTTGCCGCTCGTTTGCGAGCTCGCCTACGAGATAGGGCTCGAGCTCGTCGAGATTTGTCGCCGCGCTGCGGAGCGTCGCGGCCGCCGCATCGGCCGGCGGCCGAATCGCGGGCAGCTCCCCGTGGAATTGCGCGAGCGTGTCCGCGAACTCGAGCAGCGCCTCCGTCGGCAACGATCCCGCCTCGAGTTGTCGGTCGAGGCGCGCGTCGTCGGGAAACTGGCGCATCTCGATCGCGTACTCGAACGCGGGCGTCGCGCCGACCCGCGGCGCGTCCGGCGACCCGCCGATCGGCACCACCCCGAGATAGAGCTCTCCCGCGAGACGCCGATTGAGGCGCAGCTCTTCGTCGCAGAACCGCTTGCGGAGCTCGAGAGTGCTGAAGTCGACGAACGGCAGCTTGACGGGCTTCTTGACCTTGTAGGCGCGCTTGCCCGTGAGGAAGACCCACGAGATGTGCGTCTCGACGAGGCGGACCTCGTGAACGCCGGGGCCGTAGCATTCGGGTCGCTCGAGCGCCGCGACGAGCGACCGGTGGTCCGGTCGTTGGTCGCTTTGCGCTCGCCGCCGCGCCATCGCTGCGCTAGCCCGGCTCGCCCCCGAGCATGTCGAGGAGCTCGGCGGTCCTTGCCTTCATGAGCGCGGCGTCGCCGCGGCTCTCCACGTTGAGCCGCAGCAACGGCTCGGTATTCGACGCGCGCAGGTTGAAGCGCCAGTTCTCGAGCTCGACGCTGACCCCGTCGACGTGCTCGACCGACACCGCCCCCTTCGCGTAGCGAGCCTCCGCCAGCTTGAGCAACGCCGGCGCATCCTTGACCTTGCGATTGATCTCTCCGCTGGCGGGGAACTTGGCCATGCGCTCGCCGACGAGCTTGGCGAGCGACGACTTCTGCTTGCTCATGATCTCCGCGATTAGGAGCCACGGGATCATGCCGCTGTCCGCGTAGGAGAAGTCGCGGAAATAGTGATGCGCGCTCATCTCGCCGCCGTACACGGCGTCCGCCTCGCGCATCGTCTGCTTGATGAACGCGTGGCCGGACTTGCTTTGCACGGCCTTGCCGCCGTGCGTCGCGACGATGTCGAGCGTGCTCCACGTGAGCCGCGGGTCGTGCACGATGCGCGCGCCCTTGAACTTGGCGAGGAACGTCTGCGCGAGCAGTCCGACGATGTAGTAACCCTCGATGAATTGGCCGTTTTCGTCGAAGAAGAAGCAGCGATCGTAGTCGCCGTCCCAGGCGATGCCGAGATCCGCCTTCTCGTTGCGAATGCGCTCGATCGTGACGTGCCGGTTCTCCTCGATCATGGGATTCGGCACGCCGTTCGGGAACGTGCCGTCGGGCTCGTGGAACAGCTTCACGAAACGGAACGGCAAGTGCGGCTCGAGCAGGTCGACGATCGGGCCGGCGCCGCCGTTGCCGGCGTTGATCACGATCTTGAGCGGCGCGAGCGCCTTGCGGTCGACGTACGACAGGAGGTGCTCGATGTACTTCGGCTTGATGTCGAGCGACCGTACTTTGCCGCGCGACGCGGCGGGCGCGGCGCCGTTGCGTTCGGCGAGCGCGCGGATGTCGAGCAGGCCGGTGTCGGCGCTGAGCGGCCGCGACTCCTCGCGCACCATCTTCATGCCGTTGTAGTTCGGCGGATTGTGGCTCGCGGTTACCATGATGCCGCCGTCGAGCTTCTCGCTGAACGTGGCGAAGTAGACGAGCTCGGTGCCGCCTACGCCGATGTCGAGCACGTCGACGCCGGAGTCCGTGAGGCCCTTGGTCAGCGCCGCCGTGAGCGCCGGGCTCGACGCGCGGATGTCGCGGCCGACGGCGACGGTGCGCGGCTTGACGAACGCCGCGTAGCCGCGACCGATGCGGTACGCGATGTCCTCGTCGAGGTCCTCGGGCACGCGGCCCCGAACGTCGTATGCCTTGAAGCAGCTGAGCTTTTTCATTCGGCGCCGTGATGCTCTCCGGAGTGGCCAGTATAGCCGGCGGTCGCGGCGCTTGACGTAGTATTGCCGCATGACCTCGCCGCACTTGTGGCTGCCGTACAGCCAGATGCAGACCGTGCCGCCGCCGCTCGTCGTCGAGCGCACCGAGGGCGTGCGCCTCGTGCTCGCGGACGGTCGCTCGTTGATCGACGGCGTCGCGTCCTGGTGGACCGCGTGTCACGGCTACAACCATCCGCACATTCGCGCCGCCGTCGCGGCGCAGCTCGAGCGCATGCCGCACGTGATGCTCGGCGGGCTCGTTCACGAGCAGGCGACGACGCTCGCAAAGCGGCTCGCTGCACAGCTCCCGGGCGGGCTCGAGCACGTGTTCTTCTCCGAGTCGGGCTCGGTGGCCGTCGAAGTCGCGATGAAGATGGCGCTGCAATTCCGAATCAACCAGGGTGACTTCGCGCGGGCGCGATTCGTCTGCTTCGAGCACGCGTATCACGGCGATACGTTCGCGGCGATGTCGGTCTGCGATCCGGAAGAAGGCATGCACCATCTCTTCGGCGGCGTGCTGCCGGAGCAGCTCGTGCTGCCGGTGCCGCGCGATCGGCGGCTCGCGGCCGACTTCGAGCGGCGCGTCGCGGCGCATGCGCGCGAGCTCACGGCCGTCATCGTCGAGCCACTGGTGCAGGCGGCGGGCGGCATGAAGTTCCACTCGCCCGACGCGCTCGCCACGATCGCGGCGGTCGCGCGGCGCTACGGGCTGCTGCTGATCGCCGACGAGATCGCGACCGGCTTCGGCCGCACCGGCACGCTGTTCGCGTGCGAGCAAGCGGGCGTCGTTCCCGACATCGTGACCGTGTCGAAGGCGCTCACCGGCGGCACGGTGCCGCTCGCGGCGACGGTCGCGGCCAAGCACGTCTACGACGCGTTCCTGTCCGACGACTTCGGCCACGCGCTGATGCACGGTCCCACCTACGCCGGCAACGCGCTCGCCTGCGCGGCCGCGAACGCCTCGCTCGATCTGTTCGAGCGCGAGCCGCGGCTTGCGCAAGTTGCCGCGATCGAGACGGGGTTGGCGGCGGGCTTGGAGGGCTGCCGCTCGCTGCGGGGCGTCACCGACGTCCGCGTCAAGGGGGCGATAGGCGTCGTGCAGCTCGAGCGCCGGCCGAATCTCGATGCGCTGCGGCAGCGCTTCGTACGACACGGTGTGTTCGTGCGGCCGTTCGCCGACGTCGTGTACTTGATGCCGCCACTCGTCATCGAGCCTGCGGATCTCGCGGCGCTCATCGAAGCGACGCGCGCCGTGCTCGCCGAGGCCGGACCGGCCGGCGAGCTCTGAGGGTGCGTCACCGCGCGGAGGATGAAGGCCGCCTGACTACGTGCTGCAGCTCGCCGCCCGCGACGAACCGCCGCACGTTGTCGACCACGAGCGCTTCGAGCTCCGCGCGCACGAGCTCGCCGCCGCCGATGCCGGCGACGTGCGGTGTGATGACTACGTTCGGCTTCGTCCACAATGGATGGTCGGGCGGCAGCGGCTCGGGATCCGTCACGTCGAGGGCCGCGCCGCCCACCTGGCCGCTGTCGAGCGCGGCGAGCAGGTCGCTCGTCGCGACGATGCCGCCTCGTGACACGTTGACGATCAACCCTCCGCGCTTCAGAGCGGCGAGCGTCTCGGCGTTCACGAGCTCGCGGGTCTCCGCGGTGAGCGGCGCGGCGACGACCAGCGCGTCCGCGGTCGCGAGCACCTCTCTCAGGTTGGCCACCGCTGCGACGACCGTGCCGCTCGGGTCCACGCGCGCGGTCTTCGCAATTCCGGTAACGCGTGCGCCGCACGCCGCGCACAGGCCGGCGATGCCGCGGCCGATATAGCTGAAGCCGAGAATGGCGACGTGCTTGCCGCGGAGTGTCGAGAGCTCGGGCCGCACGGCGTCGAACGCCCAGTCGTGACGTGCCTGCGCGGCCGCGAGCGCGGTCGCGCGCCGGAGCAGGGCGAGCAGCAGCAGCAGCGCGTGCTCCGCGACGCTGGTCGAGTTCACGGGCCCGACGTTGCTGATCGCGAGGTGCGCGGGGACGCCGTGCTTCTCCAAGCTGTCGATGCCCGTGTTCAATGCCTGCATCCACGCGAGCCGCGGCGCGCGGGCGATCGCGGCCGCGAGATCCTCGCCCCAGCCCACGACCGTTGCGACGAGCGCGTCGGCGTCGGCGATGGCGGCGAGGGCAGCCGCGCGATCGCGCGCGCCCGTTACGCGAACGCCCGCCAGGGCGCCGACGGCCGCGCAGAGGCGGCCGTCGTGCCGCGCGCCCGTCCAGATGACCACGTGCTTAGCCATCGTCGCCTGGCCTCGGACGAATCAAGAATCGTGCGCACATGCCGGGCAAGAATAGTGACCGGCCGTGCGGGAGTCCACGAGCCGATGCGTCTCGCGTACGATGGCGCACATGCGGATCGCGCTCTACGGCATCAAGAATTGCGACACGATGAAGAAAGCACGCGCGTGGCTCGACGCGCGCGGAGTTGCCTACGACTTCCACGATTACAAGGCGGAGGGTGTCGATCGCGTGCAGCTCGAGCGCTGGATCGGTACGGTTGGCTGGCAGACGCTGCTGAACCGCGCCGGCACGACCTTTCGCAAGCTCCCCGACGCGCGCAAGGCCACGCTCGACGAGCGCCAGGCCGTCGCGCTGATGATCGAGCAGCCGTCGCTGATCAAGCGGCCGGTTCTCACGCTCGGCGACGAGATGCTAGTCGGGTTCTCTCCCGAGAAGTACGCAGACGCGATACCGGTGAGCGAAAAATAGGGACATGTTGCATTTTCGACGACGCGCCATGATTCGCGAAGCGGCTCGCCGAAAATGCAACATGTCCCTATTTTTCGCGGGGGTCGCTCGAGAGCGTCTGTTCCCACGTGCTCCAGCCCGAGCCCATGCCGTAGGGCACCGGATGCAGCACCGACTCGACGGGGCCGATCTTGCCGTCGACGATCTTGAAGACCTCCGCGATCTGCCAAGTCCACGGCACCACCGGCCCCGACTCGACGGCCGTCGGCGAGCGTGACGTGGCGCGCCGCGAGCGCGGCGAGACGGGTCGTGCGCGACCACGGCCGCCACGTAGAGGTCCGCGAGGGATTCGAGGCAGGCGCGATCGCAGCGCGCGTTCTGGGCGGCGGCTGGAGCCGCTCGCAGCACCATCGCCGCGGCCGCCGAGAGCGCCAGCACCACGGCGATCGCGGCGCGCATCGCGGCTAGAACATCTCGGACTGCCCCGGCTCGGGCGGCTTGTCCGGGCTGTAGCGGTTCGGGATGAAGTCGCCCGTAATCATCTCGAAGTACGAGAGGCCCGGCCCCACCATCGGATAGACGCCGGCTTCGGGGTCGATGATGACGTCGAGGAACGCCGGGCCCTTGTAGCTCAAGAACTCTTCGAGCACCCGCGGCACGTCATCTTTCTTGTCGAGGCGCTTCGCGTAGCCGAAACCGTCGGCCTGCGCGGTCTTGACGAAGTCCTTCTTGCGCAGCGACTTGTCGCTGGCCGACAAACGGCCTTTGAAGAACAGCCGCTGCCATTGCATGACCATGCCGTCGCCGTAGTTGTTGAGCACGACGATCTTGATGGGCAGGTTGTAGCTGGTGACGGTCTCGAGCTCGCCCAAGTTCATGCGGATGCTCGCGTCGCCGTCGACGTCGATCACGAGCTTGTTCGGCCGCGCGAAGTGCGCGCCGATCGCGGCCGGCAGGCCGAAGCCCATCGTGCCCATGCTGCCCGACGTCATCCAGAGCCGCGGCTCGCGGAAGTCGCAATACTGCGCGGCCCACATCTGATGTTGGCCGACGCCGGTGGTGATGATCGCCTCGCCCTTGGTCAGGCGGTTCATCTCCTCCATCACGTATTGCGGCTGGATCAGCTTGCTCGCGCGGTCGTAGTTCAAGCGGTACGTGGACTTGAGCTCGGCGATCTCCGCGTGCCACGTGCCGAAGTCGCCGCTGAACCCGGTACGGCGTCCGTATGCCACGAGCGCGTCGAGCGCGTCGCCGAGCAAGCCGACGTGATACCAATCGGCCTTCTTGACCTTGTGAATCTCGGAAGGATCGATGTCGAAGTGCAGCACGCGCTTGGCCTTCGCCGCGAACTTCTTCGGCGAGCCCGCAACGCGGTCGTCGAAGCGCGCGCCGAGCGTGATCAGGAGATCGCAGTCGTCGACCGCGTAGTTGGTGCTCGCGGAGCCGTGCATGCCGAGCATGTGCAGCGACAGCGGTTCCTTGGTGTCGAAGCCGCCCAAGCCCATCAACGTGCTCGCGACCGGAATCTTGTACGCGTGCACGAACGCGCGCAGCGCGGCGCTCGCGTTGCCGTTGACGACGCCGCCGCCCGCATAGATCAGCGGCCGCTTGCTCTCGGCGAGCATCGCGAAGAACTGCCGGCAGGTCTCGTCCGACAGCTCGTTGCTCTCGACTTTCGCGAGCCGTTGGCGATAGCCCGGGATCGGCAAGGAGCCCTCGCCGTAGAAGGTGCCTTGCCAGTTCTGCACGTCTTTCGGCACGTCGATCACGACGGGGCCGGGACGGCCGCTGCGGGCGATCTCGAACGCGGTGCGCACGGTCGCTTCGAGCCGCAGCGGATCGGTGACGAGGAACACGTGCTTCGCGACCGAGCCCATGATCGCGGTGACGGGCGCCTCCTGGAAGGCGTCGGTGCCGATCGCTGCCGTGGACACCTGTCCGCAGATCACGACGATCGGCGTCGAGTCTGCCATGGAGTCGCGCACCGGCGTCACGCAGTTCGTCGCGCCGGGGCCGGACGTGACCAGCACGACGCCCACTCGCCCGCTTGCGCGCGCGTAGCCGGCGGCCATGAAGCCCGCGCCTTGCTCGTTCGCGGGAACGATGAGCGGCATCGGCTCGACGCCGTCGCGGCTGTGAGCCTTGTTGTATTGGAACACGGCGTCGTAGGTCGGCAGGATCGCGCCGCCGCTGTAGCCGAAGATCGTGTCGACGCCTTCGTCGGCGAGCACCTGAATGATGATGTCGGCGCCCGACATCTTGGTCCCCGTAAGCGGGTGCGTGCGTTCGAGCTTCGGCTGAATCAACGTGTCCATGGTCGGCGAGTCGAGGGATCGGATCGGCTTCAAGCCATTGAGTCCTCGGAGTTTTGACGAAAAGACAACGCATTGCAATAGCCGTGGATCTCCGCCAACATGATCGGTTCACGGGGCGCCGCCGAAGTACCGCGATGCGACATATCATCTCCATCCTTTTGCAGAACGAGGCGGGAGCGCTCGCGCGCGTCGCGAACCTCTTTTCCTCGCGCGGCTACAACATCGAGAGCTTGAATGTCGCGCCCACGGCCGACGAGACCGTGTCGCGGCTCACGCTCGTGACTTCGGGCTCCGACTCCGTCATCGAGCAGATCGGCAAGCAGCTCGGCAAGCTCATCGACGTGGTCGAGATCGCCGACATGACGGGCGCGGATCACATCGAGCGCGAGCTCGCGTTGTTCAAGCTGCAGGTCGCGAACGGCGCCGGCGAGAAGCTCCAGGCCGCGGTGCAACAGTTCGACGCGCGCGTGCTCAACGACACGCAGGGCCATTACACGGTGGAGCTCGTCGGCGGCAGCCAGGACATCGACCGGTTCTTGAAGCGCGTCGCCGGAATCACCGACGTGGTGACCGTGGTCCGCAGCGGCGCGATGGCCGTCACGCGCGGCGCGCCCGCGCCCAAACGTGGCTGAAGAAGTCCAGCGCCTCGAGCACGCAGGCGCAGGCGATCCGATGGAGAGCGGTTCCATAATCAGCCCGGGGCCCCTCACGAACACGGAACGGCTCGCGAACGCGCGCCGTCTCGTCATCAAGATCGGCTCAGCGCTGTTCGTCGACCAGACGACGGGTGCGATGAACCGCGCATGGCTCGAAGGCGTGTGCGCCGACGTCGCGGATCTGCGCCGCGAGGGCAAGGAAGTCGTCATCGTGTCGTCGGGTGCGGTGGCGCTCGGCATCGGCGAGCTCAAGCTCGATCCGCGGCGCGCGCGGCTGGAGGACAGCCAGGCCGCGGCGGCGGCGGGGCAGATCATTCTCGCGCACGCCTATCAAGAGGTGCTGCGCGGCTTCGGCATCACGGCGGCGCAGGTGCTGCTCACCATCGACGACAGCGAGAGCCGCAAGCGTTACTTGAACGCGAGCAAGACGCTGCTGTCCTTGCTCGGCTACGGCGCCGTTCCCGTCGTCAACGAGAACGACACCGTCGCCACGCAGGAGCTGCGCTACGGCGACAACGACCGGCTCGCGGCGCGCGTCGCGCAGATGGTCATGGCCGACTGTCTCGTGCTTCTGTCCGACGTCGACGGTCTGTACACCGCGGATCCGCGCGTCGACGCGAACGCGC
>DASQOL010000014.1:0-7021 GCA_035644475.1 Gammaproteobacteria bacterium | reverse complement strand
TCGGCCCGTACTCGCTCATCACGCAGCAGCCGCTCGGCGGCAAGGCGCAGTTCGGCGGCCAGCGCTTCGGCGAAATGGAAGTCTGGGCGCTCGAGGCCTACGGCGCGGCGTACACGCTGCAGGAGATGCTCACGGTCAAGTCGGACGACGTGCAGGGCCGCACGAAGATGTACAAGAACATCGTCGACGGCACGCACGAGATGCAGGCCGGCATGCCGGAGTCGTTCAACGTGTTGGTCAAGGAGATTCGCTCTCTCGGCATCAACATCGACCTCGACATGGCGTAGGCCCGCAGCGACGTCGTTTGTATCGAAACGGAATTGATTCGCGCGAACACTTAGCGATAGGTGGCACGGAATGAAAGATCTACTGAGACTGTTCAAGCAGCAGAGCGCGGTTGAAGACTTCGACCTGATCAAGATCGGACTCGCGTCCCCGGACATGATCCGGTCTTGGTCGTACGGCGAGGTCAAGAAGCCGGAAACCATCAACTACCGGACGTTCAAGCCGGAACGCGATGGTCTGTTCTGCGCCAAGATCTTCGGCCCGATCAAGGACTACGAGTGCTTGTGCGGCAAGTACAAGCGGCTCAAGCACCGCGGCGTGGTCTGCGAGAAGTGCGGCGTCGAGGTTACGCAGACCAAGGTGCGCCGCGAGCGCATGGGTCACATCGAGCTCGCGAGCCCGACCGCTCACATTTGGTTCCTGAAGTCGCTGCCGTCGCGCATCGGCCTCATGCTCGACATGACGCTGCGCGAGATCGAGCGGATCCTCTACTTCGAGGCGTTCGTCGTCGTCGACCCGGGCATGACGCCGCTTCAGCGCGGCCAATTGCTGAGTGACGAGGCGTACCTCGAGGCGATCGAGCAGTACGGCGACGAGTTCGACGCCCGCATGGGCGCCGAGGCCGTGCGCGACTTGCTCGGCGCGATGAACTTGAGCAGCGAGGTCAACAAGGTTCGCGACGAGATCTCGGGCACGAACTCGGAGACCAAGATCAAGCGGCTGTCGAAGCGCTTGAAGCTGCTCGAGTCGTTCCTCGAGTCCAACAACAAGCCGGAGTGGATGGTGATGACCGTCCTGCCCGTGCTGCCGCCCGATCTGCGGCCGCTCGTGCCGCTCGACGGCGGGCGGTTCGCGACGTCCGACTTGAACGATCTCTACCGCCGCGTGATCAACCGCAACAACCGGTTGCGCCGCCTGCTCGAGCTCAACGCGCCCGACATCATCGTGCGCAACGAGAAGCGGATGCTCCAGGAGTCGGTGGACGCGCTGCTCGACAACGGCCGCCGCGGCCGTGCGATCACGGGTACGAACAAGCGCCCGCTGAAGTCGCTCGCCGACATGATCAAGGGCAAGCAGGGTCGGTTCAGACAGAACCTGCTCGGCAAGCGCGTCGACTACTCGGGCCGCTCCGTTATCGTTGTCGGCCCCACCTTGAAACTGCACCAGTGCGGCCTGCCGAAGAAGCTCGCGCTCGAGCTCTTCAAGCCGTTCATCTTCTCGAAGCTGCAATTGCGCGGCGAGGCCACCACCATCAAGGCGGCGAAGCGCTTGGTCGAGCGCGAGGGTCCGGAAGTTTGGGACATCCTCGAGCAGGTCATCCGCGAGCATCCGGTGATGCTGAACCGCGCTCCGACCTTGCACCGTTTGGGTATTCAGGCGTTCGAGCCGGTGCTCATCGAGGGCAAGGCGATCCAGCTGCACCCGCTCGTCTGCACGGCGTTCAACGCGGACTTCGACGGCGATCAGATGGCCGTCCACGTGCCGTTGTCGATCGAGGCGCAGCTCGAGGCGCGCGCGCTCATGATGTCGTCGAACAACATCCTGTCGCCGGCGAACGGTGAGCCGATCATCGTGCCGTCGCAAGACGTGGTGCTCGGCATCTACTACATGACGCGCGAGCGGCTCAACGCGAAGGGCGAGGGCATGCTTTTCGCCGACGTGGAAGAGGTGCATCGCGCCTACGAGTCGGGCGCCGTGGATCTGCACGCCAAGATTCGGGTGCGGGTGCGCGAGAAGGTGGGCGGCATTGCCACCCACAAGCTCACCAACACGACCGTCGGCCGTGCGCTGCTGTCGGAGATCCTGCCCAACGGCATGTCGTTCGAGCAGATCAACCGCGCGATGAACAAGCGCGCGATCTCGGCCACGATCAACCTCTGCTACCGGCAGCTCGGTCTCAAGGAGACCGTAGTGTTCGCCGACCAGCTGATGTACACGGGCTTCTTCTACGCCACGCGCTCCGGAGTGTCGTTCGGCGTGAACGACATGGTCGTGCCCGACGAGAAGAAGAAGATCCTCGAGGCGGCCGAGAACGAGGTCAAGGACATTCAGGACCAGTACGCCGCGGGCCTCGTCACGGACGGCGAGCGCTACAACAAGGTTGTCGACATCTGGTCGCGCACCAACGACCAGGTCGCGAAGGCGATGATGGAGAAGCTCGGCGTCGAGAAGACCGACACCAAGGGCCAGCAGGAGTCGTTCAACTCGATCTACATGATGGCCGACTCGGGCGCGCGGGGCAGCGCGGCGCAGATCCGGCAGCTCGCCGGCATGCGCGGCCTCATGGCGAAGCCGGACGGCTCGATCATCGAGACGCCGATCACGGCGAACTTCCGCGAGGGCCTGGACGTCTTGCAGTACTTCATCTCGACGCACGGCGCGCGCAAGGGTCTCGCCGACACGGCGCTCAAGACCGCGAACTCGGGGTACCTGACCCGGCGCCTCGTCGACGTCGCGCAAGACCTCGTGGTCACCGAGATCGACTGCGGCACCACGCTGGGTCTCCTGATGACGCCGCTCGTCGAGGGCGGCGACATCGTCGAGCCGCTGCGCGAGCGCGTGCTGGGACGCGCGGCCGCGGTCGACGTGCTGGCTCCCGGCGCCGACACCGTGGTCATCGAGGCGGGCACGCTGCTCGACGAGAGCGCGGTGAAGAAGCTCGAGGCGTATTCGATCGACCAGGTGTTGGTGCGGTCGCCGATCACGTGCGCGACGAAGTACGGGGTCTGCGCGCAGTGCTACGGGCGCGACCTCGCTCGCGGCACCCGCGTGAACCGCGGCGAGGCTGTCGGCGTGATCGCCGCGCAGTCGATCGGCGAGCCGGGCACGCAGCTCACGATGCGCACGTTCCACATCGGCGGCGCCGCGTCGCGGTCGGCCGCGGTGAACAGCGTCGAGGTAAAGAGCAACGGCACGATTCGTCTGGTCAACATGAAGACCGTGACGCACGAGACCAAGGGTCACCGGATCGCGACTTCGCGGTCGGGCGAGCTGGCGGTCACCGACGAGTTCGGCCGCGAGCGCGAGCGTTACAAGGTGCCGTACGGCGCCACGCTCACGATCAAGGACTTGGACAAGGTGCACCCCGGTCAGCTCGTCGCGAGCTGGGACCCGCACACGCACCCGGTGGTCACCGAAGTGTCGGGCTACCTCAAGTTCGAGGACTTCATCGACGGCGTCACGATCACGAGCCAAGTGGACGAAATCACCGGCTTGACCAGTATCGTGGTGCTCGACGCGGCGCAGCGCAGCTCCGAGTACCGGCCCACGGCGAAGCTCGTCGACGGCAACGGCAAGGCCATCAGCTTCCCGAACACCGACATCCCGGCTGCTTACGCGCTGCCTTCCGGCGCCGTGCTCGGCATGGAAAACGGCGCGCGGGTGATGGTCGGCGACGTGCTCGCGCGGCTACCGCAGGAGAGCTCGAAGACCCGCGACATCACGGGCGGTCTGCCGCGCGTCGCGGACCTGTTCGAGGCGCGCCGGCCGAAGGATCCCGCGATCCTCGCCGAGTACTCGGGCACCGTGAGCTTCGGCAAGGAGACGAAGGGCAAGCGCCGTCTCGTCATCACCGACATGGAGAACGAGGAGCACGAGGAGCTGATCCCGAAGTGGCGGCACCTGAACGTGTTCGAGGGTGAAAAGGTGGCGCGCGGCGAAATCATCGCCGACGGCGAGCCGAACCCGCACGACATCCTGCGGCTGCAAGGCGTCGAGCGGCTCGCGGACTACCTGGTTCGCGAGATCCAGGACGTCTACCGCCTGCAGGGCGTGAAGATCAACGACAAGCACATCGAGGTGATCATTCGCCAGATGCTGCGCAAGGTCGAGATCACGGGGTCCGGCACCACGCGGCTGCTTCGCGGCGAGCAACTCGACCGCATCCGGGTGGTCGAGGCGAATCGCGAGGCGAAGCAGCGGGACGGCACCACCGCCACTTACGATCCCGTCCTGCTCGGCATCACGAAGGCGTCGCTTGCGACCGAGTCGTTCATCTCGGCTGCGTCGTTCCAGGAGACCACGAGGGTGCTCACCGAGGCGGCGGTCCGCGGGTTGAAGGACGACCTGCGCGGCTTGAAGGAGAACGTCATCGTCGGCCGGCTGATCCCGGCGGGCACGGGCTTCGCGCACCATGAGGAGCGGCGCCGCACCCAGGAGGACATCCTGTCGTCCGAGCTCAAGGACCTCGAGGCGAAGCAGCAGCGCGCCGCGGCGGACGCCGCTGAGGTGGCCGCCCTGTCCGCCGAGGCGAATCCGGCCCCGGTCGAGGAAACGCCCGCAATCTGACGGCTCGGGCGCGTCGGCGGTTAGCCCGCCGACGCGCCGTCTGACAGAGCCGCGCGCGTCGGTCAGCCGGCCGCCGCGCCGAAGGCCCCGTCCCGAGACCCGCCGGAAGACCATCCCTGGGGCTCCGCGCGGCACATCCCTGTGCCGCGAGGGTCTCGGGACGGGGCCTTCGGCACGTCGACCGCCTGACCGACGATCCACCCGCATCGCGGCGTTTGGCCGCCGGCGCCGCGCTGCGCCGCACTTTGAGCGCGAAATGCTGCCCCGCGCCCGGCGGTCGGGTGTTTCTTTGGCCGCGCGATGCGCTTGACGGCTGCGGACGTACCTCGCGGGGGTCTTTCCGAGACCCTCGCGGCACAGGGATGTGCCGCGCGGAGCCCCAGGGATGGTCTTCCGGCGTGTCTCGGGAAGACCCCCGCGAGGTGCGGCCGCAGCCCCGCGGAACACAAAACGGCCAAAGTGCGACCAGCCCGAGATACGCTTTGGTTGACGCGGGCAAGGCGGGGCACCTAGAATTCCCGGCTCTCCGCGCCTGTCTGGCGGGGGTGCCGCGCGCAACAACGCTCGGACCGTCACGCGCGGGGGATCTCTAGCTGGCCCGGATGCCGAAGAATAAGGCGGCAACGGGCCAAAATTTATTTGGAAACACTGAATGGCGACGACCAATCAACTCGTTCGTAAACCGCGCGTCACCCGGCGCACGAAGACCAACGTCCCGGCGCTCGCGTCGTCCCCGCAGAAACGCGGGGTCTGCACGCGCGTGTACACCACGACGCCCAAGAAGCCGAACTCGGCCATGCGTAAGGTCGCCCGCGTGCGCCTCACGAACGGCTTCGAGGTCACGAGCTACATCGGCGGCGAAGGGCACAACCTGCAGGAGCACTCGGTCGTCTTGATCCGCGGCGGCCGCGTCAAGGACCTGCCGGGTGTGCGTTATCACATCGTGCGCGGCACGCTCGACTGCGGTGGCGTCGGCGATCGCCGTCAGGGCCGCTCGAAGTACGGCGCGAAACGGCCGAAGGGTTGAGGTACTAGAAGATGTCCAGAAGAGCCCAAGCCCCGCGGCGTCAGATTCTTGCCGAGCCCAAGTACGGCAACATGACGCTCGCCAAGTTCATCAACATGGTCATGAAGAGCGGCAAGAAGTCGGCCGCCGAGAAGATCGTCTACGGCGCGATCGAGCGAATGGCGGAGCGCGCCGGCAACAACAAGGATCGCGCCCTGGAGCTGCTCAGCCAGGCGCTCGAGAACATCAAGCCTGCGGTCGAAGTGAAATCGCGGCGCGTCGGCGGCGCCACGTATCAGGTGCCGGTCGAGGTACGGGCGACGCGTCGGGAGACGCTCGCGATGCGTTGGGCCATCGAGGCCGCTCGCGACCGTTCCGAGAAAAGCATGGCGGTGCGTTTGGCGCACGAGCTGATGGACGCGTCCGAGAATCGCGGCGCCGCGGTCAAGAAGCGCGAAGACACGCATCGCATGGCCGACGCCAACAGGGCTTTCGCGCACTATCGTTGGTAGACCTCATGGACTCGAGGTCGAGACGTGGCACGGAAGACTCCCCTGGAACGCTATCGGAATATCGGCATCATGGCGCACATCGATGCCGGCAAGACGACGACGACTGAGCGGATCCTCTTCTACACAGGCGTCTCCCACAAGATCGGCGAAGTCCACGACGGCGCCGCGATCATGGACTGGATGGAGCAGGAGCAAGAGCGCGGCATCACGATCACGTCCGCGGCCACCACCTGCTTCTGGAAGGGCATGGATCAAAACCGGCCCGAGCACCGCATCAACATCATCGACACTCCCGGCCACATCGACTTCACGATCGAGGTGCAGCGCAGCCTGCGCGTGCTCGACGGGGCGGTAGCGCTGTTCTGCTCGGTCGGCGGCGTAGAGCCGCAATCGGAGACGGTCTGGCGGCAGGCGAATAAGTACGGTGTGCCGCGCCTCGCGTTCGTGAACAAGATGGACCGAGCAGGCGCGAACTTCTTTCGCGTGCTCGAGCAGATCAAGGAGCGGCTTCGCAGCAATCCCGTCGCGTTGCAGTTGCCGATCGGCGCCGAGGAAGGGTTCACGGGCGTCGTTGATCTGATCAAGATGAAAGCGATCACCTGGGACCAGGCCACCCAGGGCATGCGCTTCCGCGAGAGCAAAGTGCCGGCGGAACTCCGCGAGCTCGCGCTCGAGTATCGCGAGAAGCTCGTCGCAGCCGCGGCCGAGGGCGACGACAGGCTCGAGGAGAAGTATCTCGAGACGGGCACGCTCGGAGACTCCGAGATCAAGCGCGGGCTTCGCGCGCGCTGCGTGAAGGGCGAGATCGTGCCCGTGCTGTGCGGGTCCGCGTTCAAGAACAAGGGCGTACAGGCGGTGCTCGACGCGGTCGTCGACTACCTGCCGGCGCCGTCGGATCGCCCGCCCGTCAGGGGCGTGCTCGAGGACAAGA
>DASQOL010000013.1:0-24756 GCA_035644475.1 Gammaproteobacteria bacterium | reverse complement strand
CTTCCATGCGGGCGCTCTGCTGCACGGCCGACCGGAGCTTCTCGTCGTCGCTGCCGTCGACGAACAGCCCGCAGAGCACGCGCCGCGTTCCGCCGCCCACCGCGCGCACGTCTCCGCGCAGCAGCACCGCCGCGCCGCCGCGCGCGCGCAACCGCAGCGCCACGGGTTGTCCAGCGGTCTGCGCCTGTTGCCAGAGAGACCAGTCCGCGGGGTCGACCAGGACGTCGGCAAGCGGTCGTCCGATGAGCTCGCGCGCGTCCGCGACTCCGAGGAGACCGCGCATCCGGCCGTTCGACGCGACTACCTTGCCGTCCAGCCCAACGAGGAGAGCCGCGACGACCAGGCTGGTCTCGAGGATCTCGAGCTCGAAATCGGCGGAGGCTGCGACCTCGGCCTGGCCACGTTGTTGTCGCATCGGTGGTGGAAGTACTAGATCGCAACACGCTAATACAAACGCGCATGGATCCTATTGATTGATTTCACAGTTTGGGGCGCGCCCGGGCGTCCATGCCCGGCGCGGGGCGTCGTACCGAGACCTCTCTCACATGCCGGCCACGGCGAGCGGGGTAAGCTTCGGAGACGGCGGCCTACCGGAGGCGGCTGGAGACGCGAGTGACCGACACGAAGCTAAGCAGAACGATCGCGAGCACGGCAACGCTCAAGATCGCGAACATCCACTCACTCGACCTCTTCTACACGCCGCTGGAAGAACGCTTCGAACGCATCACCCGCATCGCGCGCCGCGCGATGCAGGTTCCGGTCGCGGCGATCACGCTCCTCAACGAAGAAAAGCAGTGGTTCAAGTCCGCGGCGGGCTGGGGCATCTCGGAGCTGCCGCGGTCGCATAGTCTCTGCCGGTTCGTCGTCGAGGAGAACCGCCCGCTGACGATTGCCGACACCCTGCAAGATCCGCGGAGCGCGCAGAGCCCCATCGTGCTGTCCCCGCCGCGATTTCGGGCATACGCGGGGCACCCGCTCGCCGACGAGCACGGGGACGTGTGCGGGACGTTCTGCGTTTTCGACCTGAAGCCGCGCGAGTTCACCGCCGCGGATCGTCAGGCGCTGGCCGACCTCGCCGCGATGAGTCAGCGCGAGCTCCTCTCCGACCGGTTGAGCGACGCGCATTCCGCGCTCACGGCGAAGCTCAGCGTCGCGCGCCGCGAGGCGATGATGGACCCGCTCACGCGGCTCTGGAACCGCCGCGGCGCCTCCGTGCTGCTCAAGGCCGCATTCGCGTCCGCCGATCAGCACGGGAAGCCGTTGACGCTCGCACTCCTCGACCTCGACAACTTCAAGCGGATCAACGACAGCTACGGCCACCAGGTCGGCGACGAAGTCCTGCGCAAGGTCGCGACACGGCTCATCGGCACCGTGCGCGGCGACGATGCGGTCTGTCGAATCGGCGGAGACGAATTCCTGGTCCTCATGACCGACACCGACGCGGCTGCCGCCGGCCGGATCGCGGAGCGCGTCCGCCGCGCCGTCACCGACGCGTCGGTGCCGACGCGCGACGGCGTCGTCGCGATCAGCGTCAGCATCGGCTTCACGGTGCGAAGCCCGCACAGCAGCTCGGCCGTCGAGGCGCTGCTCGAGCTCGCCGATCAAGCCCTTCTCCAGTCCAAGGCCTCCGGCCGCAATCGCGTTCGCAGCGGCGGCTGAGCTTAAGCCCCCGGTTGCGCTATCATCGCGCTGGACGGCCGGTCGGCACGACCGGCCGCATCCGGTCGCGTAAGGGGGTAACCTGTGTCGAGCTCGGATGACGCGCCGACGTCCGCCGTCGGTCGCCGCGACTTCTTACTGGGGGCGGCAGCCGGTGCCGCCGCGCTCGTCCCCGCCGCCTCGGACGCACAGCAAACCGCTCCCGCCGCAGAGCGCTCCGGCGTATCGCGGCCCACGGCGAGCGACGCGCGCGCCGAGTTCGTTCCGCCCGAGCCCCGAGCCGGCGCCCCAATCGTCGCCACGCCCGGCTCCGACTACATGGTCGACGTCCTGAAGGCGCTCGACTTCGACTATGTCGCGGTAAATCCCGGATCCGCGTTCGAAGGGCTCCACGAGTCGCTGATCACGCACGGCGGCAACCGCAAGCCCGAGATCCTCACGGTGCTGCACGAGGAGGCCGGGGCGGCGATGGCCCACGGCTACGCTAAAGCCGCCGGCAAACCGATGATGACGCTGATGCACGGCACCGTCGGGCTGCTGCACGCCTCGATGGGCCTGTTCCAAGCCTGGGCCGATCGCGTGCCCGTGTTCGCCGTAGTCGGTCAGCTCCGCAATCCGACGAGCGTGGTCAATCGGCCGCACAGCGCCCAAGACATGGGCTCGATCGTTCGCGACTTCGTGAAGGTCGACGATCAGCCCGCGGACCTCGAGCACTTCGGCGAGTCGGCGTTGCGCGCCTACACGATCGGCCGCACCCCCCCGATGGGGCCGACGCTGCTCGTGGTCGATTCCGAGCTCCAAGAGGAGGCAATCGCCGACCGCACCAAGCTGCGCGTACCGAAGCTCACGATGCCGAGCCCGCCGCAGGGCGACGCGGGCGCGGTCCGCGAGGCCGCTCGCTGGCTCGCCGCCGCGGAGCGTCCCCTGATCCGTCCCGGCAAGCTCGCGCGGACTCCGGCGGGCTGGGACCGACTCGTCGAGCTCGCGGAGCTGCTGCAAGCACCGGTGGACGTCGGCACTTACGGCTCGTGGCAGGATTTCCCCTCGTGGCACCCGCTCTACGGCACCGGCGGGCCGGGCTACAAACCCGACGTGATCTTGGCGCTCGAGCAGAACGACCTGGCCGCCGCGGTGGGCGCGATGCGCGCGGCCGGGGGCAAGACGATCAGCATCTCCGCGGAGTATCTGTTCCAGGGCCACAACATCCACGACTTCGCGGGCTACACGGAGGTCGATCTCGCGATCGCGGGCGACGGCGAGGCCACGCTGCCGGCGCTGATCGACGAGATCAAGAAGCTCGGCGGCGCGACGCGCCAACGTCAGGCCCGCGGCTTAAGGGTAGCCGCTGCGCACAAAACGCAACGCGAGCAGGAGATCGACGCCGCGCGCTACGGCTGGAACGCGAGCCCGGTGAGCGTACCGCGGATGGTCGCAGAGCTCGCGCGCCAAGTGCAGAACGACGACTGGGCGATCGTCTCCGGCCACCAGTTCACGGGCACGTGGCAGCGGCGCCTGCTGAATCACGACACGCACTACCGCTACAACGGCGACTGTGGCGGCTTCGGCATAGGCTACGACACGCCGGCGTCGGTCGGCGGCGCGCTCGCGCACCGGGCGCACGGGCGCTTGGCTGTAGGCATCGTGGGCGACGGCGACTTCAACTTCGTGGGCCCCGGCGCGCTCTGGACGGCGGCGCATCACAAGATCCCGCTGCTCCTCGTGATCCACAATAACCGCGCATACCACGCCGAAGTCATGCTCGTGCAGCGCACGGCGGGCCGGCGCGGCCGCGGCAGCGGCCAGATGGACATCGGCACGGTGATCCGCGAGCCGGCACCGGACTACGCGAAGATCGCGCAGGGCTACGGCGTCTACGCCGAGGGCCCGATAAGCGATCCCGGCGCGCTCGGGCCGGCGTTCGAGCGCGCGCTCGCGCGAGTGCGCGCGGGCGAGCCCGCGCTCGTCGACGTCGTGTCGCAACCGCGATGAGCGCGCACGCGGAGCGCCGCTCGGTCTCTTCCCGCGCGCACCGCGCGTGCACCGTCGCGTTCGTCTGCGCAGGCCTCGGAGCATCGGCCGCCCTGCTCGCCCAAGCGCCGGCGCTGCTCGGCGATCCACAGCGCGGGGCGCCGCTGTTCGCCGACAAGTACAACTGTTACGCGTGCCACGGCTTCGACGGGCAAACCGGCGAGCGCCGGCTCGTGCCGCTCAACTACACGCAGGACGGCTTCATCGCGTTCGTGCAGAAATCGCCGCTGCCGCAGATGCCGGCGTTTGCGGACGTGCCGGCCCAAGACCTCGCCGACATCTACGCGTACATCCGCTCGCTGCCGGCCGACGCGCCGCCGCTCACGGATCTGCCCGCGCTGCGCGGGATCCTCGACCGACGGCTCGAGGCGCTGAAGAGGTACCCGGAAAAGAAAAAGCCGGGGCTTTAGCAGCCCCGGCCCTTTCCCGGTAGCACACTCTCTCGAGTGCTATCGACCCGCGAGATGCCGGGCCGTTCGCTATCCCCCCTAAAACCGTTCGCCTATCTCGCCACGGCGTTGCTGCCGAAATTGTACTGGAATGTCAGGCCATATTCGCGGGGTCGGCCGCGATAGTCGGCCACCGCCTGGCGCGGGGCGGCGCTGTAGCCCACCGCGCCGCCCGGACCGCCGGCCGTCCAGAAACCGCGGCCGAACGACTGGGCGTTGTTCGCGTAGACCTCGTCCGTGAGGTTGCTGGCGAGCAGCGTGGTCGACCACTTGCCGCTACCCGTCGTGTAGCGCAGCGTGGCGTTGACCACCGAGTAGCTCGGCACCTCGTAGCGGGAATCGATGAACGTCGCGGCGAAGGCGCTGCAATTGAAGACCGCGTTCTCCTCCGCCGTGAACCCGCCTGGGTGCGTCTGCATCGGGCCGCTCTTGGTGTAGTCGAGCGATACCGTGAAGCGGCTGCCGCTCTGCATCGGCAATTCGTACCGGCCGCTCAGCACGTAGCTGCGATCCATCGGCGGCGGGAACAGGTACGGGCCGTTGTTGATGCAGACGTTCGACATCTCGTAGTCCGCACGACCGGCGGAGCCTTCGACGGTGAATCGGTCGGTCACGGCGAACATCGTCTCGACCTCGAAGCCCGACAGGTCCACGTCGCCCTGGTTTACGAGCTGGATCGTGAAGCCGGTCGGCGAGGCCGCGTCGACGACCGCGGATGCGCCCTGCCGGTCCGTGTACTGCATCTCGTAGTAGGTCGCGTTGAACCGGAAGCGCCCGCCGAACCACTCGGAGCGGAAGCCAATCTCGTCGTTGAGCAACGTCTCGGGAGGCACGAGCGCCGGCTGCGGGCGCCGATGGAACGTCGTGCAGACGGGCCCCGCGTTCGCGCACACCGCGGCCGGCACCGAGAACGTACCGGAGCGGAACGCCTGCGAGGAGGTCACGTAGACCATGAAGTCGTCGGTGACGTTGACGTCCACCGTGGCTCGCCAGTCCGTCGCGTCCCAGTCGTCCTTGGCGCTGACGGTCGTGGAGTCGCCGAACTGCGGAAGGAAGTTGTCGGAACGGAACAGCGTGCTGGAGAAATCCTTCTGGTCGTACGACTCACGCATGCCGAGCGTCAAGTCGACGCGCTTACCGAAGTGCATGGTGGCGTTCGCGAACAAGCCATAGGCGGTCGCATCCTGCGTCACCGAGCCGTCGCCCGTGGTTCGGAGGCGGCGAACCGGACTGGCGCACGGCACTGCGAGCGAGTCGTTGCAACCCCACTGGTTGCCGAAGGCCGTGCCGCCGGTGGTCGCGTTGAAGGTACTCGAGCCGATCGCGTTGATCAGCGCCTCGCGCGGCGTGCTCGAGTCCTCGTTGAAGTAGTTCAGACCGGCGACGAGATCGACCTTGCCGTCGCCGATTGCGACGTTGAACTGGAACTCTTGATAGAGCACCTGGGAGTCCACGGTCGACGGGCGGAACTCCATGCCGAGCAATTGCCAATCGCTCACCCCACTGCTGTGGAAGTCGGACCAGCCGGTCGTCGAAGTCATCGACACGCGATCGCTGATGTCCCAGTTCAAGTTCGTGTCGAACTGCGAATACTTCGCGTTGTTCCACTGCTTGCAGAGGTCGTCCCAGTCGGGATTCGCATCGTCGAGGAAGCACCAGCTCGGCATCGTGTAGTCGTCGAGCACGATGCGTGAGTCGTTCTGCCGCAGGCGCTCTTGGCCGGAAGTTTGGAGGAAGTCCGACACCCAGTCCGCGTAGTTCCCTTCCAAGCAATAGTGCGTCTTGTCGGGGTTCGTAGGCAGCGGACAGACGGGATCCATGTTGAAAAACGTCATGTCCGTGGGGCTACCGTCGGACTTCGAGTCCGTGTGCATCGCGCCGAAAGTGATCCGGAGCTTGTCGCTCGGATTCACGGCGAGCTGCAGCCGCGCCACCTTGTCCTCGGAGCCGCCAAGCATCTGCGGCCCGCGCTGCACGAAGCCGTCCTCGTTCAAGCTCGCGGCCTGTGCGCGTAGGAACACCGTGTCGGACAGCGGCGCGTTGAACATCGCCGACAGGTCGTAGTGATCGAGGTTGCCCGCCGTGACCTTGACGTAACCGCCTTGATCCGGGCCGGGCTGCGTCGAGAACACACGGATCGCGCCGCCGGTACTGTTGCGGCCGAACAGCGTGCCCTGAGGACCGCGCAGCACCTCGACGCGCTCGACGTCGAGCACGCGCATCACGGGCCCCGTGGTGCGCGGCATGAACACGTTGTCGACGTAGAATCCCACGCTGCGCTCGCCGGTCGCGCCGCCGCCGCCGCTGATACCGCGGATCTCGAACGTGGGCGACGTGTTGCCCGTGCCGCGCGAGCCCTTGATCTCGAGGTTCGGCGTGATCTTCGCGACGTCGAACAGGTCGCGCACGCCTCTCAAGTCGAGCGACTCGCCGCTAAATGCCATCACGGAGATCGGCGTCTGCTGCAGCGACAGCTCGCGGCGTTCGGCCGTTACGATGACTTCCTCGAGCTCCTGCGCGCGAGCGCTGCTCCAAAGTCCTGCGATGCCGCCGACGGCGACGCCTGCCGCCATGCTGCGCGACAGCACCAGCCGCACCCGGCGGCCAGAATACCCGGCGTGACTCATATACCCCCCTTCTTATCGAACCGCGATCTCTAGTTGCTGGTGGATGAAAACTCCCGCCCGTCCGTGAGAACGACTCTTCTCAGGAGGAACACGCGAGGATCGTCTTTGCGCGGCGACCCGATCGCGGCGATCTTCGGGCCGGGCTTGGTCATGTCGGGTAGCAGGCCGCTGCGCAGGTTCATGTTGGCCGGCGCGGTCGCGGCGAGCAGCAGGACGCTTGCGGTCACGTTAGCGTGACCGCATCGAGCAATGCGTGCCATTTTCCCCTTCTGGCTCGTCGCACTTGGCGTCGAACCTAACTCGGCGGAAAGATATCAAGTAAATTCGGCAAAGGCCATAGAGCCTGCCGGTCCGCTCGAGCCCGCTGCCGCGCCTACAATGCGCGCCTCTGGACCGGAGTGCCGCGGACGCCGATCATTCGGTTCGGGGCCTGGTTCGAAGCCCACGTTTTTCATGGAGACCGTTCGATGTTCAACAGCAACAACGCGACCCGCGCCGCCGGCGTCGCGATCCTGGCCGGCACGCTCGTGATCGGCGCCGGCGCGAGCGCGCAACCCAAACCCGCCCCCCCGCCCTCGGCGGAGAAGCAGCGGATGATCGACCTAGGGATCGCGCACAAGACCGCCGCGGGCCTTTATCAGTACTTGAAGGAGCAAGCGCACGGCGGGCAGCCGCTCAATTGGCGCAGCGTGCCGGATTGGACCGGCGTCTGGACGCGCGAAGCGAGCCCCTTCTTCTGGGACCCGGATCAGGGCGACCCCAACGCGTTGCCGACGGCGAAGCTCACTCCGCCTTACCAAAAGCAGTTGCTCGAGAAGCTCGATCGCGTGAACCGCGGCATCGAGTTCGACCCGTTGAGCAATTGCGAGCCGGCCGGCATGCCGCGCTGGATGGTCGAGCCGTTCCTGCGCGAATGGGTGGTCACACCCACGCAAACGTATTTGATCAACGAAATGCAGAACGAGATGCGCCGCGTCTATACCGACGGGCGCGATCATCCGAGCAAGGACGATGCATACCCGCTGTGGGAAGGCGACTCGATCGGCTTTTGGGACGGCGACAAGCTGGTGATCCACACGAGCCAGATGCGCGCCGGCCAGTATCAGCGCATCCAGCCGGGCTACAGCGAACAGGTCGAAACGGTGGAGGTTTGGCATAAGACGGAAGCGTCGACGATGACCGTGGACGTCTGGTCGTTCGACCCGCCGGCGCTCGTCGAACCCTGGTATGCTAAGCAGGTCTACAAGAAGCTGACGAACGATGATCGGAGCCTGCGAATCCGCTATTGGGATTGCGGCGAAAATCAGAACAACACCGTCGTCAAGACCGGGGAAGGCACGTCGGACTTCAAGAACTTTACGTTCACCAAGAAAGACGACAAGTGAAGAGGCAAGAAGCGAGGAGACCGGCAATGAGGAAGATCTTTGGTTGTGCGCTCGGCGGATTACTGCTGGTCGCGGCGCCCGTTTTCGCTCACCACTCCGCGGTCATGTTCGACGATCAGAAAGAGATCACGGTGACCGGCGTGGTCAAGGAATTCCAGTACACCAACCCCCACTCGTGGCTGCTCGTAGACGTGAAGAATGACGACGGCACCGTGACGACGTGGGGCTTCGAAGCCGAAGGACCGAGCACGCTCACGCGCGCCGGGATTCGCCGGAGCGATCTGATGCCCGGCACCGGGATCACGATCACCGGCCATCCAATGCGCGACGGCCGGCCGGCGGCCTCATGGGTCAAGGCCAAGCGCGCCGACGGCAAGGATCTCGACCCGCGCAACGGCTTCGCGATCAAATAGCTCGGCGGCAGCGCGCGGCGCGCGCTGCGGCAACATTCGAACGACGGCCCGGCATTGCGCCGGGCCGTTTTTTTTTTCGGCCCGACCGGATTTCAGGTCGCCGCGCCCGGCGGCGGCCCGGCGCCGAGCCCGTCGGCAGCGGCGACGTGCACGTCGCGCTGCGGGTACGGCACGCGTATTCCGGCCTCGCGGAACATGTCCCAGATCTTGAGCAGGACCTCGCTCTTCACGTTCTGGACGCCATTGTGGGCGTCGCCGATCCAGATCCGCACTTCGAGCTCGAGCCCGTTCTCGCCGAAGGCGACGAGCAGGCACTTGCACTCGGGTTGCTCGAGCACCCGCTCCGTGCCGCACGCCGCGCGGACGCAGATGTCGATCGCCTGGTGGACGTCGGTTTCGTAGTGCACGCGGATCGGGATCTTGAGGCGCGTATGACTGTTCGTGTGCGTCCAATTCTCGACGCGCTCCGTGATCAGCGTCTCGTTCGGAATCATGTGCTCGACGCCGTCGCGCGTAACCACCGACACGTAGCGTCCACCGAGCGCCGTGACCCACCCGTAGGTACCCGACACTGAGATCACGTCGCCGGGCCGGATCGACTTGTCGAGCAGCAGCACGACGCCGCTCACCATGTTGCTGATCACGCGCTGCAAGCCGAAGCCCGCGCCCAAACCGATGGCGCCGCCCAAGACCGCGAGCGCGGTGAGATCTATCCCTAGGCTGTTGATGCCGATCCAAGCCGCGACGACGATCGAAATCGCTTTGAGCGCCTTGGTGAACAACACCTGCACCGAAGGCGACAACGCGCGGCTCGCGCGAATTCGCGTCTCGAGCACGCCCGTGAGATAGATCGCGATCGACAGCAAGACGGCGACGGTGATCACGGCCTTGATGACGGTGTACACCGAGATCCGCACCGCACCGATCGTGACCGCGGCCGCGTCGAGCACGCCGATCGTCGGCACGAGCAGGTTCAGGATGTTCAGCGCGGCGATCACCCAGACCGTCCACGCGATGACCTTCGACCAAACGGGGTTCGCGACCAGACGCGACACCAGCCGAATCGCGATCCACGCCGACAACAGGCTCGCGCCGATCTCGAGGAGGTGATGCGGCCACGACGCCACGTTCGCGACCAGGATTGCGAGCAGCTGCAGCGCGAGCCAGATCAGCGGCAGCAACAGGGGCTCAACGACGCCGACCAGCGTGCCGAGCGGCCCCTGCGCGCGGAGCTTCGCGAGAACCGGGGCTACGGGTCGCGAGAGGGGCAGCGCCACCCCGAACGTCGCGACGAGCACCCCGAGCTGGATCGCGTTGTCCGGCACGAGCACGTTCGCCGACAGCCACTCGTAGATGGCCGCGCCGATCGCGGCGAACCGCTGCGGATCGAAGAGGTCGTCCATGCCGCTGCCTCCGCTCGAGACTCTCGGATCGAGTCTAGCGGAGGCGGGCCTGGATTTGCTCCTGCAAATCCAGGCACTTCCGCCATCCCTGGCGGTCGGCCCGCGATTTGCTCCGGCAAATCGCGCAGTTCGGGGTTAGCCCGTGCTCAGCGCGCGGCGCACGGCGCCGGATCCCAGCCGCTGCGGTCCTTTTGCTTGCGGAAGTTGCTGCTCGAGAGAATCACGCCCGTGTGATAGACGGGGTCCTCGATCAGCGTCTGCACGACGAGCCACGTCGAGCCGTCGGGCTCTTGGAGCACGTCGAGGTGCTCGGTGAGCACCGTCCGCGTGCTGTACGGCACACCGTTGCGGCGCAGGTAGCCTTCTTTGAGATTGGTCGTCACGACCTCGACCGCACCCCCCACGGGCGGCTGGCCGCGGCCGCCGCCGTACGGAATCCACTTCGCGCGCGACATGCCCTGCAGACTGGGCTCGGCGTCGGCGACCGGGGCGAAGTGCAGGAGACGCGTCTGCTGCCCCGCGTCGGCCTCGATCTGCAGCGTCTGGTCGTCCTTCCACTCGATCCGGATACGGCCGGGGATGCGCATGATCCCGGGGGCGCCGAACGCCTTGCACTGCTCGCCCGCCGCGGCATCCTTCGCCGGATCCCAGGCGTTGGCGATGGCCGCACCCGCCGGCGTAAGGTTGACGCCCGGCAGGTCGCCCTTAGGCGGCGTGACCATGCGGAACCGCCAGTCCTCTGTCACGATCGACACCCACTGCCCGGTGAGGTCCACGGGCGCGGCCTGGCGCGCGGTACGCGGCGGACCCGCGGGACCGCGGGGCTGCGCGGCAGCCGGGGCGAGGTACGAAGCCGCAGTTAGCGCGGCCACGAGCAGCAAAGTTCTCATTGCGGATCCTCGGGCGGATTCTTCAGGCTCTGGTAGGCGGCCTCGACGAAGCCATCGGTCGTGATGAAGCCGGTGGTGGAGCCGTAGACCGGGTCGTAGTCGAACGTGGGCTTCGCGGCCTTCACCTGCTCGACCGTCATGCCGGCCTTGATCATCTCCTGAATCCGATCGCGGACCACGATGATCATCTCGCGAAAATTCAGCACGTCGCCCAAGTTGGACAAGCGGCCGTGGCCCGGAATCACGAGCGTGCCGCCGTCCTGGCCGTAGACCGGGATCACGATGTCCTCGATCCGATCGAGCGCCTTCACGATGCCGGCATAGCTGCCGCCGCTGTCGATGTCGATGAACGGGTACCCCGTGGTCACGAACACGTCGCCGGCCGAGATCACGTCGGAGCGGCGGAAGAACACGATGCTGTCGCCGTCCGTGTGCGCAGCGGGCATGTGGATGATCTCGATGCCCTCGTTGTTGAAGTAGAGCTCCTTCTTCGCCCCGAAGTAGGTGCTCGTGGGCCACCCCGCCGACGGCAGCGCCTGCGGGCTCTTGTCGGCGCTCAAGCGGTTGAGCACGTTCTCGTGCGCGATGATCGCGGCACCGACGCCCGAGTCGCGGATGGCGCCGGCCATGTTGCCGCCGCTCACGGTGTTGCCGGCCGCGCGCAGGCCGACGTTGCCGCCCGTGTGGTCGCCGTGATGATGCGTGTCGATGATGTAGTGGATCGGCTTGGCGGAGATCTGGCGGATCGCCGCGACGATCTTCTCGGACAACTGCGCGTACTGCGTGTCCACGAGCAGGATGCCTTCGTCGCCCACCTGCACCGTGATGTTGCCGCCGCTGCCCACCAGCATGTAGATGTTGTCGCGAACCTTGAGCGCGTGGATCTCTACCTTGCTGAAATCCTGCTGCTGCGGTTGCGGTTGCTGTCGCGGTTGCTGCCGCTGTTGCGCCGCCGCGCCGAAGGCGGCGCAGCAGAGCACCGCGCCGACGGCCGCCAAAACCTGTTTCTTCATCGTCGACTCCAGCCTACGGTTGCGGCAGCTCTTTGAGCTTCTTCATGAACTCTGGATACATCGTCGCCGCACCGCCCAGCGCCGCCTCGGCGGGAATGTGGTGATTCTTCTGATACTCGACGAGGAACGCGTTCTTCCCCGGCAGGTAGTGCGGGAAGTAGCTGTCAGGCAGGACCACCTCGACGACGCTCTCGCAGGGATACGCGCCGATGCCACCCGCCTCCGCCAACGTGAAATCGCGATTGCGGAAGAATGGCTCCTCGAGATACTTCGGGTCCTGCACGAAGACGTTCCACGTCATATGGTCGCCGTGGCGGACGAAGTGCTCGGTGACCGTGGCGGAGTCGCTGCGCGCGACGCCGTTGCGCCTCAGCCAGCCTTCCTTCAAGTGCGTGGTCGTGACTTTCAGGATGTTGCCGACGAACTCGCCGGTCGAGAAACCCATTGAAGTGTGCTCGGCGTAGTCGGGCGGATGCGGCCGGCCGTCCATCCAGATCACGCGATGCGTGCTCCACGCGAAGTGCTGCAGGTGGATCGCGACCAGCTCCTGCGTCGTGAGGTTGTACTCGTCCCACATTCGGATCTGCGCGAAGCTGTTCGCATAGTCGGCCGGGTGCACGCGGCACTGGTAGTCGGGCAACGACAGGATCGACGCGCTCCAGCTCTCGGCGCGGAGCCGGTCGTTGGCGTTCAGCGGCAAGCCCGCGTAATCGCCGAGCTCGGGCCCCGGGATTCGGTCGGGGAAGTCCTCGAACAGGTTCGGCCCCCAGACGCCCGCGAAATTGGACTGCGCGAAGCTCGGCGCGCAGATCAGCACGGCGGCGAGCGCCGCCCAGTGAATCGTTAGTTTCATACGACCTCGACCATCCTCGCTCTCCAAGACCCGAAGCGCGTGACGCTCCGTGCGGGAATCGCCGGCGCAGACCCGCGCGGCGATCCGTCGCGATCGCCGTCACCATTCGCCTTGGAATCCCCTCTCGGCGCGGCAATCCGCGCCAGACCCCCGACCGCACGTACAAGCGCGGTCAGCGACGCGTTCGATGATAGACGACTGATCGGTCGGGCTTCAACGAACGGCCTTATCGCGGTCGTGTCTCCCTTTGGCCGCGTTTGGCGTGGCGCGGCGGCGGCCGCACCTCGAAGGGGTCTTCCCGAGACACGCCGGAAGAACATCCCTGTGGCTCCGCGCCGCACATCCCTGTGCGGCGAGGGTCTCGGGAAGACCCCTTCGAGGTACGGCCGCCGCTCTTGAGCGCATCTCGCGGCCAGAGGGAGACACGACGCTTACGGCAGCGGGGCGATGGCGCGGTCGGCGGTAAAGGCGGCGTCGACGAGGCCGGCGGCGCGCAGCGCGTCGATGACGGGGGCGATCGCGCGGGGCTCGACGCCGACGCGGGTGGACCAGCGGGTGCCGGCGAGCCATTCGGCGGCGTCGCGGGGCTGTAGGCCGTAGCGGGCGGCGATCTGCGCGGCCGCGTCTGCGCTGGCCGCGAAGGTGGCCGCGCGCGCGAGGACGGCGGCGAGCAGCGCGCGCAGCGCGGCGCCGTGACGCGCGAGCGCCGCGTCGGCTGCGCAGACGACGAACGCGGGCCACGGCGCCGCGAAATCGGCCACGCGGCGAAACCGGCCGTCATCCACGAGCGGCTTCGTCATGAACTTCTCCCAGAAGAACACGTCGGCGCTGCCCTGGGCGAATGCGTCGATCGCGCCCTTGAGGTCGCGGACCACCACGAGCTCGAGCCGGTCGAGCGGCCAGCCCCGCTCGCGTGCGTGCACGAACGCCATCAGGTGCGAGCCCGAGCCGCGACGGCTGATCGCGTAGCGCGCGCCCGTAAGATCCGCGACTGCGCGCAGGCGCGAGCTCGCGGGCACGTGGATGCCCCAAATCAGCGGCGACTCGGTATAGACGCTCACGATCTTGAAGCCGCCGCCGGCCGCGATGCCCGCGACCGCGCCTTCGGTGAGCAGCATGGCTGCGTCGAGCCGCTGCTCGCGGAGCGCCTGGGCCATCGCGCCGGACCCGTCGGGGAACTCCTGCCACTCCGCGTCGACACCCGCGGCCCGCGCGGCGCCCTCGCCGAGCGTCAGGTGCCAGGGCCAATTGAAGTGCTCCGGGACCCCACCGATCCTTATTAAAGTCATAGCCTTGTCTAATTCTTCTAGACTTCGCTCGAATGCGAATCCGCGCCGGCTCGCACCGTAAGAGTCTTAGTTGCCGTCGACCGTGAACGCGAGCACGGCGCCACCTAACGAGCGCGCGGCGCGAGATACGCCGCCAGCGCCGCGAGCTCCGCGTCGCTGATCTCCGGCTTCGCGCCCTTGTACAGCGCGTCGAGCGCCTGCGTGCCCGGATGCCGCGGCCCGGGCGCGTGACACGGCGCGCACCAGTATTGGAACACCTGCTTGCCGCTGTCGGCGCTCGCGACGTCCTGTCCGAGTGAGGGGTCCGGCAATCGTCGCGGCGAAGGCGGCGAGCGCGGCGACTCGTGCGTTCATGCGCGCCTCGTTTAGATGCCGCGCGCGGCGGCGATCACCCAGGTGTAGAGCGGCTCGCCGTCCGCCGCCGCAGCGCCGTTCGCGGGGCCACACGCGGCGAAGCTGCCTAGCTCGGCGCGGCCGCTGGGACAGCGAGTCACGAGATCGGCGAAGCTCGCGCCCCACGCCCGCTCTGCCGTGGCGCTGCGTGCATGGTCGAGCATCGCGAGCGGTCCGTCCACGCGGTGCTCCACCGTGCCCGCGACGGGCACGTGCTCGGCGCGGAACACGACGCGCATCCCTTGGTCCCACGCGAGCCGTTCGAGGCAGAACATCGGGCCGTGCGCGGTGAGCCCGGCGATCGCAGCGGCACCGTCGCGCCAACGGTGATAGAGGTCGTCGTACCAGAGCCGCGTCATGTCACCCTCGATGGCGTGCACCGCGACGCCGCGGCCCTCGACGCGCCGCGCGAACGCGACGCTGTCGGCGAACCGCAAGTCGTAGACCGCTTTGTAGAGCGGCACCCGCGGCACCTCTGCGGCTCCGAGCCAGTCGAGCGGCTCCGAGGTGCGGGCGGCCTGCGCCGCGAGCGGCAAGGCCGACGCCGCGATGCCGATTTGCAGAAACTCCCTGCGGTTGGTCATGCGATCCCCCAGTGACCCGGCGGCGTTCGCCCCGCCGGCACGTTCGACGCTCGGTATCATACGCCGCCGTCCCCACGGCCGGCACGGCCGACGACGTTCGCCGCGCTGTTAGACTGGCGGGGCAACGCGGCTGTCCGGCCGGGATCACAAGATGACGTCGTCGCGCGGAACCGAACCCGACACAGACCCGCAACGCTTCGAGCGTCGGGCGCTCGACGCGGACTTCGCGCCCCTCTGGACGTTCTTCAAGGAGTGGTTCCCCGCGGAGCCGCGCGTCGCCGGCGTTCCGCATCTCTGGCGGTACGACGCGCTCCGGGACTTGGTCATGGAGTCCGCCGCCGCGGTGTCGACGGCCGACGCGGAGCGGCGCGTGCTCGTGCTCGAGAACCCGGGGTTGCGCGGGCGGCATCTCGTTACCGACGCGCTGTACGCCGGCCTCCAGCTGCTCATGCCGGGCGAGATCGCGCGCCCGCACCGGCACACGGCCGCGGCACTGCGGTTCATCGTCGAGGGCAAGGGCGCGTACACGGCCGTCGCCGGCGAGCGCGCCTACATGGAGCCCGGCGACCTCATCGTCACGCCGTCGTGGGCCTGGCACGAGCACCGCAACGAGGGCGACGGGCCGACGGTGTGGCTCGACGTGCTCGACGTGCCGCTCGTGCGATTCCTGGGGGCGGGATTCTCCGAGCACTACACCGCGCCCGAGTTTCCGCTCGCGCCGCGCGACACGGCGAAACCGCCGGTGTTCAGCTACCCGTACGCCGGCGCCCGCGAGTCGCTCGAGCGGCTGCGCCGGCGCTCCTCCCCGGATCCGCACCACGGGTTCAGGCTCGAATACCTCGACGCGACCGGCGCGCCGGCGATCCCGACGATCTCCACCCACCTGCAGCTCGTGCCCCAGGGCTTCGCGACGCAACCGTATGCGACGACGGCCGGCGCCGTCGTCGCGGTCGTCGCCGGGCGGGGCGTGGCGAGGATCGGCGCCGGCGAGCTCGCTCGCGAGCTCGCGTACGCGCCCCGCGATCTCCTCGCGGTGCCGAGCTGGCAGCCGCTCGAGCTGCGCGCAGCGGAGGACACGGTGCTCTTCAGCGCGTCGGACGAGGCCGTGCAGCGCCGGCTCGGGCTGCTGCGCGAGCGGCGCGGCTAGGAATCTTTGAGCTCAGCGCTTCGCAGCAGGCTTCGCGAACCGGATGGCTTCCAGCGACTTACGGTCGATCGGCAGATCGTTGGCGCCGGCCGGTAAGCCGTAGGCGCTCAATGCGTAGGCGAGCACGGCGGCGTACTGTTTCGGATCGAGCGACGCGGGATTGTCCTCGGGCATCTCGGCCCAGATGTACTCGAACGCCTCCCACACGGTCTTGTCTTCCTGCTGCTCGAGATAGGCGCCGGCGTCGGTGAATTCGGCGATCTCGTGACAATCGGCGCAGATCGAGGCGAAAACACGTTTACCCTGCGCGACTTGCGCGGCCGAGAACACGCCGTCGCGCACGGTGCGTGGAGCTTGGCCGTATGCGCCGGCCGCGAGTGCGGCAACCGCGATCGCACCGATCGCGGCCCCGAGGAGTCTGACGCCCACGACCGCCAGGGACGGCGGGAGTGCCGCAAATGCAGAACGCAATTTTGCGGCCTAGATCTCGAGCAACCCCGTGCTATCGCCAAAGCTCTTGAGCTCGATCTTTTCCTTCGCCGCGATGTTCATGAAGAGATTCGCCATCGGCGTGCGCTCGGCGGCCATGATGTGCTTGTTACCCTCGTAGCGGCCGTCGGCGTGGCCGAACACGAGGACCGGCAGCGGATAGTGGTCGTGCGCGTTCGAGTTCGCCATCGGGCTGCCGTAGAGCATGAGCATGTGATCGAGCAACGTGCCCTCGCCGTCCGGCGTGGACTTGAGCTTGTCGACGAGCTTCGCCACCACCGACATGTGGTACGTGTTGAGCTTCGCGTAACGCTCCATGCGCGTCGGGTTTTCCTGGTGATGCGAGATCGCGTGATAGCCGTCGGGCACTCCGCTCGCGGGATAGACGGCGCCGCTCAGGTCACGCGACAACATCAGCGTCGAGATCCGGGTGATGTCGGTCTTGAAGGCCAACACCTGCAGGTCGAACATCAGATCGGCGTGCTCCTCGAACGGCAGCTCCGCGACTTCGGGGCGCTCGCCGCTCGCGGCGCCCGCACGCTCCTGGGCGAGCGCGATGCGCCGCTCGATCTCGCGCACGTCGCTGAGATAGTCGTCGAGCCGCGTCTTGTCGTTCGCGCCGAGCCCGCGGCCGAGCGCCGACACTTCCGCAACCACGGAGTCGAGAATGCTCGCCTGCACCTGACGGCGGTCTGCGCGCTCGGCCGGCGTGCCACCCGCGCCGAACAGCCGCTCGAAGATCACTTGCGGGTTGCGCTCCATGGGCAACGGCGACGTCGGCGAAGACCAGGAGATCGTGTTCGCGTAGGAGCAGCTGTAGCCCGCGCCGCAAACGCCGAGCGCGCCGACGTCCTCGATGCACATCTCGAGCGACGGCAGCGGATTGTCCTGGCCGATGTGCTGTGCGAGCAGTTGGTCGATCGTGACGCCCGCGTGAATGTCTTGGCCGATCGTGCGCTTGATGTGCGCGCCGCTCAAGAACACTGACGCCGTGCGGTCGTGGTCGCCGGCGGCCTCCTCCGGCGACTGCGACGTGGCCATCTTGTGATCGAGGTTGCTCACCACCGTCATGTAGCTCTTGTACGGCTCGAACGGCTTCAAGATCGGCGAGAGCTCGAAGTCCTTGCCCACCGTCTTCGGCGTGAACTTGCCCATGATCGCGCCGTGCGGCAGATGCACGAACGTGTAGCGGGTGGTCGGCTTCGCGGCAGTGCTCGCGAACGCGGTTCCAGCCGGCAGCATCGCGTCGAGCAGCGGCAGCGCGACGGTCGCGCCGGCGCCGCGCAACACCGCGCGCCGCGACAGGTGCTTCTTCGTCAGGAAAGTCATCGTCTGGCTCCTTGAGCTAGTAGTCAGCGCGCATCGGCCGACGTCACGGTGCCCTCGGCGAGGCTCTCCGAGGCACGCATCCGGAACGGGGCGCTCGTGACTACCCCCATCACGATAGTCGAAAACCTGTAGTCGTTCTCCGCGGCGTTGCGCACGATCGACCGGATCACGGGCATGTCGTAGTACTCCATGCCGCGCCCCGTGGCGTACACCATGAGCTTCTCGGTCATGTTGCGGACGATCTGTAGCTTGTATTTCAGCAGCGCGTTGCGCAGCTCGATCGGGCCGTTGATCTGCGTTCCGTCGACGAGGTGCCCAGAGGCGTCGATCTTTGCGCCGTGATCGAGCTCGCGCCAGCGGCCGATTACGTCGTAGTTCTCCAACGCGAGCCCAACCGGATCCATGATCTTGTGGCAGCCCTCGCAAAATGGTTTGCCGCGATGCGCCTCCATGAGCTGGCGCACCGACAGCGTCGAGAGGTCGACCTTGCCGGCGGCCTCCTCGAGCGGCGGGATGTTGACCGGCGGCGGCGCCGGCACGTGCGCGCCCAAGACGTTCTCGAGCACCCACACGCCGCGCGTGACCGGCGACGTGCGGTTCGGCTGCGACGTCACGAGCAGGATGCTGCCCTGGCCGAGCAAGCCCTGGCGGCGCGGATCGGTGACCGGCACCTTGCGGAATTGGCTGCCGTAAACGCCCGGGATGCCGTAGTGCTTGGCGAGCCGCTCATCGACGAACGTGTAGTCGGCCGTGAGCAGCTCGAGCACGCTGTGGTCGTTACGCACGATGTTGTCGAACAGCAGCTCTGTCTCGCGGCGGAAACCGTTGCGCAGGTTGTCGTCGAAATCCGGGAACTCGTAGGTCGACGCGCCCTTGATGTCGAGATTGCGCAAGAACAGCCACTGACCGGCGAAGTTCTTGGTCAGCGCCTCGGACTTGGGATCGGCGAGCATGCGCCGCACCTGCTGCTCCAGGATCGCGGGCTTGCTCAACCGGTCGCGGCTCGCGAGATCGAGGAGCTCGTCGTCGGGGATGCTGCTCCAGAGGAAGAACGCGAGCCGCGACGCGAGCTCGGCGTCGGTTAAGCGATACGGCTTGTCGGGCGACGTGCCCGCGGGATCGCGCTCGAAGCGGAACACGAACTGCGGGCTCGACAGGATCCGCTGCAGCGCGACCTCGACACCCTTCTCGAAGCCGCCGCGCTCGTAGCCTTGGCTGTAGAAGTCCATGAGCACCGAAAGGTGCTCGGTGGTGGGAGGCTGGCGGTAGGCGCGGTGCGCGAGCGTGGAGACGATCTCGCGCGCGCACGCCTCTTGCTCGCTCGCGGCGGCGGGATGGCACGCGAAGATCCGCTCGCGGCTGGGCGTCGTCCCCGCGCCGGTGGCGGCGTACGGGCCGTCGACGACGATGCTGCCGACGTGCGCGATCATCGTGACTTCCGGCGTGCCGTTGAATAGCGGATCGAGCAGCGTGTTGCTCGGCTGCTCGACGACGTCCTCGATCGGCGCGTGGTTCTTCTTGATGAAGGCGGCCATGAGCACGTGCGGCCCGGCGGTGACGGGCACGCGCACTTCCCACTTCTCGCCTGCCTTCTCCTGCTGCTCGGGATTCTGCGGCGGCTTCTGCGCCTCGTCGGCGGCAGCGCTCTTCGGCTCGGGCTTCTTCGGAACGTCGGCCGCGGCCTCCTTCGCCTGGTCCTTCTCCGCGTCTTCGGCGGGCGGCGGCGGCGGCGCCTTGGAGATGTCGAACAGCGCGAGGCGCTTGCCGTCGATGCTGAGCTCGAGCTGCTCGTTCGGCACGGTGTTGCCGATGTGGATGCCGTTGACGGCGCTCATCAAGTCGACGCTGAGCAGGTACTCGGCGTCGAGTGGGAAGAAGTGCTCCACCTTCAAGCCGCCGCGCGTCCCGTACGGCAGCCCCTCGATGTGCTGCGACTGCATCAGGAAATTCGGCACGTAGTGCGTCTTCTGCTCGGCCGTCATCGCGACGTCACCGACGGCGAGCCGAGCGATCCGCGCGGCCGCGTTCGCGTAGCGTTCGATGAACACCGGCGACACGCCGAGCGAGCCCGCGACGTTGTCGAAGCCGGCGCTCGCGTCGTCGCCGGGCAGGAGCTCCTTCGCGTCGATGTCGAGGGCGAGCAGGTCGTGGATTGCGTTCTGGTATTCGGTGCGATTCAACCGGTGCAGCGCGGGGCGGCCGGGATTCGGCTGGCGCGCCGCGAGCCGGTCGAGCTCGGTCTCGAGGTAGGTGACGAACTGGTCGCGGACGACGGGATCGGGCCGCGGCTCGCTCGACGGCGGCATCATGCCGGTCCGGAGCTTGCGAACGACCTTCTCCCATTGCTCGGGGTTCTTGGCGACGTGCTCGACGTCGAGCCGATCGAGATACAAGCCCGAGAACACGGCGATCGCGGTTTCGGCGCCCTCGCTATGACACTTGAAGCACGTGTCCTGTAGGAACCCGTGCGCGGCGGACATCGGCGCGTCGGCGTGCGCCGCGAGCGAGCCGAAGCCGGTCACGACCACCAAGCCCAGCGGAATTCGCGTCAAACCTGCGAGCCTCGCCATACGTTCCCCAACACTCGCATGCCCAGACTGACTGGGTAGTTAGAAATTATCCAAATCTTTTTAGCAGGGATCAACAATCAGGGCAATAGCATGTTCCCCACCGCAAAGCCTCGCCGCGCCTGCGTTTCAGCCCGCCGCCGCGTCGGCTTGCGCGGCGGCCGCGCGACCCTGCAGTGCGCCACTCGCAAGCAGCTCCTCGATGAAACCGAACGCGTGCGGATCCTCGATGCGTTGCGGGTACAGAACTCCGTCGAGGTGATCGCACTCGTGCTGGACCACGCGCGCGTGAAAGCCGGAGACCGTCCGGTCGATCGGCGCGCCGCTTATGTCGCAGCCACGATAGCGAATCCGCGTGTAGCGCGGCACCAGCCCGCGCATGCCGGGCACGCTCAAACAACCCTCCCAGCCGTCCTCTCGCTCGGAGTCGAGCGGCGTGATGTCCGGATTGATGAGCACCGTGAACGGCACGGGGTCGACGTCGGGATAGCGCGCGTTGTGCTCGAACCCGAAGATCACCACGCGCTGCAGAACTCCGATCTGGATCGCCGCGAGCCCCGCCCCGTCGGCCGCCTGCATCGTGTCGAGCATGTCGCGCACCAGCTCGTGCAGCTCCGGCGTGTCGAACACACGCACGGGCGAGGCGATCTGCCGCAACCGCGGGTCGCCGAGACGTAGAATCGGGCGGATAGCCATCTCTCGACCGGACTCCTTGTTAATGTGCCGCCGCACCGAGCGGCCTGGTACGAGACTGATTCTAAGGGGTCTGCGGCGAAGCGTGAAGCGCTAAGCTACGACCCCCTATGCCTCCCACGATCATGATCGCCGGCGCCGGGCTCGGCGGCCTCACGGCCGCGGCCGTGCTCCTGCAACGCGGCTATCGCGTGCGGATCTACGAGCAAGTCGCCACGCTCGGCGAGATCGGGGCGGGCATCCAGATCAGCGCCAACGCGTCGCGCGTGCTGCACTCGCTCGGCCTCGAGCCGCAGCTGGCCGCCGCGGCCGTCACGCCGGCAGCGTTCGAGTATCGCCTGTACAGCAACGGCGACCTGCTGCACGCGATCCCGCTCGGGGAGTCGCACGAGCGGCAATACGGCGCCAAGTACTACCACCTGCATCGCGCCGACCTGCACGCGGTGCTCGCCGCCAAGGTGCGCGAGCTCGACCCCGGTGCGATCGTGCTCGAGTCCGCCGCAGAGAGTTTCTCCGAGACCCGCGACTCGGTGACGCTGCACTTCGCCGGCGGGGGCTCGGCGAGCGGCGAGCTCCTGATCGGCGCGGACGGCATCAAATCGGCGATCCGCGCCCAAGTGCTGGGCGCGAGCAACGCGACGTTCACGGGCTACGTGTCGTGGCGCGCGCTCGTGCCGGCGGCGCGGCTGCCCGCGAACTTCATGGAGCGCGTCTGCACGAACTGGGTCGGCCCGGCGGCGCACGTGATCGTCTACTACTTGCGGCGCGGCGAGATCGTCAATTTCGTGGGCCTCGTCGAGGACGACACGTGGCGTGACGAATCGTGGACGGTGAAGGCTCCGTGGGAGCGGCTCAAGGCCGACTTCGCGCCCTGGCTCCCGAAAGTGCAGACCTTGATCGACGCCATGGACAGGGATCAGTGCTACCGATGGGCGATGTACGATCGGGCGCCCGTGAGCGACTGGAGCACGTCGCGCGTCACGCTGCTCGGCGACGCGGCGCACGCGACGCTGCCGTTCATGGCGCAAGGCGCCGCAATGGCGATCGAGGACGGCATGATCCTCGCGCGCGCGCTCGAGGCCGCGCCGTCGATCTCGGCGGCGCTCGAGCTGTATCAGCAGAGCCGCCGCGAGCGCACGGCTCGCGTTCAGACCGGCTCGAGCGAGCTCGGCAAGCTCTACCATCTGCGCACGGAGCAGGAGCTGCGCGCCGCGTTCGGACGCCGCGACCTCGCCCGCGAGCGCGGGCAATGGCTCTACTCCTACGACCCGCTGACGGCGCCGCTGACAGCGAGCCCCTAGCCCCACCGCTCGTGTCTCACTCTGGCCGGTGAGGTCGCGGGGGCTGCAGCCGTTGCGTGCATCGTTCGGCCAAAGGCAGACGCCCCGTAGTCGTTTTGCATAAGTTGTGACCTGCTTACGGGAAAAGCCCCACGGGGCCCTTGCACACTAGGGCCTCGGTTCCACGCCGACGATCCGGGGCGCCCATGTACCAAGCACACTTCGGTCTCAAGAAGGGGCTGTTCGACAGCGGCATCGCGCAAGGCACGTCCGTCTTCCTGGGCGCCAAGCAGCAGCTCGTCGTCGCCAACTCCAAGGTCGCCCTCACGACGCTCGACTCGGTGGTCGTGCTCACGGGCGCCGCGGGTGTCGGCAAGACGACCATCGCGTCGGCGGCGCTGCGCGAGTCCAGCACGCGGCTCGCGCTCGGCTGGCTCGGCGGCATTCCGGCGAACGCGTCCGAGCTCCTCGAGCAGTTGCTGGTCGAGTTCGGGCTCGACCCGCCCCGCGCCGGCCGCATGGAACGGCTGCAGTTGTGGCGGCAATTCCTGAACGAGACGAATGCGACCGACTCGCGCGTGTTCGTGATCGTGGAGCACGCCGACGACCTCAGCGTCGCCCTGCTGCGCGCGCTCGAGTCCTTCACGGCCGCCGATCCGAACGGCTGCGCGGGCGCGAACGTCGTGCTGCTCGGCGAGCAGACGCTCGCGGAGCAGTTGAAGTCGCCGGCGTTGGACTCGCTGCGGCAGCGCGTTCGGCTGCGGCAGAAGCTCGAGCCGCTCAGCGTCGACGAGCTGCGCGCGTATCTCGGTCATCACGTGGCGAGCGCCGGCGGCGTGCTCGACAACGTCTTCTCCGCCGACGCCGTCACCGCGATCCACCGTTACACAAGCGGGATTCCGCGCCTCGTGAACAATCTCTGCGAGACGGCGCTGACGCTCGCGGCGACGCGCAGCGAGCAGCAGGTCGCCGCCGACCTCGTCGCGAAAGTCGCGACCGACCTGCTCGGCCTCGACGAGCCCGCGAGCGCCGAACAGCTCGCCGAAGCAGTGCGCCGCGCCGCGCCGGCGCAACCTGCGACGCCGGCCCCGACAGTGCAACCCGCGGCGCCGGCCCGCACCGCGCCTGAGCCGCAGTCCGCGGCGGCGGCCCGCAGCGCGCCTGAGCCGCAGCCCGCGGCGGCGCAGCCGGCGTCCATACAGCCGGTGTCCATGCAGCCGGCATCGCTGCAGCCGGCGTCCACACAACCGGCGCCCCCTGCAGCCCGGACGGTATCGCCGACCGCGCCGGCCGCGGTCCCCGCGGCGTCGCGGCCGACCGTGCCGACAGCAACGCCCCTCCTCCGGCCGACCACGCACGCCGCCGCGCCCACGCGATCCGTCGCACCTCCGCCGGCAGCACCTCCGGCAGCTCCCGCGCCGGCCGCCGCGAAACCGGCTCCCGCGCCCCGCACGCTCGTCCCGGCGAAGCCCGAGTTCGACGGCGACGAGACGGACATCGTCGTCGACGAGCTTCTAACGGACACGCTGATTGACGAGACGCCCGACGTGCAGATGGCCGAATTCCCCGTATTGACCGACGCGGTCGACGCGCCGGCGCCGCGCGCACGTCAAACGAAACCCGATTCCGTTGCGCCAGTCGCCAAGCAATCGTTCGCAACGACGCCGGCCAAGAGCATCCGGCCCGCATCTCCTGTGCCGCCCGCGAAGACGGCCGCGCCGCCGCGCGTCCCCGACGCGAGCGCACCGCCCGTGAGTAAGGCGGCGAGCGGCGCCCGGCCGCCGTCCACGAAGCCGGCAAGCCCGAACGTCGCGGCGGAGTCGGAAGACCATGAGACCAAGACGATGCGCGCGCTCGCGACCGCGAAGTCGATCGACGACATCAGCAACTCGATGGCCGAGACCTTGTTCGGCGAAGCGGACCTCGACATGTTGAGCAGCGCGCTCGCGGCGGGAGACTGGTCCGAGTCCGACGACGACGCCGCACCCGCGGCGCCGGCCGAGAAGCCGCGGGCCGACGACTCCGACGGCTTCGACCTGTTCGACTTGGGGCCGGACGCACCGCTCGAGCTCATCGACGACTCGAGCCTGCCGCCGCAGCCGCAGGTCGGCAGCCGCAAGCGCGTCAACGATCGCTGATCGGCGCCGCCCCGGGCGAATCAGTCACGCGGGAACCCGACCGCGCGCAGGGCGGCCTCGACCTCCGTGAGGACGGCGGGATCGTCGATGGTGGCAGGCATCGTCCACGCCTCGCCGTTCGCGATCT
>DASQOL010000012.1:0-23404 GCA_035644475.1 Gammaproteobacteria bacterium | reverse complement strand
GCGGCCGTACACAGCCTGATGCCGGTGGCGATCTTCTCGTTCTCGATCAACCTGATCACGGGGATCTGCTTCATCTTCGGCGACCCGCGCCTGTACTCGGGCAACTGGTCGTTCTGGGCGAAGATGATCCTCGTGCTCCTCGCCGGCGTGAACTTCATCGTCTACTACTTTGGCGTGGAGCCGAAGCTCAAGAAGCTCGGGCCGATGGAGGCCACACCGGCGCTCGCGAAAGCCGTCGGCGTAGCGTCGCTCCTCTTCTGGTCGGGCGTGCTGTCGTTCGGGCGGCTCTTGCCCTATCTCGGCACCGGCGGCGGCTAGCAGGGTCTGACCAGGGTCTGACCCCTTTAGGGGTCTGACCCTAATTCGGTAAGTCGGTAGCGCATCGGCAAATTAGGGTCAGACCCCAAGGGGGGCAGACCCTTCCAATCCTCAGCTCACCAAGCCTTCGATGCGGCCCGTGCTGTCGCCGAAGCTTTCCTCGTGGATGCCGTAAACGTCGAGGAGACTGAGCAGCAAGTTCCCCGACGGCACCGTGCGGCTCGGGAACGCGAGGTGCCGGTCGCCCTTGATCCGGCCCGAGGCGCCGCCGATCAGCACGTGCGGCACGTCGTAGTGCAGATGCTGGTTCGAGTTGCCCATGTTCGAGCCGTAGAGCGTGAGCGAGTGGTCGAGCAGCGTGCCGTCGCCCTCGGGGATCGACTTGAGCTTCTCGATGAAGTACGCGAGCGTCTTCACGTGGTATTGATTCAATTGCGCGTACTGCGCGATCCGGCCCGGGTCCTCGGCGTGGTGCGAGCCGCCGTGGAAGCTGATGTCGGTGCCGCTGTCCGGATAGACGCGGCCCGTGAGGTCGCGCGCGTACAGCAATGTGCCGACGCGGCTCAAGTCCGCCTGAAACGCGAGCGCGAGCAGGTCGAACTGCAGCTTGATGTGCTCGTCGAACGAGTCCGGGATGCCGTACGGTATCGGGATCGCCGGCGTGTCGTTCGACGCCTGCATCGCGATCTGCAAACGGCGCTCGATCTCGCGCACGTCGGATAGATATTGGTCGACACGGACCCGGTCGCCGTGGCCGACTTCGGCGCCCAAGCGCCGCAGGCTGCCGGTGACCGAGTCGAGGATGCTGCGTTGCTGCTCGCGCCGCGCGAGGCGCGCTTCGGCCGTGCCACCCTCGCCGAACAGCCGCTCGAAGACGACCTGCGGGTTGACCTGCATCGGCAGCGGCCGCACGGGCGTCTGCCACGAGATCGTGTTCGTGTAGACACAGCTGTAACCCTCGCCGCAATTGCTCGCGTTGGCGCCCGGATCCTCGACCGCGAGCTGCAACGACGGCAGCAGCGTCTCCTGGCCGATGTGCTGCGCGATCGCCTGGTCGACGGTGATCCCCGCCTCGACGTCGGCGCCCGTGGTCTTGCGCGGCTTCACACCGCAAAGAAACGCGGACGCGACGAAGTGATCCGCGCCGGTGACTCCGGGCGGGTTCTCCGACGACTTCGCCCATAGCCCGCTCGTGAGCACGACGTGCTTGCGGAACGGCTCGAGCGGCTTCCACAGATACGGAAAGGCGAAACCCTTCGCGTTGCCCTCGGGCACCCAATACCCCGGCGCCGCGCCGTGCGGCACGAAAATGCCCGTGAAGCGCGTCGGCGTGAGCTCCTCGGCCCGCGCCGTCGACGACACCGCCGGCAACATCGACTCGAGCAACGGCAACGCGACCGTCGCGCCGACGCCGCGCAGGAACGTGCGGCGCGGGAGGGTCTTGTTGGTGATGAACGGCATGCCGCTCTACTCCTTGATCAGCGCCGCGGCCGTCGCGCCCGGCTCCGGCAGGGCCTCCGGCGGCTCGCTGCCCTGCATGTTCATCTGGAACGGCTCGCTCTGCACCACCGCGCTGATCAGCGAGACGAACCGGTAGTCGTCGTCGGCCGCCTGCTTCGCAACCGCGCGCACGACCGGCTGGTCGTAGTACTCGAGGCCGCGGCCGAGCGCGAACGTGAGAAGCTTCTCCGCGGTCGTGCGCACGAACTGCTCCTTGTGGCCGAGCAGGAAGCTGCGCAGATCCGCGGGGCCGCTGACCTTGGTGCCGTCGTACATCGTGCTCGTCGCGTCGATCGGCGCGAGGCCGTCCAGCGTGCGCCAATGCCCCACCGCGTCGAACTGCTCGAGCGCGAACCCGATCGGGTCCATCAGCCTATGGCAGCCGGCGCACGCGGGGTCGGCGCGGTGCCGCTCCATTTGCTCGCGCATCGACGGGATCTTGGTGTTGCCGGCCGCGTCCGCTTCATGCGTAGGCAGATCGGGCACGACCGGAGGCGGCGGCGGCGGCGGCGTGCCGAGCAGGTTCTGCAGCACCCAGTAACCGCGGATCACGGGCGACGTGCGAATCGGCTGCGACGACACCGCGAGGAGACTGCCCTTGCCGAGCAGCCCGCGGCGCGCGTCGAGCTCGGGGCCGAGCGTCACGCGGCGGAAGTTGCTGCCATAGATGCCCGGGATGCCGTAGTGCTTCGCGAGCCGCTCGTTGACGAACGTGTAGTCGGCGGTGAGGAGGTCGGTGACCGGATGGTCCTCGCGAATCAGACTGTCGAAGAAGAGCTCGGTCTCCGTGCGAAACGCCTGCCGCAAGTTGTCGTCGAAATCGGGGAACAGCTTCGCCACCGGCACGTGGCCCTCGAGCGCGCGCAGATTCAACCACTGCCCGGCGAAGTTCGCCGTCAACGCCTCCGCCCGCGAGTCGCCGAGCATCCGCCGCACTTGACCCTCGAGCACCTTCGGATCGTGGAGCTTGCCCTGCTCGGCCGCCGTCAAGAGCTCGTCGTCGGGAATGCTGCTCCACAAGAAAAACGACAGCCGCGAAGCGAGCTCGAGGTCGCTGATCCTGAACTTCGCGCCGGCGGCGAGCTCCGGATGGCCCGCCTCCATCCGGTAGATGAACTTCGGATCGGTCAGCAGGCGCTCGAGCGCCATCTCGATGCCGGCCTCGAAACCGCCGCGCGCGTTGCCCTCGTCGTAGAACTCGAGCAGCTCGTCGAGATCCGCCGGCGTTCCCGCGCCGCGATAGCCGCGCCGCGCGAGCGCTGCGAGGATCCGCTCGGCGCACGGCCGCGCCTCCGCGTCGCCCGTCGGCACGCACGTCAGGATCGCGCTGCGGCTCGGCGAGCTTCCCGCTCCTTGCACGTCGTAAGGCCCGTCGATCCGCACGCTGCCGACATGCGGAAAGAACGTGTAGCCCGGAATGCCGCCGGTCTCGATCGTGCTGCGCTCGAACGCGCGATTCATGTCGAGCCCAGGCGCGTAGTTGGTCGCGAGGAACGTGACGCCGACCTTATGCGGACCCGCCTTCACGGGCACGCGCACGTCGATCGTCTTGAGCTTGCCACCGCCGAAGCCGCCGCGGCCGATCAGCGCCTCGTCCCAGTCGACGAGGCCGACGCGCTCGCCGTCCACGAGGAGCTCGAGCTTCTCGCCGCGGACCTCGCCGAACGGGCGGAAGTTGCCCATGTTGCCGAGGTTCACCGCGAAGACCTTGAACCCGTAGTCCGCGTCGGCCGGGAACTCGTGCTCGACGATCAGCCCGCCGCGGGTGCCGAACGGCAGGCCTTCGACGTGGTAGTTCTGAGTCTCGTCCTCGGCGACGCGGTAGAGCGCTTGGCTCGGCGTGTCGACCTGGCCGAGCGCGAGCCGTGAGATCTTGCCGGCGGCCGACAGATACGCCTCGAGCAGCGCCGGCGAGAGACCGAGCGTGCCCGCCTGGTTGTCGAAGCCGCGGCTCGAGTCGTCGGCCGGCAGGAACGCGCCGGGCTCGATGTCGAGCGCGAGCAGGTCGCGAATGGCGTTGCCGAACTCGGCGCGATTCAGACGGTGCAGGCCGGGCGCCGGCAGCTGCGGCTTCGCGGCGCGGTCGAGCTCGCCTTCGATGTAGCTCGCGAGCCTGACGTAGGTCTCCCCATCGGGGCGCGGCTCCGTGGAGGGCGGCATCACCCCGGCGCGCAGCTTGCGGACGACGTGCTCCCACTTCTCGGGGTTGGCAGCGACCTTGCCGAGATCGAGCGGCTCGAGGGTCATGTTGCCGACTTGCTCGGCGTAGTTATGGCAGTCGAGGCAGTAGTGCTTGATCGTCGCCTCGTTCGCGGCGATCTGCTGCTCGCGGGACGGCTGACAGCCGGCGGCGACGGCGACGGCCGCGCCGAGCAATCCGAGCCTCATCGTTGTCCCGTACACGCATGCTCCCTGGGCGTTGGTCGGCGAGCCCATACCCGAACTATAGTCAGGCGGCCAGTCGAGGCAAGTCCAGATTCCATAAGGCCAAATGGCTCGCGGCCGAGCCGGGACGGCGTCATTCGCGGTTGCGTTTCTGCCTCAGTTTTTCGAGCGCTTTGGGTCCAAGTCCTCGCCGCGGAGCTGCCTGCCGTCGGGGAGGATCAGCGTCTGCCAGTGGATGACTTTCGAGCCGTCGCGGGACGGATTGCCCACGATCTTGACCACGTCGCCCGGCTTCAGCTCGTCGCCGGTCCAGCCCTTACGCAGCAGCACCGTGCGCGAGCCACCTTCGGCGAGCCATTCCTTCTCGGTGCCGTCGGCGCCCTTCACCAGCATGTAGATCCGCGTATGCGGATTGCCGAGCGTGTAGCGCGTGACGACTCCCTCGACCGTGATCTCTTTGTCGAGCTGGTAGTAAACGGCGGCCGAGTGGTGCGACCACGCGGGCGCCGACGCGACAACAGCCAGCAGCGCAAACGGCAACCTGCGCATCTTCTAAAGATTCCTCAAGCCTTCGCGGGGTAGTCGCCGCAGCTGTCTTTGGTCCGACGTGTAGACCCTCAGGTGCCGAGGAACAACCGGCGCGGCTTCTCGGCGATTCTAGAGGGACAGGTTACTTTTCGTCGACGCCGTTCGAGACACCTCACGTCCCGTCGAAATGTAGAGGGGCGCTCGCCGACGGGTCGTGTCTCGCTTTGGCCGCACGACGCGCATGAAGGCTGCGGCCGCACCTCGAACACGTGGTCCGCTGCGGCGGTAGCGACGAGCCGAGCCACAGCGCCGTGAGCCGCAGGAGCCCCGGGCGCGTAGCGCCCGGGGTGCGAGCGCAGCGAGCATCCAGAACGCGGCGGCACCCCGTTTCTTACATGCGCAACAACCAAGCGACCGCGTTCTGGACCCCGGCGAACGCGCCGTGGCGAGGGAACCGGCCGAAGGCCGGCGAAGTCGCGTGCCGCAGCGGACCACGTGTTCGAGGTGCGGCCGCAGCCACCGCGACGCCCGCCAACGGCCAAAGCGAGGCACGACCCGCCGTGCGGCGTGTCAGTGATTGGCCGCGAGCAGCGCCTGGTAGAGCTTCTCGAGGTTCCCACGCAGCAGCTGCGTATAGCCGTCGAGAGCGAGGTGGCCGTTCTGGACGATGCCGCCATCACCCACATCGAGCACGACGAGCTTGGCGCCGCCCTTCTCTATCGCGGCCTTGATCGCATCCGACGGGTCCCATTGATGGATCACGACGCGGATGCCGTGGTCCTTCAGATACTTCGAGAGCGCGGCGGCGTCCGCGTCGGTCCAGTTGATGTCCTGCTTCAGGAAATAGCCGTCGACGAAGATGCCCATGTCGTTCGTGAGGTACACGAGACCTCCGCCGAGCGCGTAGACGCTGACGTCGGGCAGCGCGGCCAGCTTCTTCTCGTAGTCGACTTTGAGCGCCAGCAGGTCGCGGATGTACACCTTGAGATTCTCGGCGATCTTCGGCGCGTCGGCCGGCGCGAGCCGCATGAGGTCGCGGCCCACGATGTCGGCGGCGCGCGCGCCGTTCGACGGGCTCAACCAATAGTTGACGGACGGCGAGCGCGACCCGGACTCTTCAGCCGCCCACGGCGCGTCGGTCACAGGCTCGACCGCGACCGTGGCGCCCTCGAGCGTATCGGAATACGGCTTGGTCGCATCGATATTGACGACGCGGATGTTCGCGCTCCGCGCCGCGACGAACAGCGGATCGTCCTGCCACAGTTTGCCGATCGTGACGACGGCGGTCGCGTGCTTGAACTGCTCCTCGAGCTTCGGCGCCTGCTGCGTGAAGTAATTCTGCTGCGCGTTCATGCGCCGGCCGTTGTCGGGCACGTTTTGCACGGTCACGTGCGTGTCCTTCGCGAGCGCGCTCGCGATCGAGTACGTGACCGGCAGCGCCGTCAGCACCGTGACGCCGCCCGCCGCGTCGTCCGCGGCCGCGAGCCGCGCGACGGCGACACACAGCACACCCAAAACGACTGCGCTACGTTGGCTTCGGTTCATGGCTACACCTGCGCTTCGCGGAATCGCGGAACGACGATCCGGATGATCGTCGTGAGGATGAAGATCGAGGCCGCGACCATGATGATCGCGCCGCCCGAGGGCACCGGCAGATCGAACTGCATGGGGATCATGACGCCCACGATGCAGCTCACGGTCGAGATCGCGATGCTCAAGAAGACGAACCCCTTCATCGAACGGATCAAGTTCCGGGCGGCCGCGGCCGGGATCAAGAGCAGCGCCTCGACGAGCACGGCGCCCACGATCTTGAGGCACGCCACGGTGAGCAGCGTGATCAAGAGCACGAACACGTACTCCACGAGCTGCACCTTCACGCCGCGCACGTCGGCCAGCTGCGGATTGAAGCTCGCGAGCAACAGGGGGTTGAACAGCGGGATCGCGATCGCGACGACGGCCAGGGTCGTGACCAGCAGCACGTTCATGTCGGTGTCGCTCACCGTGAGCACCGAGCCGAACAGCACCGCCTCCAGGATGTGCGTGTTGACCTTCGCCGACACGAACAGGAGCAGCGACGCGCCAACCGCGAGCGAGATCGACAAGAACACGCCGATCAACGTGTCGGACGAGATCCGCGTGCGACCCTTCGTGTAGTTCAGCACGAGGCCGAACAGCACGCAGAAGCCGAACATCGACACGTACGGCTCGGTGTAGGACTCGCCGAGCAGCACGCCGATCGCGACGCCCGTCATCGCGGCGTTGCCGATCGCCTGCGAGAAAAACGCCATGCGCTTGGTCACGACCATCGTGCCGACGCCGCCGAGCACGGGGCCGATGAAGAACGCGCAGAGCAGCGCGTTGATCACGAACCCGTACTGGAACGACAGCGGCATCTTGCCCTCGAACGCCATGTTCATGAGGTACATGCGGATGGCTTCGTACACTCCGCTCACGACGCGGCCTCCGCGACCGGCTCGGCCGCCACCGAAAGCACCTGGCTGAACAGGACCTCCACGCTGAGATCGGCGAGCACCTCGCGCGGCGGCCCGCTGAATAGAGCCGTGCGGTTGATGCACGTGACGCCGGACGCGAGCTCGCGGACCTGCGCGAGATCGTGCGCGATCCACACGACGGTCACACCCTCACGGGCGAGCTCTTGGATCACCTCGACGAACCGCTCCGCGCCGATCTCGTCCATGCTCGCCATCGGCTCGTCGAGCACGAGCAAGCCCGGCTCGGGAATCAGCGCCTGCGCGAACAGAACGCGCTGACGCTCGCCGCCCGACAGGCTCCCGAGCTTGCGTTTGCTCTTGCCGACGAGCCCCACGCGGTCGAGCGCCGCGCCCGCGCGCACGCGGTTCGCCTTGGAAAGCCCGATGAACGCCGGGCGCCTCTTCTGGCAGACCATCGCCATGAAGTCGTTCACGGTCACCGGCAGCGTCTTGTCGAAGTCGAGCGCCTGGGGCACGTAGCCGATCTTACGGTTGTCGCCCCAGCTGATCGCGATGCTGCCCGTGTGGGGCATCTGGCCCAAGATGCTGCGGATCAGCGACGTCTTGCCGCCGCCGTTCGGGCCGATGACGCAGTGAATCGTGCCCGGCGCGATCGAGAAGTTCACGTCGTGCAGGATCTGAGTGCCGCCGAGCGCGAGGCCGACGTGCTCGAACCGAATGCCGGGACCGCGCATATGGAGAGCTAGCTGCCGGACTTCTTGCCCGCCACGTCGTGGATGGCTTGGACGAGGGTCTCGAGGTTCTGCCGCATCTCGCGCTCGTAGAGCTCGGGTGCGTAGTCGCCTTCGGACATGTGCGAGAACGAGTACATCTGCACGCCCGTGGCCTGCTTGATCGTGTCCGCGAGCTTGCTCGCGAAAAACTTCTCGGCGAACAGCACCTGCACGTTGGCGGCCTTGATCCGGTCGATCGTCTCGGCGAGCTGGCGGGCGGTGGGCTCGACGCCGTGCCGCGGCTCGATCACCGCGGTGACCTGCAGGCCGAACTCCTGCATCAGGTAACCGTAGCCGCCGTGCATCGTCGCGCAACGGAAGCCCGCCACGTCGACGTCGGCGAGCTTCGCGCTGAACTCGGCCTTCATCTTGCGGATCCGCGCGGCGTAGTTGCGCGCGTTCTCGCGATAGAACGCGGCGTTCGCCTTGTCGATCTCACCCAGCCCCTTGGCGATCGTGTAGATCTGCTGGATCGCGGCCGTCGTCGACACGAACGTGTGCGGATTGACGACCTTGGCTTGGCCCTCGTCCTGCGCGATCGGGATCAGCGCGACGCCGTCGTTGGCGTAGATCAGCGGCAGGTTCTTCTCGCGCCCGCCGGCCTTCACGATGTCGAAAGCCCACTCGTCGTGGCCGATACCGTTGACGACGAGCACGTCCATCGTGGTCACGCGCTTCATGTCGTCGGGCACCGGCGTGTAGTTGTGCGGATTGCTGTGCCCGTCGATCAGCGGAACGATGTCGGCGCGGTCGCCCACGATGTTCGCGACGAAGCTGTAGTACGGATGCAGCGTGATGCCCACCTTGAGCCTCTTGCCCTCGGCCGCGAAGGCCGAGTGCGCCGACACGGCGAGCAGCAGCGCGACCGGCAAGAGCCGGGCGGCTCCTCGAAGCAATCGTCTGCGGGTGGTGCTCATATCACTTGCTCCCTTTGATCCGTTCGAGCTCGACGGCTCCGTTGTAGGGAACGATTTCCTTCCACCCTTTGGCGACCAGGGAATCGGTCTTCGTGATCGCCGGCACGGGGGTGCTCGGGTCCTTGTGGATCCATATCTGCGCGCCGTCGGCGTAGGTCGCGCCCTTGTGCACATGCGTGAGCACGAGCAGATAGGCGCCGGCCTGGCCCGCCACCGCGCCGCCGTTGCCGTAGTAGGCGGTGTTGCCGTCGGCGTTGCCGGTGGCCGAGAACGCCGCGATGCGCTGCCACTGGACCTTGCCGGTCTGCTCCCAGGCGATGTCCTTCGTGAACGGCGGCAGGTTGTATTGCGTGTCGAGCTCGTCGACGGTCGGCCAGAGCTCGTTCTCCTTGCCGGGCTCCGGAAACTCGATCCGGCCGCCGTAGATCCACCAGAGCTCCTCGCTCGCGGTGACCAGCGCGTTGTAGATCGCCTGGTCGGTGGCATTCAAGTCGTAGAACGAGCTGATCTGCCAACCGAAGAGCCGCTGCGCGAAGTTGTCGACCTGCGTGGCCTTGATCAGCGAACCGCCGAGCGCGAGGATCGCGACGACGGCAATTGCCATGAGCAGCGCCTCGCGCTTGCCGCTGCGCGGCTTCACGATCATCACACCGGTGTCGAGGGCGGCGGTGGCCATGGCTACTTCATGTCCCTCACTTGGACCCAGATCACGGCGTCTTGCGACAGGGGCTTGCCGTCGTGCACCTTCTTCGGGCCGACGTTCAGCGCGCAGATGCCCCACCAGCCGGCGCGCGCGAGACCAACCGTGAACTCGCCGCGGTCGGTGGCGTGGATCGCCATCGTGCCGAACGAATCCTGCGGCAGCACCACTTGGGGGTCGGCCGCAAACTTGTGCGCGTCGATGTCCAACGGGTAGTTCACGTACTCGACCTCGAGCTCGGCATTCGGCACCGGCTTTCCATCGGACAACACGATCCCCCGAAAGACTCCGCCGGTCCAATTCGCATAAGGTTTATTCAGAGGCACGATCTCGGTCGGCAAGCCGACGGGGTCCGCCCAGTTGCCGGGCACGCCGCCGATGTTGACGAGCGTCTTCGTGAACTGCTGGATGTACTTGTCTTCCTGCTTCTCGAGGTATGGACCGGGCTCGAACACGAACACGTAGTCGCCGAGCGAGCGCGTGACGGTGCGCGCGAGCTTCGCCTCGTAGGCGTGCATCGGGCCGTCTTTCGTCTGCCACTCGATTGCCTGCAGCGAGCTCTTGAGATCGGTGCGGACGGGCTCGGCGTCATCGCCACGCTGGGCCACCACGAAGAACGCTTGCGGCTCGGCCATCTGCATCGTGGGCCCGCCGTGCGCGGGGTGCGAGAACACCATGACGAAGTGCATGGCCTCCGCCGCGTTCAGGGCGGTGTTAGGCGTGTAGAGCAGCTGGAAATGCGCGCTCGCGGCGCCCGCCGCCGTCAATCCGGCAAGCAGGCTGGCCAATCGCCCGAGCCGGCGCGCGTGGGTGCCGGCGCGCGGCCGCGCCGGGCAATGAGAGGTCCGCATGCTCAAGCTCCGGCTACTCGGTGATGTCGCCGCCGTCGATCGTGACCAGGTGGCCCTGGCCCGCGTCGAACACGACGTGGTACTCGACGGTGGGTTTCTTGAAGGTGAACGTGCCGTCCTTGTCCATCTTGCCCTCGACGAGCAACTTGTCGTTCCCGTCCAAGACGCGCATCGGGACGCCGGTGGCCGAGCTGCCGTCGGAGAAGCCGCCCTCACAGGTGACCTTGTCGCCCTTGTCCAAGAAACAGGTGCAAATCGCGCTGTGGGCCAGGGCAAGCCGGCCCACCAACACCAGTCCGGTGATCGCGAGGATCCCGACGATCGAGCGCCGCATTCTGCTAACTCCTTCAATGAGCGCCGCGTAGGGGCGCCCGTGACTATCGTATACCCGCGCTCCGCTGAACCACGGTTAAATAACAGTTAGCCGGGCGCGGACGTTAACCGTTAACCACGCGCGGATTTCCTGAGGCGCCGCGAAACGCGGAGCAGTTCCTTGGGAAGTCTTATGACGGCAGCCGTTATGTCCGGAACACGTGCAGCAGGAGCGCGATCAATCCCCAAAGCACGAGGACGCCGTTCGCAAGCCCGGAGAGCGCGGCGCCCATGCCCCGCTTCTCGGCAGCGCGGATGTAGCCCGCCGCGTAGACGGCGCGCGCGACGACGAACACGGCCCCGAGGCCCGCGCCGATGAGCGGGCTGACATAGAGGCCGAAGATCCAGATCGCCGGAACGAAGACGATCAGGCTCTCGAGCGTGTTTTGCTGGACGCGGTAGACCCGCTCGAAGACCGGATGGCCGACCGTCGCCGGCGCCTTGATGCCGTGCTGCGCGCGCGCCCTGCCGACCAGAGCCGTGAACACGATGTACTCGAGCAATGCGACGAGAATGACGATGAAGATCGGTTCCACTGCCCTGCCTCCGCGCCCACCCACCGCAATCGCAGGACGCGGATTGCGGCCCCCCGGGGCGCGTGCAACATAGCACGCGCCCCGGGGGTGCGACACCGGGATACGCGCCGGGCGGAACGCGCCCAGGGCAAGGGCGTCCCGAGGGTCAGGGGATCCTCAGAATCTGTAGCGGGCACCGAGCATGTACTGACGGCCCTGGTGGTGGTAGTACGACAGCCGATCGCCGTTCGAATCCACCCACTGATCCTGAAACTCGTCGGTGAGATTGAGCGCCTCGAACGTGAGATCGAGGCCCTTGGTCACCGACCACCTCACGGACGTATCGAGCGAGAGCGTTTCCGCCGTGCCTTCCACGTCGTTGTTGTTGCGGCCCGGCACGGTCGTCAGGTACTGGTCGCGGTACGCAGCCGACACGCGGGCACTCAACTTCTCGTTCTCCCAGTACAGCGTCGCGTTGTACGCGGACTTCGAGAGGCCCGTGAGATCGGCCTTGACGGTCTGCTGCGGAAGACCGACCACCGGCGGCGAAAGATACGTGATCTCCGATTCGACGCTGGTGTAATTCAGAATCAGGCCGAAGTGACTGAACGGGCCCGACAGGAAGCTGAACGGTTGCTGGTAGCTGATCTCGTAGCCCTTCACGTCGCCGCCGTCCGTGTTGACCGGCGTGCTGAACTGCCAGTCCGAGAGACAGGTCGCTTGAGGGACCGTGGTCCCGCAGGCCGCCAGCGCAACGCTGTTGGGCAGGCCGAGCGTGTTGTTCGCGAAGTTGTCCGTGTAGCGCTGTATTTGCACGAAGCTCTCCACTTGCTTGAGGAACAGCGCGACAGAAAGCAGAGAGTCCTCGGCGAAGTACCACTCGAATGCGAGGTCGTAGGAGTTGGCGCGATACGGCTCGATCTCCGGGTTGCCCGCGGTCACGGTCTTGTTCGATCCGGCGATCGTCACGGCCGCGCTCGGCGCGAGAATGCCGAGGCCCGTCGTCTGGCCGCCGCCGTTCGGACGCGCCATGACCTTCGCGGCCGCCGCGCGCACGATGATCGAGTCGGTGACTTCGAGCGCGACATTCAGAGATGGCAGCGTGTCGTTGTAGGTCCGTTCAACCGTGGTCAGAAGCGGCACCCCGGCGGTGAACGTATAGCCGGACGACGTCTGCTTGGTCTCGACGTAGCGCACACCGAGGTTGCCTCGCAGCGTCATCTTGCCGAGATCGGCGCGCAAGTCGGCCTGTACGTAGGCGCCGGTGTCTTCCTCCTCGATCGTGTAATTACTGCCGAGCGCGGTCTCGATACCGACACGCCAAACGGAAGGGTTGTACAGGTCGAACAACGACGCGGCCTGATCCAGGTTCGGCATGAGCCAGCGCGTGACGCTGCCCGCGGGCTGGTCGAGGTGGCCGCTCATCTGCGCGATCGTGCTGTAGCTCGCGATCGGCGTCGCGGCGACGCTCGCCGGGATCACCGCCTCCTGATTCGTCTGCGAGCCGTTGGACCGCTGCAGCGACGCGGTCTCGAGCTCGTACTTCTTGTACTGCGGCCCGGCCTTCAGCGTGATCTTGTCGGTCACGTCCCACGCCACGTCGAGCTGGGCCGTGTCGAAGGTATTGCTCGAGCTTTGCGGACGCAGGCGGATCTGCGACAGCGTCCAGGTGGCCGGGCTCGTGACGTCGACGTTGCCGTACGTGAGCAACGGCAGCCGGCTGTCCTGACGATAGTCGTAGCTGTAACCGTCGACGTCCGCGCGGTCGAACAGCAGCGTCGTCTGCACCGGATTGTCGTGCTGCGCGTCGGAGTGGCCGACCAGCCCGTGCAGCCGCAACGAGCCGGAGAACGAGTGTTCGCCGTCCAGCGTGATGTGCGTGAACTTCGTCGACAGCTCATCGAAGCGAGCTTCGGAGCGGATGTCGACGTCGTCGAACAGGCCGGACACGATTGTGTTCGTGTTGTCGATCACCGCGCTGCGGATGTTGGTGTTGTTGATACCCGCGGCGCCGTTGGTCGAGAACACCGGCGCCTCGAGGAAAATCTCGCGGCGCTCGGCGTCGAACTTGGCGTACATGGTGTCGAAGCTGATCGACGTGTTGTCGGCGGGTCGCCATTGCAGCGACCCGGTGACGCCGAGACGGTCCTGGTCGTGCTCGTAGATGTCGTAGCGCGGGATGCGGGGACGGAATGCGGCATTGAGTTGCGTCAGCGTTGCCGGGCCCGTGTAGCCGGGATCGAGCGGACCGAACGCCGCGCCGGCGCTCGGCGTGCCGTCGGTGTTCAGAGAGTTCTGCCAGCGCACCGTGCTCGAGCCCTCGTCGAGCAACTGGCGTTTTGTGTACGCGACCGACAGCAACGCGCCGAACTTGCCGTCGGCGAACGTGTCGCTGATCAGGAATGCGGCCCGCGGGTCAAAGTCCTCGCTGATGTCGTTGTACGCGCTCTGCGCGCTGGCGACGACCGTGAAGCCGTCGTAGTCGAACGGGCGTCCGGAGCGCAGATCGACGGTGGCGCCGAGCGAGCCCTCCTCGGTTTCCGCCGCGGACGTCTTGCGAACCGTGATCGAGTTGAACAGCTCGGAAGCGAACGTGTTGAAGTCGAAGGAGCGGTCGCGGTTGGTGCCGCCCGCCGCGTCGGTGCCGCCGTTCGCGCTCATCGCTTCCATGCCGTTGATCCGCACGCGCGTGAACTGCGGCCCGAGGCCGCGCACGCTGATCTGCCTGCCTTCGCCGGCGTCACGTGCGATCGATACCCCCGGCACGCGCTGAATCGATTCGGCGAGGTTCAGATCGGGGAAGTCGGCGATGTCTTCGGCGAAGATCGCATCGACCGCGCCGTCGGCAGCGCGCTTCACGTCGAGCGCCGCACCGAGGCTCTGCCGGAATCCGGTCACGATGACCTCGTCCTGCGGTTCCTGCGCCCAGGCCGGCGCCGCGAACAGCGCCGCGAGCGACGCTACGTAGAGCCACTTCATGCCATCGGTGAGACCGATCGAGATGCTGCGTAGCATGGTCCTTCCCCCTAACTCATCGCACGGTCCTGGAACCGGCGCGGCGCTCCCCGCCAAGCTCCAGGGATGTTGTGCCACCGGTATCATTTGGTATTGCTGTCTACCGGTGTCATTTCGATACTACGCCGCTCGCCGCGGCGGAGCAAGCAGTCGCCTCGAGCCGCGCGTCGCGTGCGGCACACGGCGAGGTCGGGGCGCGCGCGAGCACTTCCAATTCCATGACGCAGCGAAGATTTTGACCCCGGCTGCAAGCCGACCGGCGCCCAGCGGGATGCGTCGTAGCCACAAGAGCGCCCCTCTTCCGCGCGTCGCGCCGCGGGCCGCCGAGACGCGACCCGCATCGAGCGAAATAGCCGCCCGAGGGAACGCGGTGGCAACCCGACCGCCTCAGCGCAGGAGGTTCGGCAGCGCGAGCGACAAAGACGGAAAGTAAGTCACGAGCAGCAGCACGGCGAGGCCCGCGAGGTAGAACGGCCAAATCGTCCGCATGGTCTCGGCGATGCTGATTCTGCCGATCGCCGTGCCCACGAACAGCACGGAGCCGACCGGCGGCGTGATGAGCCCGATCCCGGCATTCAGGATCAGGATCACGCCGAACTGGAGCGGGCTCACGCCGAACGCGGTCGCCACCGGCAGGAAGATCGGCGTGCAAATGATGATCAACGGCGCCATGTCCATGAACGTGCCGAGCACGAGCAGCACGAGGTTCATCAATAGCAGGACCGCGAGCGGTTCGTTCGCGATCGAACGGATCGCACCCACGACTTGCTGCGGCACCTGCAGGTATGCGAGCAACCAGCCGAACGTCGCCGCCGCGCTGATCACGAACAAGATGATGCCCGCGGTGTGCGCCGCACCGAGGCAGGCGGTGCGGAACTCGGCCCAGCCAAGCCGGCGGTAAACGAGCGCGGTGACCACCAGGGCATAGAGCACGGCCACCGCCGCGCTCTCGACCGCGGTGAACACGCCGGCGCGGATGCCGCCGAAGATCACGAACACGAGCAGCAGTCCCGGCAGCGCGGCGACGAACCGTATCGCCACCGCACGCGCTCCGGGAAACGCGGCGGTCGCGTAACCGCGGCGCCGCGCCACCACGTACGCGGTGATCATCACGCTCGCCATCAGCAGCAACGCGGGCACGATGCCGGCCGCGAACAGGTCGGCGATCGAGATGCCGCCGCCCGCCGCCGCGGAGTACAGGATCAAGTTGTGCGACGGCGGCACGAGCAGAGCGACGAGCGCCGCGGCGATCGTCACGTTCACCGCGTAGTCGCGGTCGTAGCCGCGCTCGACCATCTGCGGGATCAACGCGCCGCCGATCGCCGACACGTCCGCGATCGCCGAGCCCGACACGCCGCCGAACAAGAGGCACGACAGCACGTTCACCTGCCCCAACCCGCCGCGCACGTGGCCCACGAGCGACGCCGCGAACGCGATCAGCCGCGCCGAGATGCCGCCGTGCAGCATCAGTTGGCCCGCGAAGATGAAGAGCGGAATCGCGAGCAGCGTCGTCGAGTCGCTGCCCGCGCTGGTCTCGATGACGAGCACATCGGCCGGCAGGCCGAGATACCAGAGCGTGGCGAGCGCCGCGGCGCACAGCGAGATCGCCACCGACACACCGGCCGCGAGCAGCACCGCGAAGACGCCGAACAGCACCGCCAGGGCCACGTCAGTGGGCCGAGTCGAAGAGCACGCGCTCGAGCGCGAACAACGCGAACAGCGCGCCGCCGACCACGAACGGCAAGTAGTAGAGACCCGACGACAAGTCCGCGCCCGCGGCCTTGACCGGCCACGCCGCTATCATGAGGCTCGCGCCCCAACCGGCGAATACCACGCCGATCGCTCCCGCGGCGAGCAGCGCGGTCGCGCGCAGCCGGCGACGCCATGCCGGGCTCGCCGCCTGCATACCGAGCGCGAAGCGAAAGTGCGTCTCGTTCCGCACGCCCACGGCTGCGCCGGCGAGCAGCGCGATCTTGAGCAAGAGCACAGCGACGGGCTCGGTCCAACCCGCGGGCGCGTCGAGCACGTAGCGCGTGAACACTTGCCACGCCTCGACGAGCGCGAGCAGCACGAGCGCCACGGCCGCGAGCGCCAGCGTGAGCTTGGCCAGTCCGCGTAATGGGCCCGCGGCGAAAGGCAGATCCTCGCTCGGCGTCGAGTCCGTCGCGTGGGGTACGTTCGCCACGCGCGCCCGGCCTATGCGAATCCGCGCAGCTCATCGTAGAGCGCGCGGATCGAGGGATCGCGGAGATAGCGGTCGAGCAGCGGCTGCACGGCCTGCTTGAACGCCGCCTTGTCGACGGCGCGCACCGTGGCGCCCGCGTCGAGCACCGACTGGCGCGACGCGCGCACCGTCTCGTCCCAGCGCTCGCGCATCAGCGTGACCGAGCGGCGCGCGGTCGCGACGAGGAACTCGCGCTGCTCCGCGGGCAGAGCGTCCGCGACGCGCTTCGACATCAGCAGCATGTCGGGCGCATACGCGTGCTCCGTCTCCGACCAGTGGCGCGCCATCTCGAAGTGCCGGCTCGTGTAGTAGCTCGGCCAGTTGTTCTCCGCGCCATCGATCAAGTGCGTCTGCAGCGAGGAGAACACGGCGCCGTAGGCGAGCGGCGTCGGGCTCGCGCCGAGCGCGGCGACGCTCTCCATGAAGATGTCGGATTGGGGAACGCGCAGCTTCAAGCCGTGCAGGTCGCGTGGCGTCTCGACCGCGCGGCGCGTGTTGTAGAAGTTGCGCGAGCCCGAGTCGTAGATCGCGAGCCCGAGCAGGCCGCGCTCCGCGCAGCCCGCAAGGATCGCGTCGCCGAACGACCCGTCGAATGCGCGGCGCATGTGCTCCGTGGAGTCGAACACGTACGGCAACGACAGGATCCGCGTGACCGGCAGCGCGTTGTTCAACACCGAGCTGTGCACGCGCGTGACCGCGAGCGCGCCGATGCGTGCGAGGTCGAGCGTGTCCTTCTCGCTGCCGAGCACGCCCGAGTGGTAGATGGTGAGTGCGATCTCGCCGCCGAAGCGCTCGCGCAGCTGTGCGTCGATCCACTGCACGGCGGCGACCGTCGGATAGTTGCCCGGATGCACGTCGGCGGCCCTGAGCACGGCGCCGCTCGCCTCGGCACGCACCGAAGCCGCCGCCGCGCCGGCCGCGATCCCTTTCACGAGCTCGCGGCGCGTTAGCGCGAGCTCGCGGCGCGTTGGCACGAGCTCGCGGCGCGTCATCATCGCGAGACTCCGTCGGCGGCGGTCGCGGCCGCGGCGCGGAACGGGTCCGCGCGGCACACGAGCTCGGCCGCGTCGTCGAACACGACGCGCGCGGTCTGTCCGGCCGCAATGTCGTGCACGCCGGTGATCGCGCCGGTCGACACCCAATCGCCAGCGCGCAGCGGACGCCCCCGCCGCGCGTTCAGGCCGAGCAGGAACCGCAGCGATTCGAACGGCCCGCCCGGCGGGACGCTGCCGTCGCCTCGCCCCACGCGGCGGCCTTCGATGAATGTCTCGCAGCGCCACTCCGTCACGGGACGCGTGCGCCAACCGTCGAGCTCCGGACCCACGATCAGGCCGGCGTTGTTGCCGAAGTCGCTGACGATCGCGCACGGGCCGAGCTCGTTGATCGTGGCGAGCGGGCTGCCCGCAGTCTCGATGCCGACGTGCACCGCGTCGACGAGGTCGCGCGCTTGCTCGGGGGTCCAATCGAGCTGGCGCGCCGGCGCATCGCGACCGACCTTGAGCAGGAACTCGCCCTCGACCGCCGCGAACCCGCCGACGTAGACGGGAAAACGCGTGGGCTGTCCCGGCAGGGCCACACGCACGCTCGCGCGGAAGATCGGTCCCGCGAGGCGATCTTGGTGGAACGTAGACGCGAGCTGCGGTCCGATCAGTCCGACCTTCCAGCCGGCGACGGTGTCGGGCCACGACGCGATCGCGGCCTCTTGGGCCGCGTAGGCGGCCGGGAGATCGGGGGGCAACCTGCCCGGGAACGCGGCCAAGGGCTCGCCGCGAAGACGCGCCGCGACGAGCCGCTTCGCGATCGCCGGCGCGTCAGCGTTGCCGGTCCGACCGCCGGTCTCGTCGAGCAATTCGCCCCCTGTGAGCTCGTTTAGAATGGCGTTTCAAGGGTATGGGAAACCGGTGTCATAGGCAATATACTCGCGGGCAACCGGGTCGTGTCATCGCTTTGGCCGGCGGGTATCGCAGGCGGCGGCCATACCGCGAACGGTCTTCCCGAGACACGCCGGAAGACCGTCCCTGGGGCTCCGCGCCGCACATCCCTGTGCGGCGCGGGTCTCGGGAAGACCGTTCGCGGTACGGCCGCCGCCAGTCACGCGCATCGCGTGGCCAAACGAAGACACGACCCTCTGAGCCGCCCGCTCGTGGGCCGAGGGGGATCTGTGGCAACGAAGCACGTCTACTTACTGAATGCGGTGCTGATTGCGGTGATCGCGTCGCTGGGTTTGAGCGCGGCACTCGCGCAGACGCCGTCCGACGGCAAGGCGGCTGCCCTCGCCTCCCCGGGCGCGGGGGGGTGGACCGCGACGCGTGGCGGGCGTGGCGGCCGCGTCGTCGCCGTCACCACGCTCGCGGGTGAGGGGCGCGGGTCGCTGCGTGCGGCGCTCGAGGCCACCGAGCCGCGAATCATTGTGTTCGAGGTCGGCGGCGTCATCGACCTGGACCGCAAGACGCTCAAGATCACGTCGCCGTACGTCACGATCGCGGGGCAGACAGCCCCTTCGCCCGGCATCACGCTGATTCGCGGCGGCATCGACGTGCTGACGCACGACGTGATCCTCGAGCACATCCGCGTGCGGCCGGGCGAGGCCGGCCAAGCCAAGGGCAGCGGCTGGGGCGAGGACGCGTTCTCGACGCAAGCCGGCGCGTACGACGTGATCGTCGACCACTGCACGTTCACGTGGGCCACCGACGAGAACCTATCGGCGTCGGGCCCCCGCTTCACCGGCGCAACACCGGCGGACTGGCGCGAAGGCACGTCGCACCGCATCACGTTCAGCCACAACATCATCGCGGAAGGGCTCGCGAACTCGACCCACACGAAGTTCGAGCACTCGAAGGGCTCGCTGATCCACGACAACATCTCCGACATCTTGATCTACGGCAACCTCTACGCACACAACTTCGAGCGCAGCCCGCTGTTCAAGGGCGGCGTTCGCGGCGCGATCGTCAACAACTTCATCTACGATCCGGGCGCGCGCGCGGTGCACTACAACTTGCAGCCGCTCGAGTGGGGCAATCAGCCGTTTCAGAACGGCAGGATGACCGTCGTCGGCAACGTGCTGCGCGCGGGCCCGTCGACGCACACAGATCTCGCGTTCTTCATGCTCGGCGGCGGCGGCGACGTGGACTATTTCGGCCGCGACAATGTCGCCGTCGATCGGCTCGGTAATTCGTTGCCGATGTTCGGGCGTTACACCACGACGGCCGCGAAGATCGTCGAGCATTCCACGCCGCTTGACTGGCCCGAAGGACTGCAGGCATTGTCCGCCGTCGAAGTGGAGACCTGGGTGCTCGCCAACGCCGGGGCGCGGCCGTGGGACCGCGACGCCCACGACGTGCGCATCCTCGCCGACGTCGCCGAAGGGCGCGGCAAGATCATCGACAGCGAGGCGGAAGTCGGCGGCTACCCGACCGTGACGCCGACGCACCGAGCCTTCGACGCGAGCCAATGGGATCTCGAGACGATGGCCCCGCGGTCGCCCGACGTCCTCGACAGCAGCGCGAAAGCATCAGGCACTTGAGACGCCTCGCCCGAGATCGATCGTGACCAGAGACAAACCGGAGCGACCCGCGCTGCGCGTTCGACGCCCGCCGCGCGACAAGGTCAAGGTCACGATCAACGACATCGCGCGGCTCGCCAGCGTCTCGAAGAAGACCGTGTCGCGCGTCATCAACGACTCGCCTCTCGTCCGCGAGCAGACGCGCGAGAAGGTCAAGCTGATCATCGCCGAGCACGGCTTCGCGCCCGATCCGCAGGCGCGCGCGCTCGCGTTCCGGCGGTCGTTCCTGATCGCATTGATCTACGACAACCCGAGCCCGCAGTACGTCGTGAACATGCAGCGCGGCATTCTCGACACGCTCGACGGCACGAGCTTCCAGCTGATCGTGCGGCCCTGCGATCGCGGCGACCCGCGCTTTCACGCGAGCATGCAGGCATTCGTCGAACAGCAGAAGCTGTTCGGCGCGATCCTGCCGCCGTCGGTGTCGGAGGACCAGGAGCTCGCGGACATTCTCGCCGACGCGAGCTGCCCGTACGTGCGCATCGCGTCGGTGCCGCTCGACGAAGCGCACAGCATGATCAGGACCCACGACAGCGAAGGCGCGGCGGCCGCCGCGCGCCACATCGCGACGCTCGGGCACGAACGCATCGCGCACATTCGCGGCCCGTCCACGTTCCGCTCGTCGCACGAGCGGCTCCGCGGCTTCACGGACGGGCTCGCGGAGTTCGGCCTGAAGCTCGATCCGAAGCTGGTGCTGGAAGGCGGCTACACGTTCGAGTCGGGCGTCGCGTGCGCGCAGCAGCTGCTCGAGCGCCCGCCGGCATTGCGGCCGACCGCGGTCTTCGCCGGCAACGACGAGATGGCCGTCGGCGTGTACCAAGCCGCGCGCCGCGCCGGCTTCGGCGTGCCGGAAGACTTGTCCATCGTCGGCTACGACGACACGCCGATGGCGTCGCGGATCTGGCCGCCGCTCACCACCGTGCGCCTGCCGATCCGCGAGATGGGCAAGGCGGCGGCGGCGCTCCTGATCAACGAGGCGCGCGGCGAGCGCACGAGCTTCATCGCGTTCCAGCCCGAGATGATCGTCCGTCAGTCGACCGCGCCACTGCGCAAATGACCAGATTTGGTGTCAGACACGGCTGGTGTCTGACACCGCGGGTGCCTGACACCGCTGGTGTCTGACACCGTTCAAGGAGGCCCGCCGTGTTCCGCAAAACCTATCAGGCCACTCATCCCGACATGATGGAGGACGTGCGCAACGAGCAGCTGCGCAACCGCTACCTCGTGACGGACCTGTTCGCGCCGGAGCGCGTGGCGCTCGACTACTCGCACAATGAGCGGTTCGTGATCGGCGGCGCGGCGCCCGTGCGCGAGACCGTGGCGCTGCCCACCCAGACCGAGCCGAAGGCCGGCGTGCCGTTCCTCGAACGCCGCGAGCTCGGCATCGTCAACGTGGGCGCCGGCGACGGCCGCGTGCGAGCGGGCCGCGACTCGCACACGCTCCGGCCGAGAGACGGACTGTACGTGCCGATGGGCACCGACGACGTCGCGTTCGAGTCGCTCGACGCCGCGGCGCCGGCGAAGTTCTACTTGATCTCCACGCCCGCCCACACGCGCTTCGAGCCGGTCAAAATCTCCATCGACTCGGCCGTGCCGCTGAAGCGCGGCTCGGCCGCGACGTCGAACGAGCGCACGATCTATCAGTACATCGTTCCGCAGACCTGCCGCTCCGCGCAGCTCTTGCTCGGCCTCACGATCCTCGAGGCCGGCAGCGTCTGGAACACGATGCCGCCGCATCTGCACGACCGGCGCTCCGAGGTCTACTTCTACTTCGGGCTCGGCGACAACGATCGCGTGTTCCATTTCATGGGCGAGCCCGACAAGACGCGGCACGTCGTGGTGCGCAACGACGAGGCCGTGATCTCGCCGCCGTGGTCGATCCACATGGGTTCGGGCACCGCAAGCTACGCGTTCATCTGGGCGATGGGCGGCGAGAATCTCGACTACACCGACCTGCGCGTGCTCGACATCTGCCAGCTCAAGTGACCCGCATGGCGAACGCCTTCAGCCTCGAGAATCGCCGCGCGCTCGTGACCGGCGCGAACACCGGTCTCGGCCAAGGCATCGCCGTCGCGCTGGCGGCCGCCGGCGCCGACGTCGCGGCCGTCGGGCGCACGCCGCCCACCGAGACGGCCGCGCAGGTCGCCGCACTCGGCCGCCGGCTCGAGTTCGTGGCCGCGGACTTGAGCGATCCCGGCGCGGCCGGAGACGCCGTCGCGGCAGCCGCCGCGGCCCTCGGCGACATCGACATCCTCGTCAACAACGCGGGCATCATCCGCCGCAAGGACGCGCTCGACGTGAGCGAAGCCGACTGGGACGAGGTGCTGAACGTCAACCTGAAGAGCGTGTTCTTTCTGTCGCAGGCCGTCGCGCGGCGTGTCGTCGAGCGGCGCGCGCGCGGCAAGATCATCAACATCGCGTCGATGTTGTCGTTTCAGGGCGGCGTGCGCGTCGCCGCGTATACCGCGAGCAAGAGCGGGCTCGCGGGGCTCACCAAGCTGCTCGCGAACGAATGGGCGCCGCACGGCATCAACGTGAACGGGATCGCGCCGGGCTATTTCGCGACCAACAACACCACCGCGCTACGCGCGGACGAGAAGCGCAACGCGGAGATCCTCGCGCGGATCCCGGCCGGCCGGTGGGGCGAGCCGTCCGATCTCGCGGGCGCGGCCGTGTTCTTGGCGTCGAGCGCCTCCGACTACGTGCACGGAGTGATCTTGCCCGTCGACGGCGGGTGGCTAGCGCGCTGAGGGCCGCCGCAGCGCGCGAACGAGCAGCACCCGCGCCGGCGATCACAGCCGCACGCACAAGGATGCTCGTACTCTCATGCGCCGCAGACTTTCCCGAAATGGACCCTTCTTGGGAAAGCCGACTGCCAGCGACCGAGCAGCGACGAGGACGAGCGTTCAAATGGGCTCGCGCGACGGCACTCGAAAACAGGAAAGCGTGCCGCGCCGCCCAATCTGGGGACTTGCACGACTTGTCCGTCGCCAGCCGCAGCGTAGGTAACCGTTTGGACCTCAACACCCTGAGGATTCACGAGGCCAATCGTGAGGACACATGGCTCGCGCACGAGAAGAGGTACGATCGTGTCCCGCGTAGTGGTGTAAGAGCGACGGCCGCGAGCTGAAGCGGCGGCCATCGTGAGTCTTGGTAAGGTTGGGTTACCACACCTTAACTTCACCGAGGACCACACGATGACCACCAAGACCACTATCGCACTGGCCGATCTCGTCGAGAAGGGAGCCGACAGCGATCTGCTGCGCGACATGATCCAGTACGTCGCCCAGC
>DASQOL010000011.1:0-56428 GCA_035644475.1 Gammaproteobacteria bacterium | reverse complement strand
CGCGTGAGCGCGCCGCATCGAGCTTGATCACGGCGACATCGCCGAGCGACAGCAGCCGTTTCTTGCCGGCGGCGTTCCTATAGCTCAGCACGAACGCCTTGCGGCCGGACGGGAACACCCGCACGCCGAAGCCCCGGGGGTCCGTATCCCAGATCACGCGCCGCTCGTTGCGGTCCGGATCGCCGGCGTACTCGAGCCGCTCGATCTGCCGCTTCGTGAGCCGCGCGGCGCGCGCGACTATGTGGTCTTTGCCCTCGGGCCCATATCCCGTTCTACCTGCCATGCCGCGCAACCTAAGGGTTCCTGAGTCACCACTGAGTCACCAGGCGGCAGAGCCTACGCGGGATTTGACGGGATTGCCAGGGAACTGAAATACTAGGCCCGGCAGTGACTTGTGGTATTGGCGGGAAACCGGGGGAACCGGCCGGGTCAGGCTTCGAACCTGAGGGTCGGGAGTTCGAGTCTCTCCGGGCGCGCCACTTTTCAGCGGCGCAATTCACGGCCGCTTAAGGTCGATCGCTGCGCGTTCAACGCGCCGCCGGCCGCACGGCAACCGCCAGCGCCTCGCCGTACGTGATTTCGACGCGGTCGCCGGGCTTGAGCTGCGCAACGAACGCACGGCCGGCGTCGCGCTGGGCCGTCGTCTCGCGCTCTCTCCCCTCCGGCCCGGTGAAGCTCACCCTGCCGGTGGCGGCGTCCACCGAGGTCACCGTCACGATCGCCGTGTAGATCATGCCGACGCCGCCGGCAGGCGAGGCGCCCTCGGCCGTGCGCGATGCGAGCACGGCGGCGTCGTGGCTGGTGCTCGCGGGTGCCTTGGTGATCTCCGCCGCGAGCGACTGGTAGTACTCCACGTCGACCTTGTCGCCCACCTTGATCTGCGCGAAGTTGCGAACCGCGGGCCCGGCTTCCACCGTTTCTTCACGACCGTCCGCAACCTTGAGCGTGATCAAGCGCTTGGCGGCATCGATCGCCGCCACCGTCGCCGCCAGCGTCGTCGATTGCTCGGCGAAGAACGGCTGCTTGGCGGCGGCCGAGGCCACTTGCTTCGGCGCAGGCTGCTGCTGCGCCGACGCCAGTGAGGCGGCGAATGCCAGCGCGGCGAGAGCGGCGGCTAGCGGTTTGGACGAGCGGGGCTTGGAGTGGACGTTCATGGCGTGGCCTCCTAAAGGATGCGCCACGATTCACGATCGCCGCGCACGGCGCTATTGCCCGTTCGTCCAAGGGCGCGCGCGGCCGGCGATCACGGCTTGTGATGGTACCGCTGCCGATCGGACCCGGGCGGTTCCAGCCGCACTCCCTCGTGGTCGATCACGAGCTCCTCGATCGCGACGTCGGCGCCGCCTTTCGCGTCGAGCGTCGCCCCGGTGATCTTCCCAGGTCGGGCGCTGCCGAGATCGTAGCGCGCGAGCGGACGCCCGGCGGCGTCGAGGCTGCTGAGAACGATGCGCGAGGCGCGGCCCGCGGTCGCGAAGCTCCGCCAGCGCCCGAGGACGGTCTGTCTCGCCCGGCCGCGTTTCAGGACTAGGGTGATCGCCGTGCCGCCGGCGCGCTGAGGCCCCTTGTCGGGAACCGCGAAACCGTGATCCGTCGCGGACCATTTGCCCGACCGAATTTCCCCGGTGTGGCCCCATACGGACGGTAGCTCATGAGCCTCGATGATGCGGGGCGGCGTGCGCAGCGCCGTTGCGGCCATCAGCACCTCGAACCGGCCGATCTCGTCGCCATCGATACTCAGCGAATACCGCGAAGCGCTCGTGGTGCCGGGTCGGCTCGGCGCGGGCATTTCCTTCCCTCGCAGAAGCGTGGGAGTGTAGCACCGCGGTTCTCTACAATCGCCCGATGTCGAAACGTGGCTGGATTCTCTTCCTCGCGCTGGGCGTGCTCTGGGGCATGCCCTATCTGCTCATTCGCATCGCCGTTGGCGAATTCGACCCGCTGGTGGTCGCCGGATCGCGCACGTTGCTCGGCTCGTTGTTGCTCTTGCCGGTCGCGCTGCATCGGAACGCGCTTGCCCCGGCGTTTCGCAGGTGGAAGTGGCTGCTGGCGTTTACGCTCATCGAGATCAGCATTCCCTGGCTGCTGCTCGGCCATGCCGAGACCCGGCTCAATAGCTCGACCGCGGGTTTGCTCATCGCCGTGGTGCCACTGTTCGCGGCGCTGATCGTCACCAAGCTCGGCCACGAGCGGCTCGAGTTGCGCCGGGTGCTGGGCCTGGGGCTGGGTTTCGCCGGCGTTGCGCTGCTGGTCGGCCTCGATATCCATTTCTCGGATCTTGCGGCCGTGGCGGCAACGATCGGGGTTGCGTTGTGCTACGCCATCGGCCCGATCATCATTGATCGCAAGCTGCGCGGAGTGCCGGCCATCGGCGTGATCGCCGCGTCGCTCGTGGTGGCGACGGTCATCTACGCGCCGTTCATGCCGTTTCTTTGGCCGGCGCAGTTCGGCGTGCGCGCGGCGGCGTCGATCGTGGGGCTCGGCGTGCTCTGCACGGCGGCGGCGTTCATGGTGTTCTTCGCGTTGATCGCCGAGGTCGGGCCCGCGCGCGCCACGGTGATCACTTACGTGAATCCGGCCGTGGCGATCGTGCTGGGCGCGCTGGTGCTATCCGAGCCGCTGACGCTCGGTATGGCGATCGGCTTTCCGCTCGTGATCTTGGGATCGATTCTCGGCACGACACGCGGCGCGCAGGGTCGCTGATCAAGCGCGTCAGGATTCAGGCTCACCCGGCGCGAAGCGAACGATCGTTCTCGAGTCGAGCCGGGAGCGTATGCTTCGTGCTCCGAGCCGCAAGTCTCGAAGAACGGCGACGGTGTTTCGCAGCTCCTACCCGCACGTCGACATCCCTAACCAATCGCTCACGGACCTGGTGCTAGGCACGGCACCCCGGAGAGGCGGCCATCCGGCGCTCGTCGATTCCGTCACCGGCCGCGTGGTCACCTACGACCAACTCCTGGATCGAGTCAGGCGCGCCGCCGCGGGTCTCGCCGCGCTCGGCATCCGCAAGGGTGACGTCGTCGGGCTCGTGTCGCCGAATTCACCCGAGTTCGCGGTCGTGTTCCACGCGATCGTGCGGCTCGGGGCAATCGCCACGCCGGCCAATCCCGCGAACACGAGCCATGAGCTCGCGCAGCAGCTCGAAGACGCGGGAGCGAAGCTGCTGTTCGCGACGGCCGCGCTCGCGGACAAAGCACGCGCCGCGATCGCGGCGACGCGCCGACCGATCGAGCTCGTCACGATCGACGCCGCCGACGGCGCTCGCTCGCTCGAATCCATTTCGCGTGACGCCGAGCCCCCGGCCGTTGCGATCGATCCGGCCGTCGACGTGGTCGTGCTGCCCTATTCGTCGGGCACCACCGGATTGCCGAAGGGCGTGATGCTCACGCACCGCAACGTCGTCGCGAACTTGGTCCAGCTCGCCGCGGTGGAGAAACCCGGCCTGCGCGCGTTCGTGGGCGTGCTGCCGTTCTTCCACATCTACGGCATGGTCGTGATCCTGAACTACGGCCTCATGCGCGGAGTCACGGTGGTGACGATGCCGCGCTTCGAGTTCGAGCCGTTCCTGAAAGTGCTCCAAGATTGGCGCATCGAGCTCGCGCACATCGTGCCGCCCGTGGCCGTGGCGCTCGCGAAGCACCCAGCCGTCGACAACTACGACTTGAGCAGCTTGCGCTGGCTGCTCAGCGCCGCCGCGCCGCTCGGATCGGAGATCACGAGCGCCATCGAGGCGAGGCTCAACGTAAGGATGCGCCAGGGCTACGGCATGACCGAGGCGAGCCCGGCTTCGCACTACACCGGGCCCGACGCGCGCCGCCCCGGCAAAGTCGGCACGCTCGTGCCGAACACGGAGTGTCGCATCGTCGACACGGAGACGGGGCTCGACTTGAGCGTCGACGAGCCCGGCGAGGTGTGGATTCGCGGACCGCAGGTGATGAAGGGTTATCTCAACAACCCCGAGGCCACCGCGCGCACGGTGGACGCGGACGGTTGGCTGCACACGGGCGACATCGGCGTCGTCGATGCGGACGGCTTTCTGCTCGTCGTCGACCGGCTCAAGGAGCTCATCAAGGTAAAGGGCTTCCAGGTGGCGCCGGCCGAGCTCGAAGCGCTGCTGCTCAAGCATCCGCGGATCGCCGACGCGGCCGTGATTCCGGTCGCGGATGACGATGCCGGCGAGGTCCCCAAGGCGATCGTCGTCGCGCGCGGCGCGCTCACGGCCGACGAGGTGATCGCGTTCGTGCACGACGAGGTCGCGCACTACAAACGGATTCGCCACGTCGCGTTCGTCGAGGCGATCCCGAAGTCCGCGTCGGGGAAGATACTGCGGCGCGTGCTCGTCGAGCGGGAGCGGGCAACCCGCACGTAAACGACGCGGCCGGATCCGCCCCACGAGCCGCAACCAGAAACGGTGGCTCTGTGCGCCGGGCGGAGCACGACTCCCTTCTCTTCGCCTAAGTAGCTGAAAAGACCATAGTTATATCGGCGCTAGAAGCGGCCGCATCGGGGGCTTGCATCTCTGTTCATGCCGTATATACTGTGCATAACGTATATGCACAGTGACGTCACCATCTCGCACGCCGATCGGCGGCCCATGTACCTCCAGATCATGGAGCAAATGCGGCAGCGGATCGCGGTCGGCGACTGGCCGCCGGGGCACGAGATCCCGTCGATCAGGGCGATGGCGGTGGCGACGAAAGTCAGCGTGATCACCGTGAAGCGGGCGTACCTCGAGCTCGAGCGGGCTCAAGTGATCGTGACGCGGCAGGGCAGGGGATCGTTCGTGGCGGACAACGTGGATCTCGGCAGGCAGCTGAAGCACGAGGAGCTCGACGAGCACCTACGCGCGGCCGCCGAGATCGGCAAGCACCTCGGGCTCACCGCCGACGAGCTGGTCGAGCGCCTCCGTGAGACCGCGGAGCTGCCCGCGGCGGAAGAGCAGGCGACAGAGGATCAGGCATGACCGAGCTCGCGATTCAAATCGAAGGCGTCGAAAAAGCGTATCGCTACTTCCAGCTGCGCGACATTCGGCTCGAACTTCAGACCGGCCAGATCTTGGGCTTCGTGGGCCCGAACGGCGCGGGCAAGTCTACGACGATCCGGATCCTGATGGCGCTCGTGCACCAGGACCGTGGCGAGGTGCGCGTGCTCGGCCGGTCGATGCCGCGCGAGCAGGCGATCGCCAAGCGCGACATCGGCTACATGTCGGAGGACATGCGACTCTACGGCTTCGCGACGCTCGACTGGCACATGAAGTTCGTCGCGTCCGCGCATCCCCACTGGGACCACGATTACGCGCGGACGCTGCTGCGCCGCTTCAATCTGCGGCCCGACCAGCCGATCAAGGTGCTGTCGCACGGCGAGCGAACGAAGGCCACGTTGCTGCTGGTGCTCGCGCGCCGGCCGCGGCTCCTATTGCTCGACGAGCCGACCACGGGCCTGGACCCCGTCGCGCGCTACGAGATCTTGCGCGAGCTCACCGACGTCATGAGCGACGACCGGCGCTCGATCCTGTTCTCTTCGCAGAACACCCAGGACGTGGAGCAGATCTCCGACCAGATCACGTTTCTCGATCGAGGCCGGATCATCGAGTCGAGCGACAAGGAAACCTTCGTCGAGCAGTGGCGCCGTTTGCAGCTCGACGTGCCGCCCGGTGTGGCGCTGCCCTCGCTCCCTGAAGTCACCGAGCTCGCGGTGAGTGGCCGGCTCGCGACCGCGACGATCAAGGCCTACACCGACGACGTCGCCGCGGCATTCACCCGTGCGGGCGCCACCGTGCGCGAGGTTCAGCGGATGTCGCTCGAGGAGATCTTCGTCGCGAACGTGATGTCGAGCCGCAAGGAGGCACGCGCGTGAGTCACTCCATCGTTCGGCAACTGGTGGTCAAGGACTTGCGGCTCGCGCGACTGCTCGTGGCGGGCTCGTTCGCCACCGGAGTGCTGTCGCTGGCCGTGTCGCCCTGGAGCAAGGTCGCGTTCTTCGTCGGCTGCAGCGTGTTCGTCGTCGTGTTGGTGCTTCTGAACGTAATGCACGTGAGCACGAGCGTGATCGGCGACCGCAAGGAGAAGACCCGATTGTTCTTCTTGAGCATGCCGGTGTCGACCACGCAGTACAACGTGGCGAAGCTCGTGTCGTCGTTGATCGTATACGCCGTGCCGGCCGCGCTGCTGACGCTCGCGGCCATCGCGCTGTTGCTCGCCACGCCGCTGCCCAACGGCTTCATTCCGCTCACCGTCGCGGTGGCCGTCCACTGCCTGCTCTACTTTTGCGTTTTTCTCGCCGTGGGGCTCGTCACCGACTCGGCGGGCTGGATGACGACCGTCATCGTCGGCGGAAACGTGTCGGTCTCGTTCGTGATTCCGTTCCTGCTGAATCTGCCATCCCTCCAGCCGAGCTTGGGCACGGAGACGGCGGTTTGGGGCGCGGACCTCGTCGGCTTCATGGCCATCGAGCTCGCGTTGTGCGCAGCGGCGCTCGTGATCTCCTTTGTCGTCAACTCACGAAAGACAGAGTTCGTTTGAGGAGTACCTATGTCGTCCAATGAACGTCTCCATGCCCTAGACGCGGTGCGCGCATTTGCGCTGCTCGCCGGCATCGTGCTGCACGCGACGATGTCGTTCTTCCTGCCGATCCCGGCGCAGGACGTGTCGCAGAGCGCGACGCTCGGGATGGTGTTCTCGTTGATCCACCCGTGGCGCATGACGATGTTCTTTCTCGTCGCGGGTTTGTTCGCGCGGCTCGTCGTCGAGAAGCGCGGCACCCGCGGCTTCGTGGCCGATCGCGCGAAGCGGATTCTCGCGCCGCTGGTGGTGGGCTGGGTGATCCTCGCGCCGCTCACGATCGCCGCGCTGCTCTGGGGTCTCTCGCGGAGCGCGGACCCGGCGATCGCGGGGCTGGTGCAGAACCCGCCGGTGCAGGGCGGGTTTCCGCTGGTGCACCTGTGGTTCCTCTACTACCTCGTCATCTTCTACGCGCTGCTGCTTGCGGTGCGCGGCGTATTCGCGAAGCTCGACGCGGCCGGGCGCGTGAGTGACGCCGTCGACAAGATCTTGCGCCCGCTGCTCGGTAGCTACGTCGCGCCATTCGTGCTCGGCGCGCCGTTGTTCCTCGTGCTCGGGTTCGATCAGCGGATCTTGCTCCTGGGCGGCATTCCCACGCCCGACGCGAGCCTGATCCCGCAGGTGCCGGCGCTCGTCGGTTTCGGCACCGCGTTCGCGCTCGGTTGGTTCATGCATCGACAGCTGGACTTGCTCGGCGTGGTGCGCGCGCGTTGGGCAGGCCATCTCGCGCTCGGCCTCGCGCTCTTTGTCGCCTATCACAACGTTCCGGGCCTCGAGCCCGGCACGACGGCCTCTTGGATCGCCGCCGAATGGACCACGACCGCGTACGCCGCCTGCTACATCCTGTCGATCTGGTACCTGAGCTTCGGCCTGATCGGTGCGGCGCTGAAGTTTTGCGCGAACGAGAGCCCCGTGCGCCGCTACCTCGCGGACGCGTCGTACTGGATGTATCTCGCGCATCTGCCGATCGTGTTCTTCCTCGCGGCGGCGCTCGCGAAGGTGCCGTTGCACTGGGCAATCAAGTTCCCGCTGGTCCTTGGCGTAACGGTCACGGTGCTGCTCGGTAGCTATCACTATCTCGTGCGTCCGACTTGGATCGGCGAGATCTTGAACGGCCGCAAGTACCCGCGCGCGAAGAAGGGCGGCGGCGTGGCGATCGCGCCGAAGCAACCGCGTCGCCTCTTGCCGTCGAACGTCGACGGCGAGTTCGGCCCGTCGACGCCGGCGCCGCTTCCGCAGGCCGGCGCCGCGTCGCAAGCGGACGCGCAGCCGCTCGCCGCGCTCGCCGGCGCGATCAAGCGCTACGGCAAGACCGTCGCGCTCGCCGCGGTGGACCTGGACGTACGCAGCGGCGAGGTGCTGGCCGTGCTCGGGCCGAATGGCGCGGGCAAGTCGACCGCCATCTCGCTGTGGCTCGGGCTGCTGCAAGCCGACGAGGGCGAGGTGCGGCTCATGGGCCGCTCGCCGCTCGACGTCGAGGCGCGCCGCGAGGTGGGTCTCATGCTCCAGGAGGTCGTGCTGCCGCCGACGCTGCGCGCTCGCGAGCTCATTGCGCTCACGGCGAGCTACTACCCGAGCCCGCTCAGCGTGCGCGAGACGCTCGAGCTCACCGGCACGACGGAGCTCGCGGACAAGTTCTGCGGCAAGCTCTCGGCCGGCCAGAAGCGCCAGGTGCAGTTCGCGCTCGCGATCTGCGGCCGGCCGCGGCTGCTATTCCTCGACGAGCCCACCGTCGGTCTCGACGTGCAGGCGCGCGAGACGATGTGGAGCACGATCCGCCGGCTCATCGCGCAGGGCTGCTCGATCGTGCTCACCACGCACTATCTCGAAGAAGCCGAAGCGCTCGCGGATCGCGTGGCCGTGCTCGCGCGCGGCGAGCTGATCGCGCTCGGCACCGTGGACGAGGTGCGCTCGATCGTGAGCCGCAAGAAGATCACGTGCTCGAGCGCGCTGCCGGTCGGAGCGGTGCGCGCATGGCCGGGCGTCGTCGACGCGAGCGGCGACGAGCACCGCATGCAAATCACCACGGCCGACGCCGAAGCGGTAGTACGCCGCTTGCTCGCGTCCGACCAAAACCTGCGCAACCTCGAGATCAAGCAAGCGGGTCTCGCGGAAGCGTTCGCCGAGCTCACGAAGGAGGCTGCCTGACATGACCGCGACAGTTGCTACCGATCTCGTCTTCAAGGCCGCGGGCCCCATGCCGCTCGGCAGGATCCTGCGCTCGTACCTCGCCGCGGCGCGCTACGAGTTCCTGCAAACATTGCGCGCGCCGGCGTTCTCGTTCCCGTTTCTGCTGATGCCGGCGGTTCTGTACCTCTTGTTCGGCGTGCTGATCGCCGGGCAGTCGCCCGATTCGGCCTCGGCAGCGAACCCGCAGATCGCAACCTATCTGATGTCGGGATTCATGGCGTTCGGCGTGATGGGTCCCGGCATCTTCGGCTTCGGCGTCGGTCTTGCGCTGGAGCGCGACCAGGGGCTGCTCAAGCTCAAGCGCGCGCAGCCGGTGCCCGCGGGCGCGCACCTGTTCGCGAAGATGGCGATGTCGATGGCGTTTGCGGCGATCGCGGCGGGCTCCGTGGCGCTCGCGGCGCTCGTGGCCGGCAAAGTGATCATCGGCCTGGGCTCACTGCTGATCCTGGTCGCCGTGATGATCGTGGGCTCGCTGCCGTTCTGCGCGATCGGTCTCTTGATCGGGGCTTACGTCAGTGGCAACGCGTCGCCCGCGGTCGCGAACTTGGTCTACTTGCCGGGTATATGGCTCTCGGGCAGCTTGATGCCGCTACCCGAATCGATGCGTCCCTGGGCGGTCATCTGGCCGATGTTCCATCTGAACCAGACCGCGCTCGGCGCGGCGGGCATCAAGGAGTTCAGCTTCGTGAGCCCGACTCTGACGGCGGCAGTATTGGTCGCGATCACCGTGCTCTGCACCGGGCTTGCGTTGCGGCGGCTCGCGCGCGTGGGCTGACGGAACCTCTCCGCGGCGCGTGCGAGCTCCGCGCGCGCCCCCGGTTTTCACGCCAGGAGCGACTGATTCATTGGCCGGTGCCGGGCGGTTTGCTCGATCCTTCAGCCATGGCGTCGGGGGCCATGGCGTCGGGCGCGGCGTCGAGCCGTGTGCGCAACCCCGGCGGCAACTTCAGTGCGCTCGCGAGGGCGTCGAGATAGGCGCGCTCGGCGGGCTCGTCGAGATCGATCGCGAGACGCGCGGCCAAGTAGAGCTCCGCCGCCTGTTCCTCCGTCGCCGCGGCATTCGCGAAGCTTGCGACGTCGATCTCCTGCGTGAGCAAGTCGAACACGTAGGCCTTGGTTTCGGCGTCGAGGCCGAGCCGCTCGACTTCCGCGAACAGGCGGCGCTGCTCGGACGCGTCGATGTGCCCGTCCGCTTTGGCCGCGCCGATCATCGCGCGCACGAGCGCGAGCTCGAAGGGGCTGCCGTCCGCGGCCGGCGTGTGGTGCGGCAGCGCGGTCGCCGCCGCAAGGCTCGTCGTGCCGTAAGCGCGACCCGCCTGCTGTTGCTGCTGCTGGTAGTTCTGATACGCCTGGAGCGCCATCGCCCCGAGCGCGGCGGCGCCGCCGTAGCGCATCACCTTGCCCGCGCCGCCGCCCAGCAGCAGGCCGAGCACGCCGCCCGCGAGCGCGCCTCCGGTGAAGGCCTGGGTGCCGCCCATGCCGTCCAGTCGGTTGCGCACCTGCTGACCCACGCCGAGCGCGTCGTTGCCGATTCCTGGGCCGAGCACTTGCTCGAGAAGACGTTTCGGATCGAACACGGGAGCTCTCCTTGGGATCGCGAATCCGCGGCAGCATACCGTTCCGCGCGTCACCGAGTAACTATTCCGGCGCCGATCCGCTACGCTGTAGCGGCTGCGATACGAGAACGCGATGACTGTTTGGACAGGCTGGCTCGATCTTCTCTCGAGCGCTCTCGGGCTTCTGGCCACGCAGGCCGGGCTCGGCGCGGGCCTCGCCGTGGTCGCGTTGACGCTCGCGCTGCGCGCGCTCGTGCTGCCGATCACGTTCCCGAACGCGTGCCGCGGGTTGGTCCGGCAGCGCAAGCTCGCGGCGCTGCAGCCCGAGCTCGCACGCCTCAAGGAGCGCTACGCGGGTGAGCCGCAGAAGTACGGCGAAGCGCTGCTCGCAGCGTACAACCGTCACGGCATCTCGATGGTCGACGGTCGTACCTTGCTCGGCGCGTTCGTGCAGACGCCGGTGCTGCTAGGCATGTTTACTACGCTGCGCCGCGCATTGCCGCACGGGCGGTTCCTCTGGGTGGCCGATCTCGCGAAGCCCGACGTGTTGCTCGCGATCGTCGCCGGCCTCACCACCGCGATTCTCGCGCTCGCCGCTCCCGAGATGCCGGAGCACGTGCGGGTCTTGATGATGATCCTGCCCGCGATCTGTCTCGCGCTCACTGCGCTGCATTTCGGGTCGGCGATCGCGCTCTACTGGACCACGTCGAATTTGTTCACGGCGGGACAGACGCTCGCCGTGCGCTGGTTCGTCGCCCGCCGCCCCGCGGCCGGGGCGCAGAGCGCTTGATGCGCCTGTAGTTGCGTCGGACGGAATTCACCGGGAGAGGCGGACCGGGGAAGTTGCATCCCACGACTGCCGCCGCTGAGTGTTCTGGGGACGAACGAAAGAGAGGGGAGAGCATGAAACGACGAGTGACGCGCATTGCGCCTTGGCAAGCCGGCAAGTTCTTCGCCGTGCTGTACTTCATCATGGGACTGATCTTCGCGATTCCATTCGCGTTCTTTTCGCAATTCGTGCCGGGTCAGACTAGCGGGTTTGGCATAGGCTTCGCGATTGCAATTCCCATCGGTTACGCCATCGCCGGCCTCATTTTCGTGCCGATCGCGTGCTGGGTATTCAATCTCGTCGCGAAGTTCGTGGGCGGTCTCGACTTCGAGGTCACTGAACCCGGCGGCGTCTGACGCGTCGCGATGGATCCGACGTAAGGCGCGAACGGCGCCGTCGCGGCGACCATCGCGGCAAACGCCCGGTGACTGCACATCGCGCGCGCTCGTGCGCGCCGCGTCGCCCCCTTTTACGCTTGATCATTCGCCCGAAAGTTGCCAGCATCGGAACCATCGACTCGTTTGGGGAGAGACCCATGTTGTCGCGACGCGAATACCTGACCATGACGGCAGCGGCTTGCACGACACTCGCGCTGCGCTCGAGGCTCGCCGCCGCGGCCGAGCCCGCCGACTTGATCACGAGGGCGATTCCGAAGACCGGGGAGCATCTGCCGATCATGGGCCTCGGCAGCTCTGCCACGTTCAGCCAGTCCGCGGGGCGCGCCGAGGTGGACGCGCTGCGCGGCGTGTTCCAAACGATGGTCGATCACGGCGGCTCGGTGTTCGACACGGCACCCGGGTACGGCGCGTCGGAAGAGGTCTCGGCCAAGCTCCTCGCCGAGCTCGGCTTGCGCGACAAGATCTTCTGGGCCACGAAGATGAACGTCGCGGGCTTCGGCGGCGGCTCCGCGGACGCCGCGGCGGGGCGCGCGCAAATCGAGACGTCGCTCAAGCGGCTCGGCCGCAAGATCGATTTGCTCCAAGTGCACAACGCCGCGGCGCTCGAGACGCAGGTGCCGATCGTCCAGGAGTACAAGGCGCAAGGCAAAGTGCGCTACATCGGCACCACGTCCACGTTCAAGGGCCAATACGGCACGCTCGAGCAAGCGATGAAGGATCGACCGCTCGACTTCATCGGCGTCGATTACGCGGTGGACAACGTAAGCGCGGAAGAGCGGATTCTGCCGCTCGCTCAGGACAAGGGGATCGCCGTGCTGGTCTACTCGCCCACCGGCCGCACGCGCCTATTTCAACGCGTGAAGGGGCGCGAGGTGCCTGCCTGGGCCGCAGAGTTCGGCGTGACCTCTTGGGCGCAGTTCTTCCTCAAGTTCGCGGCCGCACATCCGGCGGTGACGGCCGTCACGCCCGCGACGAGCGACCCGGAGCACATGATCGACAACATGGCCGCCGCGCGCGGCCGCTTGCCCGACGCAGCCGAGCGCAAGCGCATGATCGACGTCATCGCCGCTCTGCCCGCGGCGTGACGAAGACGGCTCGGTAGAACAACGATTGATTGCGATCCGGTGAGCCGGATCGGGGGGAGCTTCGGGATGCAAGCCGATGCCGCGATCGAGCTGCGCCGTGTGAGGAAGACGTTCGGCCCGATGGTTGCGGTCGAAGGTCTCGATCTCACGATTCCGCGCGGCGGCCTGTACGGCTTCATCGGGCCGAACGGCGCGGGCAAGACCACGTCGATTCGCATGATCATGTCGATCCTGATGCCGGATTCGGGCGAGCTGCGCGTGCTCGGCCGCCGTTCCGCGCTCGAGGCGAAAGACCGGATCGGCTATCTGCCGGAGGAACGCGGGACCTACCGCAAGATGAAGGTCGGCGCGTACTTGAGCTACATCGCGCGGCTCAAAGGCGTCGCCGAGCAGGGGCTCGCCGGCAGAATCGGCGATCTCGTGGAGCGCGTCGGCCTCCTGGGCGTCGAAACCAAGAGATGCGAAGAGCTGTCGAAGGGCATGCTGCAAAAGATCCAGTTCGTCGCCGCGATCATCCACACGCCCGATCTCTTGATTCTCGACGAGCCGTTCAGCGGGCTCGATCCGGTGAGCTCACGCATGCTCCGCCAGCTCATTCTTGCCGAGCACGCGCGCGGCGCAACGATTCTGTTCTCGACGCACGTGATGCCGCACGCGGAGGATATCTGCGATCACGTGATCATGATCCATCGTGGCCGCAAGGTGCTCGACGAGCCGGTGGCCGCGATCCGCCGCAATTACGTGCCTCGCGCGCTCCGCTTCGAGCCGCTCGCGGCCGATCAGAGCGTCGCCGCCGTGCGCGCGCTGCCCGAGGTGGAGCGCTGCGACGCGGTCGACGGCGGCTACGAGGTGCTGCTGCGCGACGGTAGCGACGCGGGCCGTGCCGTGCAGCACATCACGGCCGCGCTGCCGATCGCGAGGATCGAGCTCAAGCGTTTGCGGCTCGAGGACGTATTCGTGACCCTCGTGGCCGACGGCGGCTCGTCGGCCGACGCGCAGCGCGAGCTGCATTCGCAGATCAGCGGCGCGGCGGCGGCCGGGAGCGTTGCCGCATGAGCAAGATCTGGCAGATCGCCGTGCGCGAGTTCGGCGCGACGGTTTTCACCCGAGCGTTCATCATCGGCTTGCTGATCTTTCCGCTGATGGTCGGCGTGTTTATCACCATCGGCCCGCGGTTGTTCGCCGATCGCCCCTACGACGTCGAGGGCGAGCTCGCGGTCGTAGACCCGACCGGCGAGGTTGCCGGCGAGCTCTCTGCGGCGCTCGCCTCGAACGCCGGGCCGGCGGAATTCGGCGACGCGCTGCGCCGTGCCGGAACCCCGCCGGGCGTCGCGAGCATGGCTCAGCAGCTCGCCAGGCCGCCGAATCTCACCGTGGTCGAACGGCCCGCGGGCGCCGACCTCGAGCAGGAGAAGGCGTGGCTGCGTGTGAGGAATGCGAAACCGGCGCACCTCGCGCTCGCGGTGATCCATCCGGACGCGGTCACGCTGCGGCCCGGACTTACGAAGCTCGGTAGCTACGACCTCTACGTCCCGCCGAAGCAAGACCAGCGCGTGGAGATCGCGGTGAAGCAGGCGTTGAGCAAAGCGTTGATCGCTGCGCGTGCGCGCGTGCGCGACCTCGATCGCGCGACGATCGACGCGCTCGTGAACGTGCCGCGCGTGGACTCGGTAACCGTGAGCGACGACGCGGAACGCGGCACGGTGGGGGCGTTCGGCGTGGTGCTGCCGCTCGCGTTCATGTTGTTGTTGTTCCTGAGCGTGATGGGCAGCGCCGGCGGGCTCCTCACGACCACCGTCGAGGAAAAGTCGAGCCGCGTGATCGAGGTGCTGCTGTCGGCCGTCTCGCCTATGCAGCTCATGGCCGGCAAGCTGCTCGGCCACGTGGGCATCAGCCTGCTCATGATGAGCGTGTACATTGCGCTCGGCCTCGCGGGGCTGTCGACGTTCGCGCTGCTCGGCCTGCTCGACGCGTCGTTGATCGGCTACCTGTTCGTCTTCTATCTGATCGCGTTTTTCACGATCGGCTCGCTGATGATGGCGGCGGGCGCGGCCGTCAACGACATGCGCGAGGCGCAGTCGCTGCTGATGCCGATGTCGCTGATCCTGATGGCGATCTGGTTCGTCTGGTTCCCGATCTCGCGCGACCCTAACTCCACGCTCGCGCTCGTGCTGACTTACGTGCCGCTCGTGGGCCCGTTCGTGACGCTTCTCAGGATCGCGTCGACGAGCCCGCCGCCGGCATGGCAGATCTGGCTCTCGGTCGCGGCCGGATGTGGCGGCGTGGTCGCCTCGGTGTGGTTCTCGTCGAAGGTGTTCAAGATCGGCCTCCTGATGTTCGGCAAGCCGCCGAACCTCGCCACCCTCATCCGCTGGGTCCGCGCGAGCTAGAAAATAGGGACATGTTGCCTTTTTCAGCCGCGGCCTTCGTGCGTCGATGCGCTCGCCGAAAAAGGCAACATGTCCCCCTATTTTCTGGCGAGGGCGAGCAGGTCGAACGCGAGGCCGCCGGCGCCGTTAATGGGCGAGCCCTTGATAGACGCGCTTCTCGAATCCCTGCAACGTGTCGATCGCGGCCGCGTCGTAAAACGGCAGATACTGCATGAGCAGCACCGCGCAGATCCCGCGCTGCGGGTCGATCCAGAACTCCGTGTTGAAGATCCCCGCCCAGGCCATGCTGCCGGGCGAGCGTGCGTCCTTGTCGTTGTGCGCGCCGGTGATCTGGAATCCTAGACCGTAGGTGTCGCGCCCGGCGCCGAGCGGAAACGGCTGGCTCACGGCCGGATTCGCTGTCGGCTGGAGCTCGACGCGGACCTTGCCGGTCTGCGTTTGTCCCATCGCTTTCACCGACGCCTCGGTCAAGAGCCGCGTGCCGTCGGGCGCGCGGCCGCCGCGCAGCAGCATCTGCATGAATTTCACGTAGTCCGCGGCAGGCGCGTTCAGCCCGCCGTCGCCGTAGACCGGCGACGACACCTCGTCGCCGTTCGGCGCCTCGACGAGGCCTTGGTCCGTGGTGCGGTGCACGGTCGCCACACGGCCGAGCTTCGCAGCGGCCACGACGTACGAGGTGTCGTTCATGCCGAGCGGCTTGAAGATCCGCTCTTGCATGAACTGGTCGAGCGGTTTTCCCGACACCTTTTCGACGAGTGTGCCGAGCACGCGGGTGCTCTCGCCGTAAGTCCACTTGGTGCCGGGATCGTGCAGCAGCGGATAGCCCGTGGCGCTCCCGTTGGGATTGGCGCCGAGCAGCTGCGCGAGGATCGCGTTCGAGAACGAGTAGCCCAAGCCCGACGTGTGCGTGAGCAGATGGCGCACCGTGATCGGAGTGGAGGCGGGCCGGCTCGTATAGGTCTTGTCCGCGGCATTGAAGCTCGTGAACACCTTTTCGTCCTTGAACGCCGGCAAGTACTTCTCCACCGGGTCGTCGAGCGCCACCTTGCCTTCCTCCACGAGCATCATCACGGCAACGGACGTCACCGGCTTCGTCATCGACGCGAGCCGGAAGATCGAGTCCGCCGCCATCGGCACGTGCTTCGCGACGTCTTGCTGGCCGAACGCGCCGCTGTAGAGCACGCCGTTAGCGTTGGCGACTACCGCGACGATGCCGGGGATCTTCGCCGCCACGGCTTGGTTGAGATAGGTGTCGATCGCGGCGCTGTCGGAGAGCCGGTTCTGGCAGAAAGCTTGCGGGGTGAGGGCGGCAAGCGCGAGCACGAGCACTAGGCGTAGCAAGGTCGTCTCCTACTTCGCGGCGCTCGAGCGCCGAACGGTGGACCGGGCGAACGGATTGTAACCGCGGCGCGCGCCGCCGCGACTGCACGGCCGAGCGGTTACGCCGCGAGCTTGGTGCGTGCGATGGCTTTCGCGAACCGGCGCCACTCGGCGCCGAATGCTCGGCGTGCTTCTTGCGCCTTGCGCTGCTGGGACTCGAGTAGCTGGTGCAGGGCGACCGGCGCCGTTGCGCCGTGCTCGCGAGCGGGCAGCGAGCGCGCGTAACGTCGCAGCCGCGTGCTGGCCGTGCACGCGTCTTGATGCGCGCCGAGCACCTCCTGCAATGCCTTGGTGGCCTTCGCCGTGCCTGCGAGCGAGGGATACACCTCGGTGAAGAACTCGAGCTCGTAGCGCAACCGCTTGGTGCGGATGCGGAGCTCGTGGAGCCTCTTGGCCTGCGCCTCGCGGCCGATCTTGCGGCCGAGCTTCTGCACGCGCTTGGCGCTCTTGCGCAGGTACTTCTTGAAGCCGTCGCTGATCCGGAACGACTGCCAGCGGCGCAGTGCCGCCGGCACCGGCGCGCGGTGGAGGAACGTGGTGAACGACGCGAGCAGCGCGGTGTAGCGCTCGTCGGCGAACAGGGCGCCGAGCTCGCTGCGCGCCTCGGCGCGAGCGCGACGCAGGTGCAGCTCGTAGCCGCCGAGGTCTTGGAGTTGCTCGGGCGGCAGCGTCTGCAGGTACGCGCGGAAGTTTTCGGCGTAGACGTCGAGATCGCGCACTTCGCCGAGCGCGTGGGCGAACCAGCGCAGCTCCCTGCGCAGCCATGCCGCTTCCTTCGCGGGCAGAATGTGGCGGAACAAACGCAGTGCCGTCCTGAGCCGCCGCGTGGCGATCCGCAGGTGATGAATGTTCTCGGGGGTCGGCAGCTCGTTGGGCCGCGGCTTGTGCTCGAGCAGCGAGTCGAACTCGCGGCTCAAACACGCGTACGCGAACGTGATCATCGGATCGCGCGGCTTCGGCGCCGGCGCTTCTCGAGGCGCGGGATCCGGCGTGGCGACGCGCACGTCCGCCGCCGCCAAAGGTGGTGCGTCGGACTGCGGCTGCAAGACTAGCTGTGCTGCGGAGTCGTCCACGTGTCGAGAATTATTTGCGGGCTTGCGCGGGCCACGCGCTTGTGACATTAGTGAGCCGGTCCACGAGAGTCAACGCGACTCGCGCCGCCGCCGAGGGCCGAGTTAGACGTTGGTATTCGACCGGCGCCGCAATACCCGTCCCTATCTCATGGAAATCATTGCGATCTACAACATCAAGGGCGGAGTCGGGAAGACGACGACCGCGGTGAATCTCGCGTATCGTTCCGCGGCCGACGGTTGGCCCACACTGCTCTGGGATCTCGACCCGCAGGGCGCCGCCACCTACATCATGCGTCGCGAGCCGCAGATCGACGGCGGATCGAAGCACTTGATCCGCGGCGAGACCGATCTCGCGGACCACGTGGTCGCCACCGATCATCCGGGCCTCGATCTCGTGCCCGCCGATTTTTCGTATCGGCGGATGGACGTGCACCTGCATCAACGCAAGAATCCCGCGACGCGCCTCATGAAGCTCATGCGGCCGATGCAGGAGCGCTACGCGTCGCTGATCCTCGATTGCGCCCCGGGCATGTCGCTCGTTTCCGAGAACGTAATCCACGGTGCGGATGCGCTCGTCGTGCCCCTTCTGCCGTCACCGTTGTCGGTGCGCACGCTCGAGCAGTTGCTCGAGTTCGTGGCGCGCAAGGGTTGGTCCGATTTGCGGGTGTTGCCGTTCTTCTCGATGGTGGACCGTCGCAAGCTGCTGCACCGCGAGACGGTCGAGGCGTTGCGCGGCCGTTTTCCGCTGATCCTCGCGACGGAGGTGCCCTACGGCAGCGACTTCGAGCGGCTCACGCTGCGGCGTGCGCCCGTCGAGTCGTACGCGCCCGCCAGCGACGCGGCCCAAGTCTATCGCGCCCTCTGGCGCGAGATCGACCGGCGGCTACAGCCGGCGGCCACCGAGGCCGCGGCGCCGGTCCCGGCTCCGGACCCGGCAAAGGAAGCCGGTGCCCCACCAGGCTCGCCGCTGCTGCGAGCGGTCTGAGCTTTCAGAAGTCGAGCGAGATCTCGTTGTCGTCGAAGTCTATTTTCGTGAGCGTGGGCTCGTCGCCGCGATCCTTGCGGTCGCGGAACGGCTCGTCGATCTCTTGAGTCAGGTCGTCGACGTCGAGCTCGGCGACGGGTCGTGGGTTGCGTATCTGTCCAGCCATGAATCTCCCTGAAGGCGGCCCAAGCGACCGTTGGGCCGAGCCCGAGAGTACGCCGTCGCGCGCCGCTCGCGCGTGAACCGAATCACGCAATTCGCAGTCGCCGTGGAACTCGTGCGGGCTCGCGCGCTCGAACGGCCGGCAGCTAATCGTCGACACCCAAGCTAAGGTAAACCCCGAATTCGAGTGCACGCGATTCGGGGCATGCCCGATGCGCATCGACTTCAGTAGCGTAGGTGATTGCGACACTGGGATTTTTTTCCCTCTCAGCGAATTGACACGAGCGTTAACTCCACTAGCATACCCGTCCTGTTTTCCCAACTTTCGAATACCTCAGTTGAAAATGAAAAAAGCTACTCGCACGACCAAGAAGTCCACGACCAAGGCCCCTGAAACGACACCCCCGTTCGATGACGAAGGCGTGCGTTTGGCAATTCTGGCGGCGCTGGAGTGTATGTACGAATGCTTCCCGCACATCACGCTGCCGCAATACCTGATTGCGCTCGAGGTGCGGAAGTCCGAGCGCGATGGCGTGCCGCACACGCTCGCGTCGCTCGTCAAGAAGCTCAAGATGCCGTTCTCGACCGCGTCACGCGTCGTTTGGTCGCTCACGGAAGAGGGCGGGGAGATCGGCGTGATCCGCTATCAGAGCCATCCCACCGATCGGCGCAAGAAGCAGCTGGTGATCAACCACAAGAACTTGCCGACCGAGGTGCCGGTCGCGGTGACGCGGGCGATGCTCGAGTATTACGGCGATTCGGTCAGGCAGCTGAAGCGCGCCGCTGTCTAGAGCGGGTCAAGAGCGGCGCGATCAAGCGGCGGTAGGCGAGCGCGAGCCCGGTCCAAACCATCACCGTGCTCGCGAGCGATACGACGCCGGCGACCGTCTGACCCACGATGCCGAGCGCCTCGCCCGTGTGCAGGAAGCGAATCCAAGACCGCGCCTGCTGGCCCGTCGACTGACTACCGGTCGCGCTTGCGCCGCCGCGCGCGCCGCGTTGCGGCGGCGCCTCGCCCACGCTGCGATAGACGAGGTCGTTGGCCCACGGATACGAGAACACCACGGCGCTCGCGACGATGACCGCGAGCGGCAGCGCGGACCAGATTCCGAAGACGTGGTGCCAGTTGAAGTCGCGGGCTTTTCCAGACTCCGCGCGCGGATTGAGCTTGAGCCGCGTCTTGAACGCGGCCCACTTGAACGCCCGCGGCAGCCACAAGTAGATCCCGCTCAAGACCAGGAACAGGAACGCGAAATTGCTCGCGCCGGTGATCGCCCGCCGGCCGTGCGGTTCTCTCCGGTCGCGTTGAACCAGCGATGCCAACCCGTCACGGCGTCGAAGAACGCCCGCGCGCGCTCGCCGCCCTGTTCGACGACGGCGCCGCTGTAGGGATTCGCGTGCAGAGCCACGCCGCGCCCCGCGGCGATCGTCACGGGTGCGCGCGGGTCGCTGCGCACGGTGATCGCCGTAGCGTGAGGTCGGGACGGTAGAGCTTGGCCGCGTCGAGCAGTGCCGCGAGCGGTCGGCGTGGGGCGCCGGGCGCCGGATCGGCGTAATGGGAGCGCTCGACCCACGCGAGGATTTGCCGCTCGTAGGTCAGCAGCACCCCGGTCGCCGACATCATGAGCACGACGAGACCGGCCGTAACGCCGCAGGTGAGGTGGATCCAGAAAACCGTTTTTCGCGGCATCGATCCGGGCGTGATCCCCGAAGGAGTCGGTCAGCCTAACGAAAGCCGGACACAATCGCCAATCGTTCTCATTTGCGTGAGAAGCCGACTTGCGACCGGAAAAAGAAGGCCGAACCCGAGCGGGTTCGGCCTGTCGTTGCTGTCAGACACGGTTGGTGTCAGACACCTCCGGTGTCAGACACCGGGCGTCGGACGCTGTCAGTGCCGAGTGCCGGCCGGCGCGCAGCGGCGCTCGGTGTGCGTCGTCGTGCGCTCGTCCGCATGGTTCTCCTGAATCTTCTTCTGGATCTTCCGGCCGATGAACGCGCCGGCCGCGGCGCCGGCCGCCGTGGTCAGGTTGCGGTCGCCCACGTCCTTGCCGATCGCGCCGCCGACGACGGCGCCGACCGCCGTGCCCGCGATCGCGTTAGGATCCTTTTGGTCCTCTTGAACCGTGACCTCCTCGTCCCAGCACTCCTCGGCCGGCGCCGCGGCGGGTGTGGTCTTGGGCGTGGCGGCCGCCGGACGCGATTGCGTGGGCGCCGGGGTCCGCGGCTGCGCGGCAGGCTCCGCGCGCGCCAGGACGGGCTCGCGGACGCTGTCCTCAACAGCCACCGCGCTGCCTTGCTGGTCTACGCGCGGCTGACCGAAGAACTGGTAGCCGGCTACGCCGCCGGCCGTCGCAACGGCGATGCCCGCGACGACACCCGTCAACATCGACTTGTTCATTGAGAGCTCCTTCCCTGGAAAGACGGTCACTGTGCCTGCGCGCCGTTGCGCCGGTCTGTGACTGGGGTCACGTGGCCCGTGATTGGACGTAATCACCGCGCTCGAGCGGCGGCAATCCATGCGCCGCCCGCGCCCGATCGCAGCGCTCGTTGCGGGTCCCGTCGGCCCAGGACGGTTGCAGCTCGCGGCACGGCGACGGCCGCCGCGCGTAGATCGTGCAGCTCACGTCCTTCCCGATCTCGCCCGCGAGCGCCACGCAGCGCCGCGGCGGATGTTCGGTACCCCGCAGCACGGCATGATGCGGCGTGAGCTTGGCGGCCAGCTCGGGAGGGGTCACGCCGCCGAGCGAGGGCTCAGCCTCGCTCCAATAGAACGATACGCGGTAGTGCGCGCAGCACGCGCCGCACGCGAGGCAAGGACTGCGCGCGATCGTGCTCATGTCTGTGGCGCCGGAGTTGGTTGCACGAGGCTGGGCTGCACGGTCCGCGCGAGCTCGCGGTAGCGGCAGAACGCGTTCGCGAGCCGCATCTGCTGCGGCGTGCGGCAATCGGGCTCGAACAGTCTCGGGCTGCCGACCAAGATGCACAATGCCTTCGCGCGCGAGGTCGCGACGTTAAGCCGGTTGCCGCTGTAGAGGAATTCCATCCCGCGCGGCGCGTCGTCCGGCGACGACGTGGTCAGAGAAACGATGACCACCGGCGCCTGCTGGCCCTGAAACTTGTCGACGGTGCCGACGCGCACGCCCGGCAGCTTCTCGGTGAGCGCCGTGACCTGCGCGTTGTACGGCGCCACGACCATCACGTCGGCGCGATCGAGCGGCGCTTCGTGGCGCTGCGCGTCGCGCCACACGACGTCGCCGCGCGTGAGCTCGGCCACGAGCGCCGCGATCGCGTCGACCTCCTCGAGCGCGCGCGCCTGATTGTCCTCGTGCGCGACGGGAACGTAGAGGAGCCCCGCCTCGCCGAGCCGCGCGGCGGGCGATCCCGGCGGTGCGAGCACCGCCTGGCTCTCGAGGCCGGGCGCGGACGTGAGCCGATCCTCGTAGAACGCCTCCGCCGTGAACTTGCAGATCTGCGGGTGCAGCCGCCGCGTCTCTCGTAGGAACAGGCCGCGTTCGGCAGGGATCGTCTGGGCGCCGTCGAGCAGATGCTCGAGCGCCGATGCCTGCGTGCCCGGCGGATGACTCGCCTGCTGCGGCTGCTCGAGCTGCTGCGGGTCGCCGAGCAGCACGAGGCTGTCCGCGCCGGCGGATACGGCGAGCACGTCGGCGAGCGACATCTGGCCCGCCTCGTCGATGAACAGCACGTCGACGCTCGAGCGGAACTCCGGCCGCGCCCACAGCCACGACGTGCCGCCGAGCAGCGAGTACTCGCCGTGAACGAATAGGCGCGCGACGCGCGCGTTGTCGTCGACCGAATGCAGCTCCTCGGGATCGCCGTCGCGCTCGTCGCCCTTGTGCAGGCACTTGAAGTCCGGGAGCTGCTGCTCGGCCGCGCGCTTGCACGCGTCCTTCAAGAGATTGCGGATCACCTCGTGGCTCACGGCCGTCACGCCGACCTTCTTCCCGGCCTTGAGCAGCTCGACGATCATATGCGAGCCGGTGAACGTCTTGCCGGTGCCGGGCGGGCCCTGGATCGGCAGCACGCCGTGTTCGAGCTCGAAGCCGAGCCGTCGCGCCTCGGCGACCTCGGGATCGACCTTGCCCGGCGCCACTCCGACGGCGGCCGCGAGCCGCTGCTCGCGCGCGCTGCGCGCGGCACCGAACATGATCACCTGCGCGCCGCGCGCGGGCTCGTCGGCGCCTCGCTCGCGGCGAGCGGCGCTCGCGGCGCCGCCCATCGTCACGAGGGGGGCCGCGAGGCCGCGTGCGCCCGCCAGGAACCGCGGCGGCTTGCGCAGCAGCAAGTCGCGAGCCGCGCGATGCTCGCCGGGTGCGTCGACGCCGTGGGCGGCGATCCAGCGCCCGATCTCGAGCAGCACCGCGGGCTTGGTGCCCGACGGCACCTGGCGCTTCACGAAGATCCGCTCCGGCCGCTCGGACGCGCGGTTGCCCTTGTGCTGGATGTCGATCGTGTGGCCGCCGACGTCTACCGCCACGATCTCGCCGATCTCGTCGCCCTCGGGCGGCACGCACGCTGCGTCCTTCCTGCGGATGTCGTGGTCTTGAGGCGGGAACGAGTAGCGGTTGACGGGCACGCGCGGCGTGCCTCCTACGGTGCCGACGAACGTGAGCCCCGCGAGCGCGGAGCGCTCCTCCTCGTAGTCGTCGGGCGGCAGGTCGCGGAGCCTGAAGTATTCCCACCACGCCGCCTTGTCCTCGCGCCGATGCCACTCGAGCAGATGCCCCATGAGCCAGCGAGCGTGCTGCTCGGGCGTGCGCTCGTCCGGGTCCTCGGGCACGTCGCGCGTGAGCTCGTTGCGCACGCGTTCCGTTTCCACCGCGGTCGCCGCGATCTGCTCGGCCGCCGCACCCGACTTGAGCTCGGGGCGCGGCAGCACGAGGTCGAGCGCGCGCTCGGCGCCCGCGCGCAGCGTCTCGAGCCAGTCGCGGAGCTCCTCGGCGGACACGCAGTCCTCGCGGTTGTAGAGCTCCACCGCTTCCACGTGGGCGGTGAGCGGGTTCGGGGGCGCCGCGGCCGAGTCGAGGCCGAGCTCGAGCTGCGTGGCGCCCGCCACGCGCGCGCCTAGCCCCAAGTCTTCGCGCATCTCGATCGCCCACTCGATCGCGTGCCGGCTCGCGGTCGCGGCGCGCAGGTCTTGCTTGCGCTCGAGCCCGAAGAACTGCTCGAGGTCCTTGATCGAGTAGCTCTCGACGCTCGCCTTGAGCGAATGGCGCACGATCGTGTACAGGTCCACGAAAAGCTCGGCGCGCAGGATCGTGTCGAGCTCCGTCTCGCGGGTCGCGTAGCGGCCCGACAGCCGCTTGAACGTGCTCGGCTCGTACGCCCCGTAGTGGTAAACGTGCATCCCGGGATGCTCGCGAAACGTCGCGAGGATCAGGTCCACCACGAGCTCGAACGAGCGCTTCTCCTCGTCCGGCGTGGTCGCCCAGACGGGCAGGTAGACGCGCGGCGGCGCCGCGGCTCCGCGGCGCGCGGCCTCGTCCGCCGCGAGCAGGCCGAATAGGTACTCGCGCCCGCCGTCCGGCGCGAGCCGGTCGCCTTCGAGGTCGAGGAAGATGTCGTGGCTCGAGGGCGCCGGCAGCAGCGCGAGGCCGTGCTCCGGACCCATCGGCTCCAAGATCTCGTGCTGCGGCTTGCCGAGGCGGCGCGCGCGCAGCTGGATTTCGGCCTGGTCGCGGGCGCGCACGAGCGCTTCGCGCGACCCGCGCGCCGGCTTCGGCACGTTCTTCAGGTCGCCGAGCTGCTCGAGCGTACGCACGTCGATCCGGCGCAGCTCCTTGATCTGCAGGCGGCTCAAGCCCGCGACGAAGCACAGATGATCGTCGCCCCGGCGCTCGGCGTCGCAGCGTGCCCACCACGAGCAGACCGCGCACTGAGGCACGGGGTCGGGATAGGTCCGCGCGGCTCGATCGGCCAGCGCCGCCTCGAGCCGTTGCTTCACGAGCCGGTAGTACGCGGCGTAATCGGCGATCCGGTACGGCTCCGCCTGGAAATCGTGATGCGGCGCGACGACCCAGGCTTGCCGGGGCGGCGTGCCCTGGATCTCGGCGAGCAGCTCGGAGTAGACGCAGAGCTGGAGCACCGTGCCCGCGCGGGTCTCGGTGGCGAGCTTTGCGTCGGTGACCTCGTACGACCAGGCTCCGAGGTCGCTTGGGCTGTCCACGCGGCGCAGGAAGTCGGCGCGGCCGAACCAGCGCTCGTTGCCGAGCTGCGCCTGATAGATGATCGCGGCGCCGGCGCCCATCGCGGCGGCGGTGGCCGCGGCGCCGCCGTCCTTCGCGATCTGGACGACGGCGAGTCCTTCTGCGTCGCGCAAGTGTGCGAGATAGGCGCGTTCGTGCGCTTCGCCGCGTTCCGCGAGCAATTCGGCGACGGGGTCTCGCCACTTCGGCTTCTGCGCGCGGCCTTCCGCGAGCGCGAGACTCAGACGGCTCAGGTGTACGCAGCCGAGATGGTTGGCGAGGTCGGTCGCTGACAGCCGCAGCAACTGATCGACAAGATGCATGCGCGGATCATAATGCATGGCGGAGGTGAGCCATGTCAGGCGCTGGACTCGACGAGCTGCGAGAAAGGGTGAGGCGTTTCGCCGCCGAGCGCGACTGGGAGCAATTCCATTCGCCGAAGAACCTGGCGATGGCGCTCAGCGTCGAGGTCGCGGAGCTCGTCGAGCACTTTCAGTGGCTCACCGAGGAGCAGAGCCGGACGCTCGACGCAAGGCGCCTCGAGCAAGTGCGGCTCGAGCTCGCCGATGTATTCATCTATTTATTGCGGATTTCCGATCGGCTGGGCGTCGACTTGCTCCAGGCCACCGCCGACAAGATCGCGCTCAACGAAGAGAAGTACCCGGCCGACCGGGTGCGCGGCTCCTCCCGCAAATACGACGAATACGAAAAATAGGGACATGTTTGATTTTTCGTGCACGCAGCCGGGTCGGGGCTGAGCGCGGCGGTGAGTAAAGACTGGTGTCAGACACCAAAGGTGTCCGACACCATGAAAATCAAACATGTCCCTATTTATTCGGCTTTGAGGCGCTGCTCGAGCTCGCCCTTCTGGAGCATCTCGTAGTAGAAGGGCCGGGCGTCGCACGGCTCGCTCTCGATGAGGCCGACGGCGGCGTCGCCGCGCTGCGAGCCGCGCGTGCGGACGAGCGGTGCGGTGTAGAGCTTGTCGTAGACGGTCATCGTGCGCGCCATCGTGAGGCCGTCGGCGGCCACGGTCCAACGCTCGACGATTCGCGTGTCGGCGCCGCCGGACATCGGGTAGCCGGAGCCGTCCAGCCAGCCCGGCGACAGCATCGTCGTCTCGATGACGAGCGTGCGATCTTCCCAATGGCCTCTCGAGAAACCCATCGACGTCGGCGGCTGCTCCGCGGGCGGCTTGCGGTCGTCCATCCACACGCGCCGCGGCGTGTTGTCCTGCATGAACACCATTAGATAGTGCGTGCCGGCGTCGAGGACCTGCATCGGATACGGCGAGCCGAAGATCCGCGGCAGGCCGGCAGGCAGACAGCGCAGCACGTGATCGTCGCCGTACGTGCGGCCGTCGTAGGTGGCCTTCGCGGCCGGGGTCAGCGGCATCGGCTTCGGCTGGAAGTCGTCGACCGTGACTTGGAACTTGTAGCGGTTGTCCCAGTAGCCCGTGATATTCGCGGGGAAATTGCGCGCGTGGACCGTGTAGTCGACGTTCGGGTCGGCCGTGACCTGCGTCGTGGTGCCCGCGTCGACGCAGCGACCGAGCTGCCGGCCCTTCTCGGGGCCGCTGCCGAGCGTGATGCACGTGGCGTAGAGCTTCTTCGCGCCTTCGCGCCCGAGGTTGCCGCTCGCCGTGATCTGATAGCCGACCTGCACGGTCTGCTCCGTCCAGCTCTCGCGGCGGTACGTCGGCAAATTGCCCGGCGGCAGCAGGGCCCACTCCTGGACCGAGCCGTCGGGCATCTTCATCGCGACGTCGTAGCGGATGTGCGGGTTCTGCCACCACACCTTCGTGACCTGGCCCTTGACCTCGCCCTCGAGCTTCGCGTCGAACTCGGTGGCGAACGCGTGATGAGCCCGGGCGGTGGAAGCGCCGAGCACGCCGGCGAGGCCGGCGGCGGCGAGCAAGCCGATAGCGGTGATGGCTTTCATGATCGTCCCCCTTCGGACGCACGGCCGCGAGGCCGACCGCACCTAGTCTAATAGCGGCTCGGCGGGGGGTCGACGGTTCGCTAGCCGTTACCCGGCTGCCCCGCAATCGGACCGAGGTATGGAGACGAGAGCGCCGGCCCCGGGTTAGGTTATGCCCATGCGTATCCCTGGTCTCGGTCCGCAGGTGCGTGCGTGCGGGTTGTTGCTCGCCGCGGCCTGGCTCGCGCTCGCGGCACCGCTGCGCGCGCAGGAGGTTGACGAGCTGATCCGCGCGCGCGTCGAGGAGCTCGCCGCCTCGGGCATGCTCGAGGCCGCCGGCGCGCCGATCGCGGCGCGCAACCTGATCCCGAAGCTGTACGAGGCCCGCGGCTTCACACCCGCGTGGAAGTCGCCGCAGCAGATCGAGGTGCTCCTCGAGGTGGTCGACGGCAGCTACCTCGAGGGTCTCGATCCCAGCGACTACCACGCCGACGCGGTGCGCGCCGCGCTCGCGGCGTTCGCGTCGGTGGACGCGCTGACGCCCGCGCAGCGCGCCGACTACGACCTCATGCTCACCGACAGCGTGATCCGCCTGGGCTACCACCTGCGTTTCGGCAAGCTCGACCCGGTGGCGCTCGACCCGGATTGGAACATGAGCCGGGACTTCGTGGGGGAGGATCCGGTCAAGACGATCCAGGCCGCGATCGACTCCCGTTCCATGCGCGATTTCGCGGCGAAGGTGATTCCGCGCCACGCGATCTACGACGGCTTCAAGCGCGCGCTCGCCGAATATCGCGCGATCGCGGCGAACGGCGGCTGGACGGCCGTGCCCGCCGGCGTCACGTTGAAAGCGGGCATGACCGATGCCCGCGTGCCGGCGCTCGTGCTGCGGCTCGCGGCCACGCACGACCTCGACGCGTCGGCCGTCGACGCGGCGTCGACGCTGTACGACGGCGCGGTGCTCGCGGGCGTCGAGAGTTTCCAAGAGCGCCACGGCCTCACCTCCGACGGCGTGCTCGGCGCCGCGACGCTCGACGCGCTCAACGTGTCGGTTGAGCAGCGCATCGACCAGATCCGCGCCAACCTCGAGCGCGCGCGTTGGGTGCTGTACGACCCGCAGAGCGCCTTCCTCGTGGTGAACATCGCGGGCTTTCAGGCCTACGTCTTGCGCCGCGGCGAGATCGTGTGGCGCTCGCGCGTGGTCGTCGGCAAGCCGTACACCCGCACGCCCGTGTTCAGCGCGAACATGACGTACGTGGTGGTGAACCCGACGTGGACCATCCCGCCGTCAATCGCGCGCAACGAGACGCTGCCGGCGGTGCGCCGCAATTTAGGGTACCTCGCGTCGCACAACATGGACGCGTTCGGTCCGGCCGGCACGATCGTCGATCCCGCGGCCGTGAATTGGGCGGCGGCGAACGCCGGGTCCTACCGGTTCGTGCAACGGCCCGGCCCGGACAACGCGCTCGGCCGCATCAAGTTCATGTTCCCGAACGGGCACAACGTGTATCTCCACGACACGCCGAGCCGCAGCCTGTTCGAGAAAGACACGCGCGCGTTCAGCCACGGCTGCATCCGCGTCGACGACATCCACGGGCTCGCGGAGCTGCTGCTCGGCTGGGATCGCGCGAAGCTCGACGCGGCGATCGACAGCGGGCGCACGCAGACCGTGCTGCTCGACAAGCCGCTGCCGGTGATGCTGCTCTACTGGACCGTTCAGGCCGACGCCGAAGGCCGGGTGACGTTCTTTCAGGACATCTATTCGCGGGACGCGCCCGTGATCACGGCCCTCGCCGCGCCGTTCAAGCCGAGCCCGAAGATCTGAGCGAATTAGGGTCAGACCCCGGGGCCAGACCAGGGTCTGACCCCAGGGTCAGACCCTTTTTTCTCCGCGACGTCAAGCCACCGGCCGGGCGCCGGAGGCCGCCCGCAAACCCGCGCCGTTGCTGGGCCGGGAGGTGCTCGCTTGCCGCCGGCCGCGCCGAGGCACCAACATAACCCCGGATGCGCAGCCGCCGAGACCCGTTCCCCAAGCCATGATCGACTCCCCCCGCCCGTTCCGCGAGTCCAACCTGTTCGGGGCGCCGATCCGCGACCTCGAGCTCGCGATCGACGACACGCGGCTCGCGCCCGTGATCGCGGAGTTCCGGGCGGAGCTGGCCGCGGCCGGCATCACCAAGGTCGCGCCGCGGTTCTATCTGTCCACCGAATGGGGCGTGCCGTTCGGCACCGTCGCGATCGGCATCCCGTTCTATCTCGCCCGCCCGGAGCTCACCGAGCTGCACGGCGAGGAGGTGGGCCACATCGAGGGATTCAACGGCGCGGACATCCTGCGCTATCTGCGGCACGAGATGGGCCACGTGATCAACTACGCCTACCGGCTCTACGACCGCGAGGACTGGGTGAGGCTATTCGGCTCGATCACTCAGCCGTACCGAGAGGAGTATCGGCCGCAGCCGTTCAGCCGCCGGTTCGTGCGCCACCTGCCGGGTTGGTACGCGCAGAAGCACCCCGACGAGGACTGGTCCGAGACCTTCGCCGTCTGGATGACGCCCGGCGACGACTGGCGCTCGGACTACGGGCAGCTGCCGACCGCGCTCGCGAAGCTCGACTACTGCGCGCGCGTGATGGCCGAGCGCGCGAGCGACGAGCCGCTCGTCACGGCCGCCGAGCTCGACGAGGACGTGAGCGGGCTCTACTACTCGCTCAAGGATTACTACAAGAGTCAGTCCGGCGCCGAGAGCGAGCCCGGCGCCGCCGGCTTGGACGGCGACCTGCGCTCGATCTTCGACGATCTGCCGAAGGGCGAGCAGAGCGGCAAGGCCGCGGAGACGCGCCCCGCCGCCGAGCTATTCCGCAAGCTCGAGCGCCGGCTCATGGCCGACGTGTTCCGTTGGACCGGCCACTTCCCGGAGAAGACGCGCAGCCTCATGCGCCATCTCGCGAAGCGCGCCGACGCGCTTCAGCAGGTATATCCGCGCGACGCGGAGCAGCAGGCGGTGGTGGCCGTCACGACGCTCGTGACGTCGCTGGCGATGAATTTCATACACCGCGGCGCGTACTTCCCCGAGGCTCCGCCGCCGCCCGTCGACGGCAAGGAGCAGAAAGCCGCGAAGGAGCCGGTGCGCGAAGAAGAGCCTGCGCCGCAAACCGGCAGCGAGGCTGCGGGCGAGGCGTAGGCAGCGGGGCTTGGTGTCAGGCACCTTCGGCGTCAGACACTGGTGGTAGTCAGGCACTGGGCGTGCCGATCTCGCCTAGGCCAGCGCGGCGCGGGCCTTCTTGCGCTTGCGCTGCGCGCGGCTCCGCTGCTTCCAGCGCTCGAGCGCGAGCTCCGCGATGCGGTTGAGCAGCTCGGGGTAGGCGAGTCCGTGCGCCGCCGCTGCGGTCGCGAACTCGCTGTGCTGCTCGAGATAGCAGTTGGCGTTGCACTCGATCACGAACACCTCGCCGGTCTCCGCGAGCCGCAAGTCGATGCGGCCGTAGTCGCGCACGCGCAACGCCCGGTAGGCCTCGATCGAGACTTTTTGCAGGCGCGCGCGCAGCTCCGGCTCGAGGTTGGGCACGATCGACTTCGTGCCGTGGAAGCGCTCGCTGTTCTCGTCGAACTTGGCCTCGTTGTCCATGACCTTGAGGCTGCCGTCCTTGAGCCCGGAGAAGTCCATCTCGAGCGGCGGCAGGGCCGTGGGCTCGTGGTTGCCGAGCACGCCGACGTAGAACTCGCGGCCTTCGATGTATTCCTCGGCGAGCGCCGTGTCGCCGAAAGTCTTTTGGATGTAGACCACGCGCTCCATGAGCTGCTGCATCGTGCGCACGAGCGAGCGCTCGTCGATGCCGATCGAGGCGTCCATCCGGAGCGGCTTCACGAACAGCGGCATCCTCAAGTTTCCGCCGGTCTCGAAGTGCGCATCCGGGGCGAACGTCGCGAAGTCGGGGTAGGGGATGTGCTCGAACGCGAGCAGCTTCTTCGCGAGCGCCTTGTCCTCTTGCAGGTAGATCTCGCCGGGGCCGCCGCCCGTGTACGGCACCTCGAGCAGGTCGAGCACGCCGGCGACGCCCATCGTGCCGCCCAGGATGTCGTGGCCGAACGATTCGACGAGGTTGAAGACGAGGTCGGGCTTCGGTCTCTTTAGCCCGTCGATGATCTCGTTGACGTCGTGGCGGATCGTCACGATCGAAGTCTTGTGGCCGACGGACTCGAGCGCGGCCGCGACTTGCTCCATCACGGCGTCCGGCTTTTCGTCGCCGGGCTCGAGATAGGCGAGGATCGTGATGTCCATCGCCGCCGAGGATACGTGCGAACGAGCCGCGTGAGAATAGTTCGTCGGTCGCAGCGTGATGCAGTGCGCGGTCTTGCGTGCTCCGACGGATCGTGGTCAAGTGGGTTTCCGTGTCCACACGCAAGATCCTCGCCTGTTGCGTCTGCTTGGGCGGCGCCATGTGCGTCGAAGCGGCGGACTATCCAAGTGCGGTGAACCTGCGCCTCGTGGGGCACGACGACCTCCAGGCGCGCTCGGCGTATCAGCCGATCGTGCACAACTACGCCGAGCGGCGGATCCTGTTCGTTGGCCATCACGCGGGCGAGGGCATGAACCCGCTGACGGGCAAGGTCGAGAAGAACGGACTCTCGATCGTCGACGTCACGAATCCCGCCGCGCCGAAATATCTCGTTCATGTGCCGCCGACGGGCCCGGACGCGACCGGCACGCAGCACGTGCAGGTCTGCGACGGCAGCGCGCTGCCGCGCGCCGACCGGGGCAAGGTGTACGCGATCCGCACCAACGGCCAGCTGAGCTACGAGCTGCTCGACGTGACCGATCCCGCGCGGCCGGCGTTCTTGCGGACCATTGCGGAGACCGGCGTCTCGTCGCGCCCGGCATCCGAGCGCGGCGACCGCGAAACCCACAAGTTCCAGTGGGACTGCGCGAGCGGCATCGCCTACCTCAACGGCACGGCGCCGGGCTGGCGCGTCACGCGCGTGCTCCAGGCGTTCGACGTGGGCGATCCGGCCGCGCCGAAGCACGTCCGCGACTTCGCCCTCGTCGGTTACGAGCCCGGCGGCCCGCCGTACCCCGAGCCGCAGGTCGCCGGGCTGCACCAGCCGTTCGTCGTGGGCAACCGGATGTACCTGGGCTACAACAGCGGCGACGAGGGCGTGCTGCAGATCTTGGACCGCGACAAGTTTCTGCACGGCGACCCCGCGGCGCGCGACCCGCTCGCGCCGACGCAGGCGAGCCTGTCGTTCCCCCAGATCGCGCGGCTCGACTTTCCACGCTACTACGGCGTGCACACGGCGAAGCCGATCTTGGGCGTCGACATCGCCGACTACGCCGACAACCGCGAGGCGCGCACCCGCGACCTGCTGCTCGTGTCGTCGGAGGAGGAGACGTTTCGCTGCCAGACGAACCGCGACGTGATGTTCATCCTCGACATCACCGACGAGCGCCATCCGCTGCCGATCGCCACGTTCCAGGTGCCCGAGGAGCCCGGCGACTTCTGTCATCGCGGCGGCCGGTTCGGCCCGCATTCGTTCGCGGACGCCTATCACCCGAAGTTCGACAAGAAGCTCGTCGTGCTCGCCTACTTCAACGCGGGCATCCGCGTGGTCGACATCCGCGATCCGTTCCGGCCCGCAGAGGTCGCGCACTTCATCCCGGAGATCACGGCCAACACCACCGAGTCGTGCATCGAGATCGACGGCACGCGCGAGTGCAAGCGCGCTATCCAGACGAACAACGTGAACTTGGACGACCGCGGCTACATCTACGCGCTCGACCGCGCGTCGACCGGTCTGCACATCCTCGAGCTCACAGGCGATGCCCGCACCATCGCCGACGGAAAATAGGGATAGGTTACTTTTCCGGCGTGAGGGCGGAGCCAGGCACCAAAAAGCGCCAGGCACCGCTCGCAGATTCGCGGGCGATGCCAGGCACCCAAGCGTGCCAACCGCTGCGCGCAGGCACCGCTCGCAGATTCGCTGCCGAAAAAGTAACCTGTCCCTGTTTTCCAAACGCGTTGGGGGGTTGCATGAGGGGTCGAATCGTTGGGGCGGCGCTCGCGGCGTTCGTGGCGTTGCCCGCGGGGGCGGACACGATCGCGGTCATCGGCACGGGTAATGTCGCCGGCGCGCTGGGGCCGGAGTTCGCGGCGCAGGGGCACACGATCGTCTACGGATCGCGCAGCCCGGGCGACAAGGACGTGCAGGAGCTCATCGCCCGCACCGGCCACGGCGCCACGGTCAAGAGCCAGAAGGACGCGGTCGTCGGCGCGAGCATCGTCGTGATCGCCGTGCCCGGCGGCGTTGCCGAGCAGGTCGTGAAGGACTTGGGCGACCTGTCGGGCAAGATCATCATAGATCCGACCAACCGGGTGAACCGCGGCACGGGCGACGGCTGGGCCGACTACGACAAGCCCGCGAACGGGGCGTCGAACGCGGAGCTCATCCAAGCCGCCGCGCCGAACGCGAAGGTCGTGAAGGCGTTCAATACGCTGAACGTCCGGCAGATGACCGATCCCGAGACCGCGGGCGGCCCGATCACGATTGCGATCGCCGGCAACGACGCCGCCGCGAAGGAGAAGGTCAGCGGGCTCATCAAGGGCATGGGCCTCGAAGTCGTCGACTTCGGGCCGCTGCGCTTCGCGCACGTGCTCGAGGAGATGCTGATCGTCTGGGCAAATGCGGGCAGCCACGGCCAGCGATTCAACTATTACCTGCGGCCGCAACCGCCGGCACTGGCTCCGCCGGCGCGCTAGCGTCTGCGGTGCGCGCCGCCGCGGGGAGCCTGCTGCTCGCGGCGGTCTGGGCCGCCGGCGTCGGCGCCGCACCCCCGGAGGCGGCCGGGCTGTTCCGCGTGTGGGTGCCGCTGGCCGCCGCGGCGTCGGTCGAGGCGTTGCCCCTCCGGTCGAGCGTGACGCGCGAAGGGTCGGTCCCTGGCGCAGCGCCGGGGGAGGCGCAGCGCGCAGCGTCGGTCTCTTGTGGGCCGCCGGGCATGCCCGCGATCCTCGAGACGGCGCAACCGGTCGAGCTCGTCGACCGCGGCGACCGGGTCGTCATGCGCTTCGCCGAATGGGGCGCCGAGCGCGTGGTCTACCTGCGCCCCGGCAACGGACCGCCCTCGGGCCAACGGTCGCCGCTCGGCGCGTCGTTCGGCCGCTGGGAGGGGCGCACGCTCGCGATCTTCACGTTGTATATCGACTACGCGTTCTTCGACGCGCGCGGCACTCCACAGAGCAGGGACGTGACGGTGCTCGAGCGCTACACGCCGAGCGCCGACGGCGCACGGCTCGACTATCGCGTCACCGTCACCGACGACGCCACGTTCACGCGACCCGTGGTCCGCGAGGGGTTCATGACGCTCGCCGCCGCCGCGTCGCTCGAAGGTCTTGTCGCGAAGGACTGCGTTGGCTAACTTGAAGGCCTGATGGCGCCCCCCACGAGCTCATCCAAGATATCCAAGCTCTCGATCGAGGAAATCCGCGAGCGCTACGCGCGTCCGCACGAGCCGGTCACGCCGCAGGCCTTGAACAAGCTCAAGCGCGATCCGCGCCATGGCGTGCGGCAACTCTACGAGGCGTTGAAGAAGCGCTACGAGCGCGACAGCGCCGAGCGCACCCGGCTCGACGCGATGCTGAACTTCGAGCGCGTGCTGTGGCGCGCGGGCGTGCGGCACATCGCGGGGGTGGACGAGGTCGGCATGGGGCCGCTCGCCGGCCCGGTGATCGCCGCCGCCGTGATCTTCCCGCCGCACACCGAGCTCCACGGCATCGACGATTCGAAGAGGCTCGACCTCGAGCAGCGCGAGGACGCCGAGCGGAGGATCCGCGCCACCGCGACGGCTATTTCTATTGGCCGCGCCGAGGTCGAGGAGATCGACAGCGTCAACATCTATCACGCCGGCCTGCTCGCGATGCGCCGCGCGGTGGAGGCGCTGCCCGTGCGGCCCCAGCACGTGCTCGTCGACGCGCGCAGCATCCCTGGTGTCGACGTGCCGCAGAACTGCTTCAACAAGGGCGACGGCATCGATTTCTCGATCGCCGCCGCGTCGATCGTCGCCAAGACTCACCGCGACCGGATCATGGACGAGCTCGCGCGCGCGCACCCTGAGTACGGCTTCGAGCGCCACAAGGGCTACTGCACGCCCGAGCACCAGGACGCGATCCGGCGAGTCGGGCCGTGCGCGATCCATCGCAAGTCGTTCACGTTCATCCGCGAGCTGCGGGGCGAGTACTCGGCGCTGTTCTACGACTTGAAGCAACGGATCGCCGCCGCGGCCGCCGCCGCGGAGCTGCAGGCGATGGACGACGAGGTGGGCGCCTGCCGGGAAGCGCTCGCGGAGCACGAGCAGCGCAAGCTGCGGCTGACGTTGTCGCGGCGCTGGAAGGCGCTGTAGCCCCTACGCACCGGCGCGCGACGCATCCCCGAGCTGACCCGCCGAGCGCGCGTGGTCCCCTCGCGAGACTGTCAACGCCGCGGACAATCGAGGCACGTTGGCTCGTGGCGCTCTTGAATGGTCTCGACGAGCACCGGCTCGCGACGACGATGCGCGTCTGCGCGTCATCCGACAGCGGCTGCTGCGCGAGCAGCGTGAGCGCCCTCGCCGACGTGCATATATAAAGAGTGCGCCCGCCGATCCAATCCCCCCGCGAAAAATAGGGACAGTTACCTTTTCAGTCGCGCTTTCCAAAAGTCGGAATCTGCCCGTACAGATCTTGTGTGGCTTGGGCGCGATGCCAGGGGCGCGACGCCGGGCACTAGCGAAGCCCTCGGCTCGCGGGCGTCCAGCCGGCGCGGCCCCCCGCGTCCAGACGGTTTTTCGGCACGGATATTGCTTGAAAGCGCCGATCGATGGGTGGTCGACGATGATGGCTGCGCGAGAGACTGCTGCGACCGGTATCCCCGGCCTCGACGACATCTTGGACGGGGGCTTTACCCGCGACCGAGTGTTCCTCGTGGAAGGTGTGCCAGGATCGGGCAAGACCACGCTTGGGCTTCAGTTTCTGATGCAGGGCGCCGCGGCCGGCGAGCCCGTGCTGTACGTGACCTTGTCGGAGACCGAGAACGAGATCCGCGGCGTCGCCGATTCGCATGGCTGGTCGCTCGACGGCATCGAGATCTGCGACCTCACGCCGTCGGAAGGCGCGCTCAGTCCTGAGGATCAGAACACGCTGTTCCATCCTTCCGAGCTCGAGCTCGCCGAGACGTCGAAGCGGATTCTCGAGGACGTCGAGCGCCTGAAGCCGAAGCGACTCGTGCTCGACTCGCTCTCGGAGCTCAAGATGCTGGCCGGCAATGCGTTGCGCTACCGGCGGCACATTCTCGCGCTCAAGCAGCTGTTTGCTACCCGCGCGTGCACCGTGCTCCTGCTCGACGACGTGACCGTCGCGGACCGCGACCTGCAAATGCAGAGCATCGCGCACGGCGTCGTGCTGCTCGAGCAGCTGTACCCGGACTATGGCGTCGAGCGCCGGCGCGTGCGCGTGGTCAAATACCGCGGCGTGAGGTTCCGCGGCGGCAACCACGACTACGTGATCCGCACCGGCGGTCTCCGGGTGTTCCCGCGGCTCGTGGCGGCGGAGCATCGCCATACGACGTCGCGGCGCCGGCGCGCGAGCGGGGTCGAGGAGCTCGATGCGCTGATGGGCGGCGGCATCGAGGAAGGAACGAGCACGCTCATCGTGGGCTCGGCCGGCACGGGTAAGTCGACGCTCGCCGCGCAGTTCCTCGCCTCGGCAGCGGCGGAGGGCGTGCGCGGCGCGATATTCATGTTCGACGAGAGCCCGCAGACGCTGCTCACGCGCTGCGCCGAGATCGGTATCGACTTAGAGCCGCATGTCGCGAAGGGCGTCGTCACGCTCCAGCAAGTCGATCCCGCGGAGCTCACGCCCGGCGAGCTCACGCACTCGATGAAGGATGCGGTGACGAACGGCGCGAGGATCGTCGTCGTCGACAGCTTGAACGGCTACCTGAACGCGATGCCCGGCGAGCGGTTTCTCACGATCCAGCTGCACGAGCTCTTGGCGTATCTGAGCCAGCAGGGCGTCGCCACGATTCTGATCGGCGCCCATCAAGGGATGATCGGCACGCAAATGCACACGCCGATCGACGCAAGCTACCTCGCCGATGCGGTGGTCATGCTGCGCTACTTCGAGGCGAGGGGCGAGGTGCGGCAGGCGATCTCGGTGGTGAAAAAGCGCGGGGGCCGGCACGAGCGCACGATCCGGGAATTCCGTCTCGATAGCGGAGGCATCAAAGTCGGAGAGGCATTGCGCCAGTTCCGCGGCGTGTTGACGGGCGTGCCGACGTACGAAGGCGGCCCCGCGCCGCTGTTGGAGGCCAAGCGGTGACCGCGTCCCGAGAACAGATGCTGCTCGACGAGCGCGTGCTGCTGCTCGTGCTCACGGAGAAGGACGGGGCTGCGGCGCAGGCGCTGCTGCGTCCCGTCGGAATCGAGGCGAACGTCTGCAAGGACCCCGAGTCGCTGTCGCGCGAGCTTGCGCGGGGTGCCGCCGTGCTCGTGATCGCCGAGGAGCGACTGCTGACTAGGGATTCCCGACAGCTCGCAGCGGTGCTGCGGGAGCAGCCGCCGTGGTCGGATCTGCCGCTGCTGCTCCTGACGAGGGAGGGCGCGGATTCGGCGATCGCGCGCGAGGCCGTGAGCACGCTCGGCAACGTGACGCTGCTCGAGCGGCCGCTGCGGCTCAGTACGCTGCTGTCCGCCGTCCGCACGGCCGTACGTGCTCGCCGGCGCCAGTACCAGATCCGCGGCCACCTCGAGGAGCGCGAGCGAGCGGCCGAGGCGCTGCGCGCGGCCGACCAGCGCAAGGACGAATTTCTCGCGACGCTCGGCCACGAGCTCCGCAATCCGCTTGCGCCGTTGCTCACCGGCCTGCACCTGCTGCGTCTCTCCGGCGGCGAGGATCCGACGGTCGGCCGGATGACGGACGTCATGGAGCGGCAGATCACGCACCTCGTGCGCCTCGTGGACGACCTGCTCGAGGTCTCGCGGATCACTCGCGGCATCATCGACGTGCAACGCGAAGCCGTGGACCTCGCCACTCTGCTGCGCGCGGCCGTCGAGACGACGCGGCCGATGTTCGAGGCCGCGCGGCACCGCCTCACGGTGGACCTGCCCGTCCAGCCGATCGCGATCTCCGGCGACGCCGTGCGGCTAACGCAGGTGTTCGCGAACCTGCTGACGAACGCCGCCAAGTACACCGACACCGGCGGCCGCGTGTCGCTGACGGCTCGGCACCGCGGAGCGCACGCCGTCGTGACGGTGAAGGACAGCGGCATCGGCATCTCCCCGGCGAATCTCAAGTCCGTGTTCGAGATGTTCATGCAGATCGACCGCTCGAATCGGCGCTCCCAAGGCGGGCTCGGCATCGGTCTTACGCTGGTGCGCACCCTCGTGCTGATGCACGGGGGTAGCGTCGAGGCGCGCAGCGACGGCCCCGGCAAGGGCAGCGAGTTCATCGTCACGTTGCCCGTGAGCGAAGTCGACGCCGCGGAGCGGGTGTCGGCGGTGGAGCCGATGCCGGAGCTCGCGCAACGGCGCATCCTCGTGGTGGACGACAACCGCGACGCGGCCGACACGCTCGGCATGCTGCTCGAGACGCTCGGCGCGACCGTCGAGGTGGCGCACGGCGGGCAGATGGCGCTCGACGCGCTCGAGCCCTTCGGGCCTGACACCGTGCTCCTCGACATCGGCATGCCCGAGCTCGACGGTTACGAGGTGGCACGCCGCATCCGCCTGCTGCCGCGCCACGAGCACGTGATGCTGGTCGCGCTCACCGGCTGGGGCCAGGACCAAGACTATCGGTTGTCGCAGACGGCGGGCTTCGACCACCACCTCGTGAAGCCCCCGGACATCGACGAGCTCCGCGCGGTGCTCGCGCAACACGGCGGACACGGTCCGGAACACGGCGGACAGGGTCTCACCCCAGTCCGCGCACCCACTCCAGGAAGATCGCTGCCGTCCACACGGACTGGGGTCTGACCCTCGCGCTGGACCGACGGTTTGCTCTGGCCCCGGGGTCTGACCCTATCCCTGGCTCACCCTTCGTACTGCAGCACGTGCAGCCCACCGTTCCAATCGGTGACGTACATGAGCCCGTCCGGAGCGACGTAGCAATCGCAGGTGAGCGCGCAGCGCGCCACGTTCGGCCGCGGGTCGATCATCTTGGCGGGGACCGGCGGGATCCACGAGGCGATCTCCCTCGGCGCGCGCTCGTCGCGCACGTCGAACACGCGCACGCCCGCGTCGTGATAGGTCGCGAAGATCGTCTCCTCGCTCACGAAGCTGCCGGGCCGGTTCTCGTGCAGATTGTGCGGGCCGAAGTTGCCCATCGCGCAGAAGTCGCGGCCGGCGGGCGTCGGGAACGTGGCGATCGGCACAGGCTTCTCGGCGGCACGCACGTCGACGACCCAGGTGTAGAACGTGCCTTTCGCGCAGAAGTCCGCGTTCGACTCGTCGGCGACGATCGCGAGCCCGCGCGAGGGCAGCGGCAGCGGCGTGTGGGTGCCGCCCGGATACGGCGGCGACCAGTTGAGGTGCGACAGCAGCTTACAAGCCGACGCGTCGCGCAGGTCGTGAATCGTGAACCCGCCGTCGCGCCACGCGCCGTAGCCCAAGTCGCCCGCGACGATCATGTGGTGCAACGCGTAGCGCTTGCCCGGCGGATTCGTCGGCGTCTCGCCGGCGGCCCGATGCATGCCGGGTAGCCACCATTGCGAGACGATTCGAGGCTTCGTGATGTCCTGCACGTCGACGATGCAGAGGACGTGATCGGTGAAGCCGTCGAAGTGCGCGGAGACGTAGGCGTAGCGGCCGCCGGTCCACCAGAGGCGATTCACGCCGATGCCCGGCATCTCGAGGAACGCGATCTCGCGCGGCTCGGCCGGATTCTTCGCGATGTCGAATATCGAGAGGCCCGCGCGAAACGGCTCGCGCTTAGCGAGGCTGTCGGCGAGCGTGTTCTCGAAGTAGTCGCGCGAATTGTCGTACGACTGGCTGCGCGCGAGATTCGCGCCGTTCGCGAGCAGCAAGTAGTCGCCCGCGACTTGCAGGTGATGCGTGCGCGTGTACGGCGTCGCGAAGTAGTGCACGGGCTTCAGCGCGCGCGGGTCGCGCGCGTCGAGCACGGTGACGCCGTCGCTGAACATGTGGCCGACGTAGAGGTGCCCGCGGCTCGCCATGACTTGCACGGTGTCGGGGCGGCCGCCCACGTCGCTGTAGGAAACGTGGCGAATGCGATTGCCGATGCCCTTGGGCGGGATCGCGTCCGCGGCCGCCTGCGCCTGCGCGCGGGTCTCGGCCGAGATCTGCACGGCCGGCGTTGGCGCCGCGATTGTCTGTGCGGTGAGCGCGCGCGGCAGCGCGGCCGCGGCCGCAGCTCCCGCGAGCCCGGCCAGGTGTGCGCGGCGCGTCATTGTTGGCATGGTGTCCCCCCCGAAAAATAGGGACATGTTACGTTTTTGACGGCGCCCCGGGGCTAACGCGTCCGGGCTTGCCGAAAAAGCAAACATGTCCCTATTTTTCGCGCGCGGCAAGGTCGCGGCGCAGGCGACGCCTTGATTCGCGGCGTCGCTCATTGCACAGTGCGGCTCGCTCCACTCGAGCGCGCAGAGGGGACGTAACCATGAGCGCCGCGGGATCAGGCTTCAGCCGTCGACAGGTTTTGAGTGCCGCGGTCGGCATCGCCGCCGCAACCGCCGGCGCGGCTGTCAGGGCGCAGCCTCCGGCCGCGCAATCCGCGAGCGGCGGCGTCTCGCCGCAGGCGACGCCGCGCGACTGGTCGGGCAACGCGCCGCTCGTCTATCCCGACCCCGACCTGGTCGCGCTCGATCCGCGCTTCCAGCCCTACATCCTCTTCAATACGCCGATCCGACGCCTGCACACCGGCACGCTCTGGGCCGAAGGGCCCGCGTGGAACGGCGTCGGCAAGTACCTCGTCTGGAGCGACATCCCGAACAACGTGCAGATGCGGCTCGTCGACGACGACGCGCGCGTCACGACGTTTCGCAATCCGTCCGGGTTCAGCAACGGCAACACGTTCGACTATCAAGGCCGGCAGCTGTCGTGCGAGCACGGCGGCCGGCGCGTCGCGCGCTACGAGCCCGACGGCAGCGTCACGACGATCGCGGACCGGTTCAACGGCAAGCGGTTGAGCTCGCCGAACGACATCGTGGTGCATCCCGACGGCGGCATCTGGTTCACCGATCCGCCGTACGGCATCCGCGGCGACTACGAGGGCGTCAAGGCGGAGCAGGAGACGAAGGAGGCGGTGTACCGCGTCGATCCGCAGTCGGGCCGCGTGGCGCTCGTCACCGACGAGGTCGGCGGGCCGAACGGCCTCTGCTTCTCGCCCGACTACACCAAGCTCTACGTCGCCGACACCGGCACGCAAGAGATCAAGGTGTGGGACGTCTCGGGCACGGCGCTGCGCAACGGCCGGCGCTTCGCGCAGCTCGACGTGCCGGGCAGCGGCGTGCGGTCGGCCGCCGACGGCATCCGGTGCGACGTCGACGGCAACCTCTGGTGCGGCGCGCGGCCGGGTGTGCAGATCGTGGCGTCCGACGGCCAGCGCATCGGCATGATCCGCTTGCCCGAGGTCTGCGCGAACGTCTGCTTCGGCGGCGCGCGCCGCAACCGCCTGTTCATGGCGGCGAGCCAGTCGCTGTACGCCGTCTACGTCGGCGTCAAAGGCGCCCACATCGCCTGACGAAAAATAGGGACATGTTGGATTTTCCGCGTGCGACGCGCGGTGGCCACACGAGCGGCATCGCCGGCGGAAAATCCAACATGTCCCTATTTTTCGGCAGTGGGCAGGCTGTTGCGGATGGCGGCGATCTTCCAGCCGCCGGCTTCGCGGCGCAGCACCATCGACGTGAGCATGTGGCGGTCCGTGCCGTCGGCGCGGCCGAGGCTGTCGTAGCGGCCATCCGCGATCGCGACGTCGGCGGTGACGAAGCGGATCGAGTCGAGCGTGATCGTGCGCTTGCCGCCCGTGCTCTGCTGCGTCGTGAGCGAGCCCTGCACGACGGCATCGCGGCCGCGGCGCACGTTGCCCGACGTCTGCTGCTGATCGACGTCGGGTGTGAGCAGCGCGGTCAATCCTGCGACATCGTTCGCCTCGCGCGTGTCGAGGAACGCCTTGACCACGGCCCTGATCGCGGCCTCGTCGGCCGCGCGGCCGGCAGCCTGCGCGAGCGCGATCGATGCGCTCGCGAGCGCGGCGAGTAGGACGACGGCGCGAGCGATGGGTCGACTCATGTTCCCGCGCTACGGTTTCCAGGTGTCCCAAGTTCGCAGGATCTGCCCCGCGACTTTGTCGGGATCCGCGCCGGGGATCGGCTCGAACTTCTGCACGCGCCCCGCGAAGCAGTCCGCGATGTACAGATCGCCGAGCTGGTCCGTGGTGATGCCGTGCGAGCAGCCGAGCCGGCCAGGCTGCGAGCCCGGCGCGCCCCAGCTGTAGAGGAAGTTGCCGTCGAGGTCGAACTTCAAGATTCGATTGGTGAACGCGTCGCCGGCCCAGATGAAGCCCTTGTCGTCGATGAAGTGGTTGGTCACGAGCGTGCGCTGGCTCGCGGGCCAGTGCGGCGAGCGCAGCGGCCACATCGTGATGAAGTTGCCGTCGACGTCGAACACCTGCATGCGCTCGTGGCCGCGGTCGACCACGAACAGGCGCCGGTCCTTGCTGATCGCGATGCTGTGCACCGTGTTGAACTCGTTCGGGCCCGGATTGGCAGGGTCCTTCGGCGGTCCGCCCCAGTCCTTCACGAAGTTGTCGTTCTTGTCGAACTTCACGACGCGCGTGCCGCCGTAGCCGTCGGTGAGGAACCAGGTGCCGTCGGGCAGCCACGCGATGTCGGTGGGCCTATCGAACGTGTTCGGCCCGCGGCCGCGCACGCCGAGCTCGCCCTTGCTCATCACGAGCTTGCCGTCGTACGTGAAGCGATAAATCATGTGCAGCTGGTCGTCGATGATCCAGACGTGCTTCTCGGGATCGTACGGGCTGATCTTGATCTGATGCGGACCGCGGCCGCACGGTCCCGCGCTGAACAGCTTGTCGAGCTCGGGCCATTCGTCCACGAGCTCGCCGTTGCGGTTCACGACAATGATCGAGTGCTCGAAGCGGCGCTCCCAGCCGCGCTTCGGTACCGGCTGGCACGTGGCGCTGAGGCCGTCGCTGTCGCCGACGGCGTTGCCGCGCGACGGGGTGAGCGCGACGTACGGCGTCCACGGCGCCGCGCCTTCGGGCAGCGGCAGCTCGCCGCGCATCGCGATCCAGATCCGGTCCGGCGATTCCGCGTAGACGCCGCCGAACGAGCCCCACGTCCAGCCCGCGTGTGAGTGCCGCGTGTCGGGCAACGGCTTCGGCCAGTCCTCGGCAACTTTGTAGGGGCCGGTGGGCCAGTCCTGGTAGCTCCAGCGCTCGCCGCGCGTGGTGGTGGCGGTCGGCGCGTTGGCGGCCGGCGTGGTCGCCGGCGGACCGCCGCGCTCGCAGCCGACGACGACGACGGTGGACAACAACGCCAGGACGACGTGCCCCCCGGTGAGAGCAGGTATGCCGCGCATGATGGTTACCCCCTCGCGGCATTCTGCACCAGGAGCCCGGCCGGGGCCATGCGCGGGCCCGGGCGCAGGGACGCTAAGATTGCGTGATGACGAGCGGACAGGGTTGGTGGGTGCTCGGCGGCCTCATGCGCCTTGCCGGCGCGAAGGCCGCGGCGCAGAAGCACGACGAGATGCGGCGCACGCTCCGCCCGCCGACGAGCACGCTCCCCGCTCGTGGCTCGTCTATGCGCGCTGGTCCCTGCGGTGAGCTATATTGAGGTGCGAACAAATCCTGTGGGGTGAAGGACGCTGACCCCCGCCGCTCGCGAGCAGGGAGTCCGCTTGCCAGATGCCGCCGGAACCGAAGCCGCCGCGATACTCGCGTTGATCGCGGGCGGAGTGAACGGCCCGGGGGGCAGCGGCGACCTGCACGAGGCAACCAAACAGCTCGGCGCCGCGCTCGAGTTCGCGGAGCTCGGAACCTGGGCCTGGGACTTGCCCGACGGCCGCATCACCTGGTCGGCCGAGCAATATCGCCTGTTCGGTCACGAGCCCCATTCGTTCGAGCCCACGTTCGACATAATGCGACGGCAGCTGCCGCCCGACGACTTCGCGCGCGCCTGGGAGGAATTCCTCGCCGCGCAGCGCGACGCCCGCGCGTTCGCCGCCGAATACCGCGTGATCTGGCCGAACGGAGAGACGCACTGGGTCCAAGCTCGCGCTCGGTTCGTTTTCGACGAGCACGGCCGCGCGGTGCAAATGTTCGGCGTGACGATCGACGTCGATCGCTTGAAGCGCGCGGAGCAAACCGCGAGCGAGGCGCACGCCCGGGTCCAGACGATCGCCGAGGCGACGCCCGGCACGATCTTCACGTACCGCGTCGCGGTCGACGGCGCCATCTCGTTTCCGTACGCGGGTCCGCACTTGCGCGACACCCACGGCATCGACCCGGAAGCGCTGATGCGCGACCCGAGCTTGTTGCTCTCGCGTATTCATCCGGACGACGCGAAGCTCGTGACGGCGTCGACCGAGGAGTCGGCGCGCACGCTGTCGATGTGGCACGCGCAGTTTCGCCACAATCACCCGGAGAAGGGCGAGGTGTGGCTCGAGGCCTACTCGAGCCCGCTCCGCGAGCCGGACGGAGCGGTTATCTGGCACGGCATTGCTCACGACATCACCCACGTGAAACGCGCCGAGCTCGAGCTCCTCGAAGCGCAGCAGCGGGCCGAGACCGCGGATCGCGCGAAGAGCGAGTTCCTCGCTAACATGAGCCACGAGATCCGCACGCCGATGTCGGCGATCATGGGCTACGCCGACATCCTGCGCACCAGCCTCACCGCTCCCGAGGACGTGGAGAACGTCCAGACGATCGCGAGCAACGGCGCCTACTTGCTGCGGCTCATCGACGACATCTTGGATTTGTCGCGTATCGAAGCCGGCAAGCTCGACCCGCACTTCGAGCGCGTGCGCCCCGACACTCTCGTTCGCGAGGTCTGCACGCTGCTCAAGATACGGGCGATCGAGAAGGGGCTCGCGCTCAACGTGCTGTCCGACGGGCTCCTGCCCGAAACGATTCGCACCGACCCCACGCGGCTGCGGCAGATCCTGATCAACCTCGTCGAGAACGCGCTCAAGTTCACCGACGCCGGCGAGATCAACGTCGTGATGCATCTGTTGCGGCGCGCGTCGTTGCTCTTGATAGATGTCGTCGACACCGGTCCGGGCATTTCCGAGGCCACGCTCGCCCGACTGTTCGAGCCGTTCACGCAGGGCGATTCGTCCGCCACGCGGCGGTTCGGCGGCACCGGCTTGGGTCTCTCGATTTGCCGGCCGTTCGCGAGGATGCTCGGCGGCGATCTCGTGGTGAAGACACGGGAGGGTTCCGGCACCACCTTCACCCTCGCGATCGGCACGGGCGACCTCGAAGGCGTGCCGCTCGTCGACCCGTTCGGCGACGCCGCGCCCCGCGCGAAGCAACAGGCGCCCACGCGATCGCTCGCGTGCCGCGTGCTCGTGGTGGACGACCGGGAAGAGATACGCCGCCTCGCCCGGCGCATGCTCGAGGACGCGGGTGCGAATGTAGAGGTCGCGGTCGACGGCCGCGACGCGTTGCGGCAAGTGGCCGCCGCCGCCGCGGCGTTCGACGCGATCATTCTCGACATGCAGATGCCGGTGCTCGACGGCTATGCCGCGGCTGCCGAGCTCCGGCGCCGCGGCTACGACCGGCCGATCATCGCGCTCACCGCCAGCGCGATGAAGGAAGACGAGAGCCTCTGTCTCGCGAGCGGTTGCGACCACTATCTCAGCAAGCCCCTCGAGCGCAGCACGCTCGTGAACGCGATCGCGTGGTGCACGCAGGACTTGTCGCGAGCGCAGCTCGCTCGCGAGCGCGCCGAGCGGACGGCGGCGCGGCCGTCCCGCGCGCCGAAGGTTCTGTTCGTCGACGACAACCCCGACGCGTGCAACGTCGCGAAAAAGATGCTCGAGCGCGCCGGCTGCCAGGTCGCGACCGCGACCACCGGGCCGGCGGCGCTGGCCGTCTCCGGACCGTTCGACGCCGTGGTCCTCGACTTGGGGCTGCCCGGCATGTCGGGCGAGCAGGTGATGGCGGACTTGAGGGGGCGCCCGGAGCTCAAGGTCTGTAAGTTCATCTGCCTCTCGGGCCGTGCGCTCGTCGAGCGGGAATGGCACCGCCTCGGGTTCGATCACTACCTGCTGAAGCCCGCGCGGTTCGAGGAGCTCGCAAAGCTTGTGGGCGGCGCGATGGGGCAAAGAGAATTAGGGTCAGACCCCAATTCGGTTGAGGTCGCCGCTTCGTAGAGGCCGGTCGCGCGAATTGGGGTCAGACCCTCACGCGCTCCAAGTCCGCGAGCAGCGCCTGGAGTTGTCGGCCGTCGATCGGCTTCACGAAGTGATGATCGAAGCCCGCTTGCTTCGTGCGCTGCCGGTGCTCTTCCTGCCCCCAGCCCGTCAGTGCCACGAGCACGACGTCGCGGCCCCACGGTTGCTCGCGCAGTAGCCGCGCGGTCTCGAAGCCGCTGACCTGCGGCATCGCGAGATCGAGCAGCACGGCCTCGGGCCGAAACTCCGCACCGAGCGCCACGCCCGCATGCCCGTTGTTCGCGCCGCGAACCTCGTGGCCGAGCGCCTTGAGCAACAGGCACAGCGACTTGAGCACGCTCTCGTTGTCGTCGATCACCAAGACCCGCCGCGGTACGGCCTCGGGCTCGGCGTCCGCCGCAGGCTCGGGCGCGAGCTCCTGATCCGCGCAGATCGGCAATCGCACCACGAGCTCGCTGCCGCGATCGGCGCCGGCGCTGCGCGCGATCACCGTGCCGTCGTGCATCTCGACGAGGCGTTTCGCGATCGTGAGGCCGACGCCGAGGCCGGAGTGCGATCGCTCCATCGATTGGTCGGCCTGCGTGAACAAGTCGAAGATCCGCTCGAGGAGCTCCGGCGGGATGCCGATGCCGCAGTCGACGACGCTCACCACGGCTTCGCCGTCTTCGCGCGAAGCCTCGATCGTGATCTCGCCGCCGGGCTCCATGTACTTGGCGGCGTTGTTCAGCAGGTTGGAGAGCACCTGCGACAGCCGCGACGCGTCGGCGTCGACGATCAAGGGCCGCTCGGGCAGACGCACCGTGAGCGCGTGCCCGCCCGCGTCGATCACGGGGCGCGCCGTTTCCACGGCGCTCGCCACGATCGCGGCCACGTCCACGCGGCTCCGCCGCAGCTCGATTTTGCCGCGGGTGATCCGCGACACGTCGAGAAGGTCGTCGACGAGCCGCACCATGTGCTGCGCCTGGCGAGTGAGCGTGGCGTGGATCTCGTCGAAGAACACGGGGTCGCGGCCTTCGCCGGTGAGGAGCTCGAGCCCGTTGACGATCGGCGATAGAGGATTGCGCAGCTCGTGCGCGAGCGTGGCGAGGAACTCGTCCTTGCGCCGGTCGGCCTCGCGCAGCGCCTCCTCGACCTGCTTGCGCAGCGTGATGTCCTGGCAGATGCCCATCGTCGCCATCGTGGCGCCGCTCGCGTCGCAGATTGCCGAGACGTCGATGGCCACCCACACCAAGCTGCCGTCGGGACGCAAGTAGCGCTTCTCCATGGTGTACGAACGCGCGTCCCTCTGCGCGGCGTGGAAGAGCTCGAGGCTGCGCGGCACGTCGTCGGGATGGGTGACGTCGCTGATGCGCTTCGTCAGCAGGTCTTCGCGCGTGCGGCCCAAGATCTCGCAGAAGCGGTCGTTGACCAACGTGATGCGCTCGTCCACGCCGACGCGCGCGATGCCGCAGGCGGCCTGCTCGAACAGGGCGGAGAATTGCCGCTCGCTGCGGCGCAACGCCTCCTCGGCGCGGAACCGTTCCATGAGATGCGTCGCCTGACGCACGAGCAGATCGAGAATTCGCAGCTCGATTTCGGGCGGGCTGTGGGGCCGGTGGAAGTACGTCGAGATCACCGCGACGACCGTGCCGTTGCGATTGAACAGCGGCGTCGCAAGCGCGCCGCGGATCTTCGCGAGCCGCGCCGCGGTGTGCACCTCGGCGCACCGAGGCTCGGCGAGAATGTCGTCGAGCACGACCTGCCGCCCGGCGGTGAGCGCAAGCGCGCAGATCGAGCCGTTGCCGACTTTGACCCTGCGTTTGTCGGGCGGCAGCTCGAAGGCGAAGCCTTGCGATGCGACGAGCTCTAGATAGCCGGTCTCGGGATCGAAGATCTCGGCGCTGCCCATGTCGGCGTGCAGCAGCGTTCTCGCGGCGTCCATCGTCGCGGCCAGCACCGCAGCCGCGTCGGGCGCGCGGAACAGCTTGGCGTTGAGCGCTTGCAGGCGGTCGATCGCGGCCGCCTCGAGCGCCAGCGGCGGGGTGTTGCGGCTGCGTTCGGTCTCGACCTCGGTCTCGTCCGGCATGCCGGCATTCTACGGCCGCCCCGGGGAAACGGCGTTGGGCTTTCGGGCCGCCCTGGGGCGCCGAGCGAAAAGTGACCGGCGCGTAAGTTTTCGGGGGCATCGAGCTCTACGGGCGGGGGTGATCCCGCTCGTGCCCGCCGTCCCAGTCGCGGGAGAAAGTATTTCCGGAACGTGACATGTCCCTGGCTCCCTGCTGGCCCTAGACGAGGGAACAATTCATGGGATATCTTTTTCCGCCATGAAGACCAAACACCTCGTCACATTCGTCGGTGGCCTCGTCGCCGCCGGTGCGGTACACGCCGCGGAGTTTTCGTGGGAGCCGTCGGGTGCCGCCAACGAGCTCGACAGTCCCTTCAGCGCCCTCAACGTGGAGCGCTCGTCGTTCGGGCTCACGTACTACTTCGGCGCGGTCGACGATGCGGGCGGGCCTCTCGGGCTCGCCGCGTTCTTCGACCCGTCGTCGCGGATCTCGGCATCCATCGACCACGAGAAGGACGAGACCAGTCGCTTCCAGTTCGGCCCCCCGTTCAGGAACCTCGTCAGCACGACGGACGAGTACTCGGTCGGCGGCCGTTACGTGCAGCCCACGTCGAAGTGGTACTTCGGCGGCCGCTACGCGCACGGCGACATCGATCCGGGGATCTCCCCACGGGACATCGACGGCGACACCGAGGGCTACGGCATGCTCGTCGGCAAGTATCTCGGCGCGGATACGACGGTCGAGCTAGGTTTCGACTCGTCCCTACGGCAGGACAAGCTTGGGCCTCCCGTCTGCGTGATGGCGCCGTGCACGGGGTCGATGAACGACATCAAGCGCGACGAGTGGAGCGTCGCCGCCCAACACGTGTGGCACGGCGGCGCGCTCGCGTACTCGCTGTGGGGACGCATTGCGGAGACCAAGGGCACGGCCACGGCGCACAACCCGCCCATCACGATCGGCTCTTTCATTTTTCCGTCGATCACGACCGAGTTCGACATTCCGCGCGCGAACGTCTACTCGGCGGCCGGCGAGATCTTCCCGACGCGAAAGCTCGGCGTTCGACTCGGCTACTCGCGGTGGGACGGCGACCTGGCGCTCGACGACGCCTATGACGTCTCCGCGACGTGGTTCGTAACGCACAAAGTCGGCGTGGCGCTGTCGTTCTCGCGCCAGCGATCCACCGATGGTTTCGTCGACCACAGCGATAACAAGGCCGTCAGCGTCGTCGGCAGATTCTGATCACCAGGCCGGCGGCGGCTCGCCGCCGACGCTCGCGGCGTCGAGCGTGGCGATGCTTTCGTGCTCGAGGTGGATGTGCGCGGAGCCCGCGAGCTCCTCGAGCTGGTGCGCGCTCGTCGCGCTCGCAATCGGCGCGACCACGCCGTGCGCGCGTAGCCACGCGAGCGCGATCTGCGCCGGCGTGGCGTCGTAGTCCGCGGCCGCCGCGTCGAGCGCGGCGAGGATCTTGAAGCCGCGCTCGTTCAGCATCGTCTTCACGCGATAGGCGCGCGCGCTGCCCGCGAGGTCCTTTTCCGAGCGGTACTTGCCCGTGAGAAAGCCGCTCGCGAGCCCGAAATACGGAATCACCCCGAGTCCCTCGCGCCGGCAGAGGTCCTGGAGCGGACCTTCGAACGACACGCGGTCGTAGAGGTTGTACCAAGGCTGCATCGTCTCGAAGCGCGGCAGCTCGAGTGTCTCGCTCGTGCGCAGCGCCGCGGCGAGCCGGTCGGCCTCGTAGTTCGACGCGCCGATCGCACGGACCTTGCCTGCCGCGATGAGGTCGGCGAACGCGCCGAGCGTCTCCTCGAGCGGCGTGGTTTTGTCGTCCATGTGCGCTTGGTAAAGGTCGATGTAGTCGGTCTTGAGCCGGCGCAGCGACGCTTCGGCGGCCGCGAAGACGTGCTCCCGCGACAGGCCCTTGCCGGCCGGCCCCATGTCCATGCCGACCTTGGTCGCGATCACCACGTCGTCGCGCCGGCCGCGCTTTTCGAGCCAGCGGCCGATCGTGCTCTCCGACTCGCCGCCGACGTGACCCTTGACGAAGATCGAGTAGACGTCGGCCGTGTCGACCAAGTTGAAGCCCGCGGCGACGAACGCGTCGAGCACCTCGAACGAGCGCCGCTCGTCGGCGGTCCAGCCGAACACGTTGCCGCCGAGCGCGAGCGGCGCGACTTCGATGCCGGATCGGCCGAGTGGATGTGTTTTCAAGGATGCTCCTTCGGTGGCGATGGCTGCGGCACCGCTGGGGTTGGGCGCAGCGGCGCCTCATCGCCAGCCGCGCGGCGTGTTCTCCGGCGCGCCCTCGAGCACGGCCTCCACCGCGTGGATCTCGCCGCCGTAGATCCATTGGCGCCGATTGTGACTGCCATATCCGCAGATTGTCAGGCCGACTGTCAATCCCCGGTAGACTACGTGCTTAGCTGTCATTCACCGAGGGCAGGGGCGGATGGAGCGGCGAATCTCGAGGCGGCGCGCTCTGCACGGCGCCGGCGGGCTCGCGCTTGCGGCGGCCTTGGGCGGGCGCGCCGCCGCGGCGCCCGACCTCACGGGCCGGCTCGCGCGCTACATGGCCGACGCCGCCACGCGTCCGCTGCCCGACCGCGTCACCCGCGCCGCGAAGCAGCGAATCCTCGACACGCTCGCCGCAATGGTCTCGGGCGCCGCGCTGCCGCCCGGCAAGCTCGCGATCGACTACGTGCGCGCGCAGGGCGGCACCGCCGAGGCGTGTGTCGCGACCACCGACATCGTCACGACCGCGGTGAACGCCGCGTTCGCGAACGGCATGCTCGCGCACGCCGACGAGACCGACGACTTCCACGCGTTCACCAAGGCGCACCCCGGCTGCTCGACGGTACCGGCCGCGCTCGCGATGGCCGAGCGGACGCACGCGTCGGGCGCGGCGCTCGTGCGGGCCGTGGTGCTCGGCTACGACTTGTGCTGTCGCCTCTTGACTGCACTGGGGCCCGACGCGCTGCGCGCCGACGACCGCAGCGTGGAAGGCATGAGCGCCACGTTCGGCGCCGCGGCCGCCGCCGCCGCGATCGCGCGCTTCGACGAGACCCGCATGCGCTACGCGATCTCGTACGCCGCGCAGCAAGTGTCCGGTGTCTTTACCTGGGAGCGCGACGACGAGCACGTGGAGAAGGCCTTCGACTTCGGCGGCATGGGTGCGCGCAACGGCGTGGCCGCCGCTACGCTCGTCGAGGCCGGCTTCACCGGCGTGGCCGACGCGCTCGAAGGCGAGCGCAACGTGCTCGCTGCGCTGCGCGTCGCAGGTGCCGAGCCCGCGCCCGAGGCGCTGGTCGCGGACTTGAGCGAGCGGTTCTACATCGAGGAGACCGCGATCAAGACCTACCCGGTCGGCTATCCGATCCAGGCGCCGCTCGACGCATTCCTGTCGCTCGTGCGCGAGCAGCGCCTGAAACCCGACGACGTGCGGCGCATCGTCGCGCGTCTGCCTGCCGACGGCGCGCGCATCGTGGACGGCCGCGCGATGCCGGACGTGAACTGCCAGCACATCCTCGCCGTCGCGCTGGTCGACGGCGCGATCACCCTCGAGAATTCGCACGCGCGCGAGCGGATGACGGACCCGCGGGTGCTCGCGGTGCGCGAGCGCGTGGAGCTGGTCGCGGACCCGGCGCTGGTAGACGCGGCGGCGCCGCGTAGCGGCCGCGTCGAGGTTACACTCGCCGACGGCCGCAAGGTCGAGCGGTTCGTCCGGCACGCGCCCGGCACGCCCGAGAATCCGCTCGACGACGCGGGTGTGAACGGCAAGGCGCGCGGGCTCATCGAGCCGGTGCTCGGCGTCGCGAAAACCGACGCGCTGATCCGCCGCGTGAACGCGCTCGACGAGCTCGGTGACGTGCGCGAGCTCCGAGCGCTGCTCATGCTCGCACGGTGACGCCCCTCTACGGTTGACCCTTGCGACACACCCCACGCGATGCTCGGGCCGCGCCGCGCCCGCCGCGCCCCGCTGGCCTTGAGGTTCCTAGAGATTCCTTTCTAGCCCCCGTACCCCGTTTGAACTTACCATCCGCTCGGGACTCGTGCGTCAAAGCACCACCGGGGGAAGCGATGAACAAGAACGTAGTACGGCTGCTGGCCGTTGCACTGCTGGCGCCGCTGGCCGCCACGACGGCGCTGGCGCAGCAGACCGCCAAGATCGACTTCAAGAGCGTCGGCCGCGCCGCGCCGATCAAGGCGGACATCAACGACCCGGACAAGTATCCGGTCGTCGGCCCCACGATGCGCCGCCAAGGCCCGCCCGGCGGCGGCGGCGGAGCCCCGCCCGCAGGCCAGGCCACGTTCATCGGCGGCGCGCGCAACGGCGACCACCCGCCCGGCATCGACGCGCTGCCCACCGATCTCTACACCACCAAGGATTTCTACAAGGACAAGGCGCTCTGGACCGACAAGCGCTACTTCCGCTGCAACGCACCGGCCGCGATCGAGGACCAGTGGGCCGCGCGCCAGAGCGTGATCGGCGACAAGCCGCCGGGCTCGGCGGCGTGGGGCTACTGCGACCGCGACTACCCGCGCGAAGCGATCGTGAGCCCGTATCCGTTCAAGACCGCGCAGGCACACTACGAGGCGCTGCTCGCTGAGACGAAGAAGCGCGGCGGTCCCACGCAGCACACGTATCAGACGTTGCCGAACGAGTGGAACGGCCGCTACATGCATCCCGGCCGCACTCCGAACAACAATTACTGGTACAGCATGCGCAACGTGCAGATGACGACTGTGCTGTCGCTGCTCACGCCCGAATATCAGCTGCGCATGGTCCAAGAGGCGTTCCACCACGGCAACGACAACAAGCCGATGTGGCCGTCGCAGTACTGCTGGCCGGAGGGCTTCATGCGCCGCTGGCACCAGGCCGCGGTGTGGGAGCACTACATCATGGTCACGCCGGAGATGGTGCAGATCATGGCCGGCGTCGCGCGCAACTTCATCACCGACATCGAGATCGGCCGCACGTTCAACATGGAAGGCAACGTGCCGCGCATCGGCGCCGACGTGCCGCGCTGGTACGGCGAGACGATCGGCTTCTGGGACAAGGACACGCTGATCACCTGGACGTCGAACATCCAGGGCTGGAAGGTGCATTCGGCGCCCGAGTTCTCGAGCAAGCTCCAGACGGTCGAGATCTACTCGCCGAACCGCGACGCGAGCGGCAAGTTCCTCGGCCTAAATCACGAAGCGGTCTTCTACGATCCCGAGGCGCTCGTCGAGCCCGTGCGCATCGTGCGCAACTTCGTGAAGATCAACCAGCTCAACGAAGGCGACCCGTACGTCTACATCGAGTGCGTGCCGACGATCTACCCGGTGAACGGCCAATCCACGCCCGTCACTCCGGGCACCGTGATCCAGTACGAAATCCCCGACATGTACGGCCGCCCGTGGGCCCACCTCTGGGAAGAGTACTGGGAGAAGAACATGGACAAGCCGAAGGGCGAAGACATCTTCGACTTCAGCGACAAAAAATAGGGACCGGTTACTTTTCTTGGCTAGGGTCAGACCCCGGGGCCAGAGCAGGTGCTCTGGCCCCGGGGTCTGACCCTAATTTTTTCAGGCGCCCCACTGGACGAGGCCGACAGAGGCGCGTCAGGCAGCGCGCTTGCAGATCCCCGTGGCGATGTTCGGGCTATTCGGGTTCACGTCGACGGTTCGGTCGCGCGGGTTCACGACGAGGTCCATCTCCTCCATCGGGATCGCGCCGAGCAGCACCTCGTCGCCCAGCACGAGCGCGCCTACGAAGCCGCTGCGGTTCTTGAAGTGCAGCACGATCGGGCCGACGTACGGATAGGTCACGCGCGAGCCGTCGGCGAGCTTCACCTCGCGTTGCTCGAGCGGCTCGAGCTTGAGCTGTAGGCGCACGTGCTCGGGGATGCACAAGAATACGGAGCCGGTGTCGGCGAGTGCGCGGACCTCGATCGGCGCGAGCGACGGCTCGCGCGGATTGCTGAGTTGCAGTGTCGCGGTCACGAGTCCCATGCCTCAGGATGCGTCGGTCTCGGCCGACGGCGAGGTCGATTATCAGCCGCTGCGACGAGATTCGGCAATTCGCTCGAGGTGTGTGCCCTGCCGTCCGCCGCCGGCGCCGGGCTCAGCGCCTGCGTCGCGCGCCAGCGCCGCCGCCGCCGCCGAGGGAGCAGCAGGGCGACGGTGCACGCGGCGGCGAAGAGAACAAGGCGAGCCGAGCGCTTCATCGCTCGGCCGCCTTCACGAGCCGCATGACTCCGGAAACCAGCAGCGCGACGCCGTCGATCAGCATCTTCACGCCGAGCAGAAGCACGACCTGGATCTTCTTGCCGAGCGGCAGCCCGGTGAGGCCGTCGGTCTTGTCGAGGTAGCCCGCGAGCGTCGGATTGCGGCGCAGCGTGGTGTTGAACTCCGGCGACAGCCTCGCGGCGACCGCGGCGGCGATCACGAGAAACAGCAAGCCGGGAATGATCGGCACGAGCAGACCGATGCCACCGAGCACGAGACACGCGACGATGACCACGCAGGCAATCAGCTTCGTCGTCATCGAGTCGAAGGCGGGGGTTTCCGATTGCATGAGCGAGCTCCCAAAGCACCAACTGCACGGACTATTGCGAATGTCGTGCCAAATACGGATTCCAAAGTTATCAGTGGCTTAGAAGAATCGAGGGTGGCCAGCGGCGCGAGCGGCTGTGAGCGGCGACCAACCATTGGCGAATTTCGCTACCCGCTCCCGTTTGCGCGGCGGCGGATGCTCGGCGAGGATGGAGCGCAGCAACGCTTCGGGGGGACACATGAATCGTCACTTGATCTCGCTCGGCCCTGCCGTGCTCTGCGCGCTCGCGCTCGCGGCGGGCAACGCGCTCGCGCAGCCGGCCGCGCCGCCCGCCGGATCGGGCTCGGCGGCGTCCGCTTCGCCGCCGCCCGGCATGCGCGGCGACGGTCCCGCACCCGAGTCGAAGCCGTTCAACATTACGCGCCTCGACCCCGCGCTCGACGCACTCGTCGCGCCGAACGCCAAGGCGGAGGAGATCGCGAGCGGCTTCGGCTTGAACGAAGGCCCGGTGTGGGTGCCGGACGGCAAGTCGGGGTACCTCATCGTCGGCGGCCTGCTCGACAACGTGCTCTACAAGGTCACGCCCGACAAGAAGGTGTCGGTGTTCATGGAGAAAGCCGGCTACAGCGGCACCGACGTGAACCACACCGGCGCGCAGACGCGCAGCGGGCGCTCGCACGTGCTGCTGATCGGGCCGAGCTGCGCGAGTCTCGACTCGCAGGGCCGGCTCATCTGGTGTGCGGACAACGACCGCACGGTCAACCGGCTCGAGAAAGACGGCACGCGCACCGTGCTGTCGCGCGGGTCGCCCGACGGCAAGCGCTTCAGCGGACCGAACGACATCGTCGTGCGCCGCGACGACGGCGTGTATCTCACCGACAACGACTTCGGCATCCGCGACGCCGGGCAGAACCCCGACAAGCAGATGCCGAACGGCATCTGGCTGATCCGCGACGGCACGTCGAAGCTCGTGCTCGACGCGGCGGCGCTCGGCGGCATCCCGAACGGGGTCACGCTGTCGCCCGACGAACGCTGGCTCTACGCGACCGCGCTCGCGAAGATGATGCGCTACGAGGTGAAGCCCGACGGCACGCTCGGCGTGGGCACGCTGTTCACTGAAGGTCCCGGCATCGGCGACGGCATGAAGGTCGACGTGCAAGGCAACGTCTACTCGACGAGCGGCGCGGGGCCGGGCATCGTCCGGATCACGGCGCCGAGCGGCAAGGCCCTCGGATATCTCAACCTGCCGATCTACGGCGGCGAGCCGAAGCGCCAGATCTGCGCGACCAACGTTGCGTTCGGCGACGCGGACGGCAAGAGCCTCTACGTCACCGCCTGCGACGTCGTCTATCGGATTCGCATGAAGGTCGCGGGCCTGATGCCCGGCGAAAAATAGGGACATGTTGCCTTTTTCGCTGGGCAGCATGATCCGTTCGGGCGGCCGAACGGGCGCCCGAAAAAGTAACCTGTCCCTGGTTTAGGCCGCGATGGGAACCGCGGCCGCGAGATCGGCGGCGCGCCGGAAACGTCCGGCGCGCCGCGCAAGCTAGGGACCAGTCAGTCTTTTTCGTGCGCCGACCGCGATCGGTCGAGCACGCCGAAAAAGTAACCTGTCCCTAATTTCTTAGTAGCGACCGCCGCCGCCGTAGCCGCCGCGACCGCCGCCGCCGCCGCCGCCACCACCGCCGTAGCCGCCGCCGTCGCGACGACCACCGCCACCGCC